>NZ_JBIBVJ010000006.1:0-404851 GCF_043080305.1 Kitasatospora sp. NPDC015120 | reverse complement strand
GTCGGCCCCACCGACCTCCCACGCCACCCCGCCCGCACCCGCACCGAACCCACGGCGCATGTCCGCCGCCCACCCCGGCTCCGAGCAGAACACCCCCAGCAGGAAGCCGGCCCACCCGACTACCCACTCCCCTGCCACCTCACCCCCACCGCAGAACCGCCGCACCCCAGGCGGCGGCAAGAACCGACCGGCCCCACAACCGACCGCACCACCCGGCGTGGAAAGTCGGCCCCACCGACCTCCCACGCCACCCCGCCCGCACCCGCACCGAACCCACGGCGCATGTCCGCCGCCCGCCCCCGCTCCGAGCAGAACACCCGCAGCCGGAAACCGGCCCACCCGGCCTCCCGCTCAGGGGCGGAGCTGGACGGCCAGGGACATGGTGTAGCCGACGAGGGCGGCGAAGAAGGTCACGGCGGTGGTGTAGCGGGGGGTGAAGGGGAGGCCGGCGAGGGCGGGGTAGAGGAGGACGGCGGTGCCGGCGGCGAGGTCGGCGAGGTAGAGGCCCCGGGGCGGGAGGGTGCCGGTGGTGCGGGCGGCCCAGCCGGTGGCGACCAGGAAACCGGTGAGCAGGATGAAGCCGGACAGCAGGCCGGAGCCGATGCTGGAGAGCACCGGGTGGGGCTCGGGCGGGGGCTCGCCCTCGGGGACGGCGGGGCGCACGCGGTGGGCCACCGCGAGGGAGCCGACGGCGAAGGCGACGCACGCGGCGGCGCTCAGCAGGGGGGCGGGGTTCATCGGCGGCTCCGGGAGGTCGCGTGGTGGTGGCCGAGGGCGGCCGCGAGGGCGGCGGGGACCAGGACGGTGAGGACGAGCACGGCCGTCCAGGTGGTCGGGTCGAGCCCGGCCGGGGGCGCCTCGGCGGCCGGCGGGGGCGCGGCCGCGACGACGGCGACGGTGGCCGCCGGACCGGGGGCGGCCGGCGGGGGCAGGGCCGGCGACGGGGGCTGCTCCGTCCAGGTCGGCGAGGCATTCGCCGCGGGCGACCGGGCGGGAGGCCGGACCGGCGGCACCGCCTGCACGGTGATCGGCGCCCGGGGCGGGGCCGGCTTCGCCACGTGCGGCGAGGCCATCGGTGAGGCCACCGGCGAGGCCATCGGTGAGGCCACCGGCGAGGCCACCGGTGAGGCCACCGGCGGGGCCACCGGTGAGGCAGCCGGCGGGGCGGCCTCGGAGGCAGTCGGGGAGGCCGCCGCCACCGACGGGACCGGATCGACGGTCGGTGACGACACCGCCGGGACGGTCGGCGTGGCGGCGGTCGGCGTAGCGGTCAACGTGGGGGTCGGCGTAGGGGTCGGCGTGGCCGCCGGGGACGGGCTCGGAGAAGCGGCCGGCGACGGCACGGACGGCGAGGCCGACGGCGACGGGCAGTGCCACGGCCACGGCACCGGCCAGGGCACCGGCCACGGCACCGGGCCGGGGGCGTAGTCCATCGCCCGATTGTCGGACCGTCCGACCGCCCCCGTCAGCGCCTGACGGCCCCTCACCGGCCCCGCACCCCGTCAAACCCATCGCTCCGGTGAACTCCCCGCCCCCGCCCTCCGAACGAACGGCCGATGCGGGACAACCAGTGCCCGGATCCGGCCGCAACCGGGGACGCGCCCTCGTGCCCGGCGTAAGGCCCGTGACATACTCCCGAACGTGACGACGACCTCCACCCACGCGACGAGGGCCTTGCGGGCCGCGGTGTTCACCGCGCTCGCCGTGCCGCTGTCCGCGCTGGGCCAGGTCCTCATCACCGGCCGTCCGCTGCCGCTCACCCTGGTGGCCCTGGCCGCCGCGGTGGTCTTCCTGGTCTCGGCCGCACTGGCCGGCGGGGAGCGGCGGCTGCCGCAGATCGCGGCCGTGATGGTCCCGGTCGAGCTGCTGCTCAACACGACCTTCAACCTGGGCCAGACCACCTGTGGCCCGATGCTCGGCGGCGACCTCCCGGCCCGCGGCATGAACCTGCTGGTCTGCGGCGGCGGCTCGGTGGACGGATCGTCGCTGTTCTACGGCCAGTTGGGCCACTCCGGCCGGCTGGCGCCCGCCGCCACCCAGGTGCTGCTCCTGCTGGTCCACCTGGTGATCGCGCTCGCCGCGGCCGCCTGGCTGCGACTCGGCGACGCCGCCCTGTCGGGCCTCGGGCGGGCGCTGCGCGCGCTGCGCCAGGCCGTCGCGGCGCCGCTGCGGGCGCTGGTCCTGCTGCTGGTCCCGGCGCCGGCCCGGCCGGTGCTGCGGGTGCCGCTGCCGGTCTCGGACCGCCGCCGCCCGCGCCGCGAGGACGTGGTGCTGAGCCCGGCACCGCGCCGCGGCCCGCCGCTGCTCGCGCCTGCCTGCTGACGAGCCCCCGAAGGCCGCTCCTCGACGAAGGACGGTCCTGCGAAGGCCCCGTGGCGGGCGGCGCACGACTCCGACCCCTCGCCCCGTCCCCTCTCCGGCCGACGCGCACCGTGCCGAGCACCCCGTGCCGAGCACGCCGTGCCGCGCGCCGGAGCGGGACACCCCCGCGCGCCCCGCGGCGCGCCCCCCATCACGGAGTTGACCGAGCATGGCTCACCCCAACCAGAAGCCCTCCCGCAAGCAGGCCCAGAAGATCAGCGCCCGTGAGCGCATCCAGGAGGCGCAGCGCCAGGAGAAGCTGGCCGCCAAGCGCCGTCAGCGGATCGTCGTCGCGGTCTCGGCCGCCGTCGCGCTCGCCCTGGTCGGCGGCACCGCCCTGGCCATCAGCGCGGCCGGCGACGACAAGTCCTCGGCCGCGGCGGCCGAGCCGACGCAGCTGGTCGTCCCGGCGAACACCTCCGGTGCGGACGGCACCGTGATCACCTACGGCAAGCCGGACGCCGCGCACACCCTCCAGGTGTTCGAGGACTTCCGCTGCCCGGTCTGCAAGACCTTCGAGGCCTCCAACGGCGAGACCGTCAGGAAGCTGGCGGACGAGGGCACCGTCAAGGTCGAGTACCACCTGGCGGCGTTCCTGGACAAGAACCTGACCGGGAAGGGCTCGCGCACCGCGCTGGCCGCGATCGGCGCCGCGGTGAACGAGGGCCTGGACAAGTTCAAGGCGTACCACGACGTGCTGTACGCCAACCAGCCGGACGAGCGCGAGGACGCCTTCGGCGACGTCAACCACCTGCTGGAGCTGGCCGACAAGGTGCCGGGCCTGAAGACGGACGCGTTCGTCAAGGCGGTCAACGAGCGGACGTACGCGCCGTGGGCGAAGAAGGTCGCGGACGCGTTCAACGACAGCGGGGTGACGGGGACCCCGACGGTGAAGGTGGACGGCAAGCCGCTGACGCTGTTCAGCGGCAACCGCCCGGTGACGCCGGAGCAGTTCACCGCCCAGGTGAAGCAGGCCGCGGGCTTGCAGTGAGCACCACCGGCCCGGCCGATTCCCGGCCGGGCCGGCCCCTTCCTCACCCACGGAGTGCTCTGCCATGACCGCATCGACCGCTCTGCCCGGCTCCTCCTCCCGCGTCCCCGCCCCCGCACCCGCACCGGCGCCGATCGGCGCGGGCCGTGCGTTCTCGCTGTTCGTCCTGATCGCCGCCCTGATCGGCCTGGCCGCCTCCGCGGTGCTGACCTTCGACAAGCTCCGCATCCTGGAGGACCCCTCCTACATCCCGAGCTGCAACCTCAACCCGGTGATCAGCTGCGGTTCGGTGATGCGCACCGACCAGGCCGAGGTGTTCGGCTTCCCCAACCCGCTGCTGGGGCTGGCCGCGTTCGGCGCGCTGGCGGCGGTCGGTGCGGGGCTGCTGGCGGGGGCCGCGTACCGCCGGTGGTTCTGGCTCGGCCTGCAGGCGGGCACGCTGTTCGGGGTGGGGTTCGTCCACTGGCTGATCGACCAGGCGCTGTACGACATCGGCGCGCTCTGCCCGTACTGCATGGTGGTCTGGGCGACGGTGGTGCCGCTGTTCTGGTACACGACGCTGCACAACCTGTGCTCCGGGGTGATCCCGGTCGGTCCCCGGCTGCGGCCGGTGGTCCGGGAGGCGGCGCGCTACCACTGGGCGCTGCCGGTGCTGTGGGCGGCGGTGATCGCGCTGCTGATCCTCAACCGGTTCTGGTCGTACTGGTCCACGCTGATCTGACGCCCCGCCACCCGCCGGGTGTCCGCGGCGCCGTACGCGACCGGTTCCCGCCCCGGACCCGACGTGTTCGCGAAGCATCGGGCGCAGGCCTCCTCCCCCTGCTGGAGACGACGCGCCCCCATCGGCCCCGGCCGGCCGCCACCGCGGCCACCGGGGTCCGGCCGGGGGCGGCACCCCCCCGACAGCCGGATCGGATTCGCCCCCAGGAATCCGGGAGCCTTCCGGCCCTCCCTCCGGCCCCCAGGGGTGCCGGACAGATCGGTGACGGCAGTCGCACACCGGAGATCAGGACGCCGCTCGCCCGCGCGCCCGTCAGGGGCGGGAACCGTGGTCCGGATGGATGGCTGCCGGAATCCCGTCGGCGCCGGGCGCGGCGGCCCTACCCGAAGACCGCCCGGCGGAAGGCGTTGCGCAGCTCGGTGAGCCGCCGGAAGTCCCGGTCGTAGTGGACCTTGTTGGTGAGCAGCAGCGCCCAGCGGCCGCGGCGGCGGGAGACCCAGAGCGCGGTCCCGGTGAAGCCGTAGTGGACGAAGGTTCCCTCGGCCGGGTCGGTGCCGGCGGCGCAGAGCCAGGACAGGCCCCGGGCGGGTGCCAGTCCGCCGGTCTGCACCCGCAGCGACTCGGTGATCCACGACCCGGCCCACGGCAGCGCGGACGCGGCGGCCGCGTCATCCCCTTCGCCCCCGGCGCCCCCGTCACCCCCGGCGAGCACCGCGGCGAGGAAGCGCTCCAGGTCACGGGCGGTGGAGAAGGCGCCGGCGTTGCCGGAGACGCCCCCGAGCAGCCGCGCCGAGGGGTCGTGCACAACGCCGCACAGCACCCTGCCGGCGGTCCGCTCGTACTCGGTGGGGGCGGTGCGGCCGGCGAGCTCCGGGCCGAGCGGCCCGTAGCGGGTGTCGGCCATGCCGAGCGGCCGCCAGACCTGCCGGGCGGCGAGTTCGTCGAGCGGCGCGCCCGCCAGGGACTCCACCAGGTGACCGAGCAGCACCGCGGCCCGGTCGGTGTACTCGACGGCGCCGCCGGGCGGCCGGTGCAGCGGGGCGGCGAGCACCCCGGCCCGGATCGCGGCCGGGTCGGTGCCGTACCGCTCGGCGAACCGGGTGCGCAGCGGCAGCCCGGCCGTGTGGGTGAGCAGTTGACGGGCCGTCACCGCACCGACGGGCCGGCCCGCGGCCGGCGGCCAGTAGGCGCCGAGGGGCCGGTCGAGCGGCAGCCGCCCGGCCTGCCGGAGGGCTCCGGCGCACGGCCAGAGCGCGACGATCTTGGTGAGACTGGCCAGATCGAACACCGTGTCGTGGTCCATCGGCCGCGTGCCGTGGGGCCCCCGGCCGAGCACACCGGCGTGGCCGCGCCCCCGGACGCCGCCCGCGTCACCCGCCGACCAGACCCCACCGGTCCCGGCGGCGCGCAGCCCGGTGCTCACCAGCCGTTCCAACGGCCCGCCGGGCGCCGCGAGTTCGGCGAGCGGGGCAGCCGCCACCGATCCGGTCATCCGCTGTGCCCCCCGTCCCGCGGTCCCTCCCGAACGGGCCCGTCGGACCCGTCGGGAGGCTACCCGGCGCCGGCCCCGGTCAGACGCCGGACGCGCCGCCGAACTCCTTGCCGAGGCAGATGCTCTGCTCCGACTCGCGGTAGAGGCCGAACTTCTCTATCGGCTCGTAGCCCTCGGAGGCGTACAGGGCGACGGCCTCGGGCTGCTCGGTGCCGGTCTCCAGGATGAACCGGGTGCGCCCGGCCTCGGCGGCGGTCCGCTCCAGCCGGCGCAGCACCACCCGGGCCAGCCCGCGGCCGCGGGCCCGGGGCCGGACGAACATCCGCTTCAGTTCGGCGTCGGTGGCGCGGATGCCGAACGGCGCGGCCTCCTTGGCCCGCCAGCCGCCGCAGGCGACCGGCTCGCCGTCCAGGTAGGCGACCAGGAAGAGCCCGGCCGGCGCCTCGAAGTGCTCGGGGTGCAGCTCGGTGAGATCGGCCTCGCCGTAGCGGCGCACGTACTCCTGCTGCACCTCGGCCGTGAGGAGCTGGGCGTCGGGGTGGCCGAAGCCGGTGATCCGGATCTCGATGCTGCCGCCCTTGGTGTCGCGCACGAAGGGTCCGCCGGTGGTGGTGCTCATGGCGCAAGCCTACGGCCCGGCCCCGGCGCTCCTAGGACCGGCCCTCGAAGCGGGCGACCAGCGCGTCCTTCCCGAACATCCGGGCGGTGTCGACGGCGGACGGGGTGCCGGCGGACGGGTCGGCGCCGCCGGCGAGCAGCGCGTCGAGGACGTCGTCGGCGCCCTTGAAGACGGCGCCGGCCAGCGGGGTCTGGCCCCGGTCGTTGGCCCGGTTCGGGTCGGCGCCGCGCTCCAGCAGCGCGCCGACGGTGGCGGCGTGCCCGTGGTAGGCGGCGAGCATCAGCAGGGTGTCGCCCCGGTCGTTGGTGAGGTCGGCGGGGGCGCCGGAGTCGACGTACGCGGCGAGGGTCTCGGTGTCGCCGGCCCGGGCGGCGTCGAAGAGCTTGCCGGCCAGGGCGATCACGTCGGCGTCGGGGGTGTCGGTCATGTCTCGGCCTTTCTCCGGGGGACGACGCCCGCGCGGGGCCCGTCCGGCGTTGTCGGTGGTCGCGCCGGACGCACGGTAGCGCACGGCGCGCGGCTGCGGGGGCCGCGCGACCGTTCGGGCGAACTTTCCGGCCTGGAGCGGCAACTCCCGGAAACCACCCATTTGCCCCGTTCCATCATCTATTACCTTTTGTCACGATTGTGGCACTTTCCGTGGCACTGTCCCCGCACCCTCCCCGAGGAGCAGATCGTGATCCTCTCGATTTCCGGCATCGTCCTGTTCGGCACCATCGCCTTCCTCTTCTTCCGCAGGGACGGACTCAAGGTCTCCCACGCCCTCGTCTGCGCCCTCTTCGGCTTCTACGTCGCCGGCTCCTCGATCGCGCCGAGCATCACCGCGGGCGGCGCCAGCCTCGCCAGCCTCCTCGGCGGCATCAGGTTCTGACGGGGCTCAGGCCCCCGCACCGGCCCGGGCGCGGATCCCACCGCCCCGGGCCCGGCCGTTGCCGCACGCCCCTCCCACCGACCGTCCCACTCGCCCGGGGAGCCAGGAATGCCACTCAGCCGCCACCACCTCACCAAGGGCCGCGACCTCGTCCGCACGGCCGGCGACCACGCCTCCGACATGTTCGCGCCGCTCACCGTCATCGGCCGCGGGCTGCGCCACCACGCCGCCTGGGCCAAGGACCGCTGGCAGGCCACCCCGAAGGACCGGCGCGGGCCGACGCTCTTCCTGACCGCCGCGATGCTGGCCGGGATCTACCTGCTGCCGCACGGCCTGCTGTTCGCGCTGATCGCGCTGATGGCCAGCGCCGCCTGGGCGGGCCGCGGACCCAAGGCCGCGCCCGCCGCGCCCGAGCCGGACCTCGCGGACGTCAAGCTCACCGCGCTGTACGCCGCGCTCACCCCGTACCTGGCCGGGCCCGAGGGGTTCAGCCCGCTCTACCACTACGAGGGCAGCTACCGGGACGTCTTCTCCGGCTGGGAGTTCGACGCCGAGGGCCGGCTCGCCCGGCTGGAGATCGCCTACCCCGCGTACTTCACCGACACCGAGCCCGGCGCCCGGGCCCGGATCGAGCAGGTCGTCCAGGGCAAGGCCGGGCGGGCCAGGGAGTACCGCTTCGACTGGGACGAGGAGTCCAACACGCTGCGGATCGCCGCGCTGGCGCCGCTGCCCGCGGACATCGTCGCCCAGCGGTTCGTGGCGGCCCCGGGCGAGATCGTGCTCGGCTTCACCGACGAGGACGGCAGCGCGCGGACCATCCCGGTGCACCAGGGCGGGGCGCTCGCCCAGCAGCCGCCGGTGGTCTGGCGCACCGGACCGCGCTCGGCCGAGCCGCACCTGCTGGCGCTCGGCGTCAGCGGCTACGGCACCTCCAGCCTGGTGCGCTCGGTGGCGCTGCAGGCCCTGCCGTTCGCCGACCTGGTGGTGATCGACGGAGCCGGGACCGGCGAGCATGCCTGCCTGGTCAACCGGCCCGGCGTGCACACCGTGGAGACCAGCCTGCACGGCGCGCTGGCCGCCCTGCAGTGGGTCGCCGAGGAGACCGGACGCCGGCTTACCGTGCTCAACGCCGCCCGGCACGCCGGCACCGCCCCGCCGCCGGACGTCACCCGGCCGCTGTGGGTGCTGCTCGACCACCCCACCGAGCTGAGCGAGCTGGCCCACGCCGAGGGCCGCCCCGACCCCCAGGACCTGCTGGAACTGCCGCTGCGGCACGGCCGGGCGGCCCGGGTCACCGTGGTGGTCGCCGACGACATCGAGGCCCGGGACCGGATCTCCCCGAGCGTGCGGGCCACCGCCCGGGCCCGGGTGGTGCTCGGTCCGGCCGGCCCCGAGGAGGGCCACGCGGCACTCGGCGTTCCGCTGGACATCGTGCCCGCCGCCCAGGCCCCCGCCGGGCGCGGCTACGCCCGGATCGGCACCGGCACCCCGGTCCGGCTCCAGGTGCCGGCCACCGTCGACCCGCTGGACGAGGAGGCGCCGGCCGCACTGCGGGACGCCGTGATCGCGCTGCTGCCGCACCGCGACACCCGCACCGAGGCGCCCGCACCGGCCGCGCCGGCCGCACCCGGGCGGGCGGTGGCGCCGCTCCCGGCGGAGCCCGGCGCCGGGCCGCAGCCCGGGCCGTATGCCGAGCCGTACGCCGGGCCGTACCCCGAGCCGCTCCCCGGGGTGGACCTCGCCAAGGGCCCGGCCGCGCTACGCTTCCGTCCGCTCGCCTGACCGGTCCGCCCGGCCCCGCGGCGGAGGGGCGGCGCAGGCCGCCGGTCCGCCTCCCGGTACGCTCGTGCGGGAACGGCGGGCCGATCGCCAGATGTGAAATAGGTGACACCTGGGGTGATATCACCGGCCAGATGTGACAAATCGGGCGCCGGTGGGTACAAACAGGGGCGGCACGACAGACGACGCATGTCCCGGGACGGGAATCTTCGTCGGAAGCCGAGCGTTGACCGAACGACGAAGAACAGCGACCACTAGTCCTGTGGGCCATAAGCCCGGGAGGCACGATTCATGAGCGAGCGAGCTCTCCGCGGCACGCGACTCGGGGCCACTAGCTACGAGACCGACCGTGGTATCGATCTGGCTCCCCGCCAGACCGTCGAGTACGCATGTCAGAACGGACACCGATTCGAGGTTCCCTTCTCGGTCGAGGCGGAGATTCCCGCGGTGTGGGAATGCCGTTTCTGCGGCCAGGAGGCAGCCCTTCTCGACGGCGACGAGCCGGAGGAGAAGAAGGTGAAGCCGACGCGCACCCATTGGGACATGCTGATGGAGCGCCGGACGCGCGAGGAGCTGGAGGAGGTGCTGGCCGAGCGGCTGGCCGTGCTCCGCTCCGGTGGGATGAACCTCGCGGTGCACCCGCGGGACACCCGCAAGAGCGCCTGACCCCGCTCCCGCCGACGGGCGGGAGCACGCGAAAAGGGACCCTGGCCACCAGGGTCCCTTTCGCGTTGCCCGGACCCTCCGGGCGCCGCGTCCGCGGCGAGTCCGCGGCGAGTCCGCGGGACGTCCCCGGCAACGGATCTGCCCGGATGCGCGGGACATCCGGGCACCTCCCGGGGCCCGCCCCGGCACCTCCGGGCAGATCCGGTCCGCCGGGCGGACGGTCGGACGGTCGGACGGTCGGTCGGACGGTCAGCCGTTGATCGGCGGCCGGTAGGTGGTGTCCGGCCCCTGCGGCCCGGCCCCCGGGCCGCTGCCCGGCTCGACCACCTCGCCCTGGATCACCTTGCCGTCGGGGCGGTGGATGCGCAGCTGCTCCTGCAGCCGCATCGCGTCCGCGAACGGATCGGCCCCGACGCCCGCCGTGGAGCGCAGCGCCTTGTCGGCCACCCGGCGCCCGCCCGCCCGCCACAGCGCGCGGGTCGGCGGGAACAGCAGGGTCAGCGCCAGGACGTCCGAGAGGAACCCCGGCAGGATCAGCAGCAGCCCGGCCAGCACGGTCAGGCTGGTGCCGGTCTGCGGCTGCTTCGACTTCGGGTCACGGGTCTGCTCGATGGCGGCCGACAGCGCCCGCGCGCCGGCCCGCTTGATCAGCGAACCGCCGATCACCGCTCCGGCGATCAGCAGCAGCACCACGGTCAGGCCGCCCAGCCACGAGCCGACCTGGACCAGCAGCCAGATCTCCAGCACCAGCCAGGCGGTCAGCAGCAGCGGCAGCACCCGCCGCAGCTTCGAGCGCGGCGCCGGACGGGCGGGGGTAGCTTGCTGGGTCACGGTACGAATCCACTCCAAGCGGTGCTCTGCGCGCCGCACGGGAGGTCCGGGCCGGCTACGGCACCACCTGCTCCAACGATCAGCCGGCGGCCGGTGTTCCACCGGGGGTGCCGGCCGCGGCGGCGCGGCGGCGGCGGGCGAGCAGGACGCCGCCGGCGCAGGCGAGCAGGCCGGCCACGGCGAGGGTCCACTCGGGGGCGGCGCCGACCCGGTCGGCGACGGTGGTGCCGTCGCGCAGCGGGACGGTCGCGGACAGCTCGGCGGCGGTCAGCTCCTCGGTGCGCTGGACGACGCTGCCGTCCGGGGCGATCACCGCGCTGATGCCGCTGGTTGCCGCGATCAGCACCGCTCGGCCGTGCTCGACGGCGCGCAGCCGGCTCATCGCGAGCTGCTGCTCCGGCTGGCCGGTCTTGGCGTAGGTGGCGTTGTTGGTCTGCACGACGAGGACCCGGGCGCCCTGGTCGACGGTGTCGCGGACGATCTCGTCGTAGGCGACCTCGAAGCAGATGACGTCGCCGATCCGGGCCGGGCCGAGCTGCATGACGCCGTTGTGGTCGCCGGGGTAGAAGTCCCGGGCGACCCGCTGGAGCCGGGTGACGACCTTGGACAGCTGGTCGCGGAAGGGCACGTACTCGCCGAACGGCACCGGGTGCTGCTTGGTGTAGGAGGCGCCGGGGCCGGTCTTCGGGTCCCAGACGATGCCCTCGTTCTGCACGTGCTGCTCGTCGGGTCCGTCGACCAGGGTGCCGACCAGGGTGGGCACGCCGATCGCCCGCACCGCCTCGTCGATCCGGGCGTAGGCCAGCGGGTCGCTGAACGGGTCGAGGTCGGAGGAGTTCTCCGGCCAGATCACGATGTCCGGCTTCTCGGTCCGGCCGGCCCTGATGTCCTCGGCGAGCTTCTCGGTGGCGGCGGCGTGGTTGTTGAGCACCATCATCGGGCGGCCGAGGAAGTCCATGCCGGGGTTGGGCACGTTGCCCTGGATGACGGCGACCTTGACGGTGTCGGCGGGGTCGGTGGGCACCGGCACCAGGTAGCCGGCGAGCAGCGCGGCGACGGCGCCGAGCCCGGCGCCCGCGGCCTGCACCGGTCGGCGCGCGGTGCCGCGGGCGGTCATCCGCAGGGCGGCCAGGGCCAGCAGGGTGCCGGAGAGGGCGACGGCGAAGGTCACCAGCGGGGCGCCGCCGAGCGCGGCCAGCGGGGTGTACGGGGTGGCGGTGTTGGCGAACGCCAGCCGGCCCCAGGGGAAGCCGCCGAGCGGCAGCCGGTCACGGGCCCACTCCTGGGTGATCCACAGGCAGGCCCCCCACAGCGGCCAGGCGGGCAGCCGGGAGGTCACGGCGAGGCCGGAGCCGAGGGCGGCCAGGAACAGCGCCTCGACGACCGACAGACCGATGGTGGCGTCCCAGCCGACCACCCGCAGCCAGCTGAGCAGCATCAGGAAGAAGGGCAGGCCGAAGGCGAAGCCGGTCCAGGCGGCCTGCCGGGCCGTGCGGCCCCGGGTGAGCAGGGAGAGCGCGGCGACGCCGAGGACCGAGAGCGGCCACAGGTCGAAGGGCGGGAAGGCCAGCGCGAGCAGCAGTCCGGCCAGTGCGGCCAGGCCCGTGCGGGGAAGGCCGGCCCGGATCCTGGCGAGGGCGCGGGCGCTTCGGCCCGGGCCTGGTGCCTCGTCGGGGGACTCGGGCGCGGTCCCGGACCGCTCCTGGGTGACGGGCATGGCCACCGTCGCACCATCTCTCTCGCCGCCGCCCCGCGGGGGAACGGGGACGGCTGTTCGGACGCTGTCCGAAGAAGGTACCCCGGAACGTCACCCGGCCGTGAGCTGAGGGCCGTACCGGTGCGGAGCGGGGGGCGGCCGGTCGCGTCACCGGCCGCCCCCCGCCGTACCGCCACGCGTTACCCGGCGGCCGCCAGGTGGACGGTGCGGCCGCGGACCACGGTGCGCAGGCAGACCGGCAGCGGCTCGCCGGGGGTGAGGTCGGGCAGGCCCGGGGTGCCGGAGCGCGGGTCGGTCGACCAGCCGGCCACCCGGTCGTCCGGGGCCTGGACGACCAGGTCGCCGGCGGCCCAGACCGCGAAGCTGGCGACCGCGCCGGGCACGAGCACGCCGTCCTGGTCCCGGCCGATCGCGCGCCAGCCGCCGCGGGTGTGGGCGGTGAACGCGGCCCGCACCGAGATCCGGTGCGCGGGGGTGCGGTGGAAGGCGGCGGCGCGCACGGTGCCCCAGGGGTCGAGCGGGGTGACCGGGGCGTCCGAGCCGAAGGCCAGCGGGACGCCGGAGCGCAGCAGCGCGGCGAACGGGTTGAGCGCGGCGGCCCGCTCGGCGCCCAGGCGCTGGACGTACATGCCGTCCGGGCCGCCCCAGGCGGCGTCGAAGGCGGGCTGCACGGAGGCGGTCAGGCCCAGTTCGGCGAAGGCGGCGACGGTCTCGTCGTCCAGCGCCTCGGCGTGCTCGACCCGGTGGCGCAGCGCCCGGACCCGCCCGGCGCCGACCCGGTCGCCGGCGGCCCGTACGCCCTCGACGACGGCGGCGACCGCGGCGTCGCCGATGGCGTGGAACCCGGCCTGGAGCCCGGCCTCGGTGCAGGCGGCGACGTGGTCGGCGACCTGCGCGGCGGTCAGGTAGGCGGCGCCGGTGTGCGGGGCGTCGCTGTAGTCGTGGCGCAGGCAGGCGGTGTGCGAGCCGAGCGCGCCGTCCACGAAGAGGTCGCCGCCGGCGCCGACGGCGCCGAGCCGGCGGGCGGTCTCGACGCCGCCGCGCTCGCTCAGCTCGCCCCAGTAGCCGAACACCTCGGGGCCCGTGCCCTCGGCGGCCAGCTCCAGCAGGGCGGTGAAGTCCTCCTCGGAGGAGATCCCGGGGCCGGCGCACTCGTGCACCGCGCCGATGCCGAGTTCGGCGGCGCGCGCCAGGGCGGCGTGCTGGGCGGCGCGCCGCTGGGCGGGGGTGAGGCGGGCGAGCGCGGTCAGCCGCACGGCGTGGTGGGCGTCGCGGGTGAGCGGGCCGTCGGGGTGGAAGCCGGACTGCTCGGCGAGACCGTCGGTCAGCGCGCGCAGGGCGCTGGTCGCGAGGCCGGAGTGCACGTCGGTGCGGGAGAGGTAGACGGCGGCGCCACCGGCGGCGGCGTCCAGCTCGGCGAGGGTCGGCGGGCGGCCCTCCGGCCAGCCGGTCTCGTCCCAGCCGTGGCCGATCAGCACGCCGCCGGGCTGCTCCGCGGCGGCGACGAAGGCGGTGAGCGCGGCGAGGGCGGCGGCCAGCGAGGGGGTGCCGGTGAGGTCGAGGCCGGTCAGCGCGAGCCCGGCGGAGGTGGCGTGGACGTGGGCGTCGACGAAGGCGGGGGTGACCAGGGCACCGTCCAGCTCGACGATCTCGTCGGCGGTCCGCGCGTACGCCTCGGCGGCGCCGTCGCTGCCGACCCAGGCGACGTGCTCGCCCTCGACGAGCATGGCGGTGGCGAAGGGGTCGGCGGGGCTGTAGACGGCGCCGCCGCGCAGCAGGACGGTCCGGGGGCCGCTCCTGCCCGGGGGCGGGCAGGGCGGGCTGGTGCGTTCGGTCATGCGGCCTAGTCTGCACCCCCGTACGGGCCGGTCAGAGCTTCGGGGGGCGTGCCTCGTAGGGGGTGGACAGCACGACGGTGGTGCGGGTGGACACGCCGGCGGCGCTGCGGATGCGGGCCAGCAGGTCCTCCAGGTCGCCGGGGGCGCCGACGCGGACCTTGAGGATGTAGTTCTCGTCGCCGGCGACGCTGTGGCAGGCCTCGATCTCGGGCAGGTCGGCCAGCCGCTCGGGCGTGTCGTCCGGGGCGCTGGGGTCGAAGGGCTTGACCGAGATGAAGGCGGTGAGCGCCAGGTCGACGGCGTCCGGGTCGACGATCGCGGTGTAGCCGCGGATCACCCCGCGCTGTTCCAGCCGGCGCACCCGCTGGTGCACCGCCGAGGTGGACAGGCCGGTGGCCTTGCCCAGGTCCGTGTAGCTCATCCGGCCGTCCTGGAGGAGCAGCCGGACGATGCGTTGGTCGAGATCCTCCACAAGGCGCAAACCTACCCCCTCGGGGGCGCGTGGATCACGGCGCGGGGGCGCGCGCTGCCACCAGGCGCGCCCCGGGGTGCCGCGCGGGCACATGCCGGGCGAATGTGGCGAAGGACACACCCGGTGCATCACAGTGCGCCGAACCGCAGGGTTATGAGTCCGTTTCGGCGGGAAGTGCTGGTTGTGGCCCCGGGCGACCACGCCGGGCCCGATCCGAGGGGGATCACCATGCGCGTTACCGACCAGCGCCCGAGGGGCGCGGACGACGCCCACGATACGACCGACCGCGAGGACCTCGCGGTCCCCGACGAGACCCTGCCGGGGGTGGATCCGGGCGAGGCGGACACCTGGGAGATCGTCCGGGTGCACTGCCCTTCGTGCCGGCGCCCGATCGCCCTGGTGGGCGACGAGGAGCGGCTGCCGCAGCATGCCGTCCTGCCGCGGCCCTGGCACCCCTTCTCGCCCGCGCTCTGCCCCGGTTCGGGCACGCCGACGGACGACCTGGCCGAGGTGGAGAGCGCCGAGGACGCCGGGTCCGCCGCGCTGGACGTGCTCCCGGCGCTGCCGGGCGAGCACGACTGGCGCACCCAGCCGTTCTCGCACGCGCTGGTCCACCGCCCGGTCCGCTCGGTGCCCGCACCGGCCATCCCCGAGCAGCGGGGCCGGTTCTCGCGGCGCTGAACCCCCGCACGCCGCGCGGCCTCTGACGGTTCGACGATCGGTTCGACGCAGTCCGACGACAACGGCCTCCGGGCGTCGCTCCGCACCCTGGAGCGGCGCCCGGAGGCCGTTCGCCGGCTGCCCCGCGGCGGGGCCGGGCGGGGGCGGCCGGCCGAGGGTCAGGACTTCGTGAGGTGGCGGCCGATCACCAGGCGCTGGATCTGGTTGGTGCCCTCGACGATCTGCAGCACCTTGGCCTCGCGCATGAAGCGCTCGGCCGGGAAGTCCTGGGTGTAGCCGTAGCCGCCGAGCACCTGGACGGCGTCGGTGGTCACCCGCATCGCGGCGTCGGTGCAGAACAGCTTGGCCATCGCCGCCTCCTTGGAGAACGCCAGGCCGGCGTCGCGGCGGCGGGCGGCGGCCAGGTAGAGCGCGCGGCCGGCCTCGATCTGGGTGGCCATGTCGGCGAGCATGAAGGACAGGCCCTGGAAGTCGGCGATCGGCCGGCCGAACTGCCGGCGGGTGCCGGCGTACTCGACGGCGAGGTCGAGCGCGGCCCGGGCGACGCCGATCGCGCAGGCGGCGATGCCGAGCCGGCCGGAGTCCAGCGCGCCGAGCGCGATCTGGAAGCCCTGGCCCTCGGTGCCGATCAGCCGCTCGCGCGGGACCCTGACGCCGTCGAAGTGCAGCTGGGCGGTCGGCGAGGACTTCATGCCCATCTTCTGCTCCGGCGGGGCGGCCGAGAGGCCTTCCTGGTCGCCGGGGACCAGCAGGCAGCTGATGCCGCGCGAGCCCTCCTCGCCGGTGCGCACCAGGGCGCTGTAGAAGTCGGCCCGGCCGCCGTGGGTGATCCACGCCTTGGTGCCGTTGACCACGTAGTCCTCGCCGTCCAGGTGGGCGCGGGTGCGCAGGGCGGCGGCGTCGGAGCCGGACTGCGGCTCGGAGAGGCAGTAGGCGCCGAGCTGCGCGCCGGAGAGCATGCCGGGCAGCCAACGGTCGCGCTGCTCGTCGGTGCCGAAGGTGGCGAGCGCGTGGCAGGAGAGGGTGTGCACGCTGACGCCGAGGCCGATGGCCAGCCAGCCGGACGCCAGCTCCTCCAGGACCTGGAGGTAGACCTCGTAGGGCTGGTCGCCGCCGCCGTGGCGCTCCTCGTAGGGGAGCGAGAGCAGCCCGGCCTCGCCGAGCGTGCGGAAGACCTCGCGCGGGAAGCGGCCGGCGGCCTCGTCCTCCGCGGCGCGCGGCAGCAGCTCGCGCTGGACGAGGTCCCGGGTGAGGGCCAGGAGCTCACGGGCCTCCTCGCTGGGCAGCTGGCGGTCGACGGCCTTCGCGGGGGACGCGGGGGAGGTGGTCATGGTGGCTGGTCGCCTCCTCGGTCGTGCGCCGGGCCCCGGGGAGTGGTCGGGCCCGCGCGGGGTGTGGCAGCTCGGCCCGGCCGGCACCGGATCACGGTGAACGGCCGTTCACATGCTCGGCGATGCGAGTATGCCCGATCGCGGCGCTGCCGTCACGACCTGCACCGGATCACTGTCCGTACCGGCACACCGGCCCCCGTAGGGTTGACGTTGTGGCTGCTTCCGAGACTTCCGCCGCCCCGGTAGTGGGGCCCCGCGCCGTCGCCGGGTCCGGCGCACGCGACGAGCGCGGCGCTCCCGACGCGTCCGGCGCTCCCGGCACTGGCGGTGCTCGCGATGCTTGCGGCGCTCGCGATGCGGGCGGCGCCCCGGACGCGTGCGGCGCTCTCGACGCGCTCGCCGCCGAGCTGCGGGCGCTGCCACCGTCCTGCGGTCCGGTGCGGCTGGTCGCGGTGGACGGGCACGCGGGCTCGGGGAAGACGACCTTCGCCGGCCGGCTGTCGGCCGCGCTGGGCGGCGCCCCGGTGGTGCACCTGGACGACCTGGCGACGCACGCCGAGCCGTTCGGCTGGACCGCCCGGCTGCGCACGCAGGTGCTGGAGCCGCTGGCCGCGGGGCGGGACGCACGGTACCGGGTGTACGACTGGACGCTGCGCCGGTTCGCCGGCACGGCCGAGGTGCCGTCGGCGCCGGTGGTCCTGGTCGAGGGCGTGGGCGCCGGGCGGCGCGCGGTGCGGCCGTGGCTCAGCCGGCTGGTGTGGATGGAACTGGACGCGGCGGCGGCCCGGCGGCGCGGGGAGCAGCGGGACGGCCCGGAGCTGGCGGAGTTCTGGGCCGGCTGGGCGGTCGCCGAATCGGCGCATTTCGCCGCCGACCCGAGCCGTCCGCACGCCGGCACGGTGGTCGACGGGGTGACCGGGCGGATCGCGCCGAGCACCGTCGGTGAACCTTCAACAATCACCTTGACCTGCGGGATCGTCAGGAAATAAGTTCTCACTCGTTGCCGGACTCCTGGATTCCGCAACCTCGGACCCGGTATCCCCGGCTTGTTCCCCCGTGAGCCGGGGATATCGTCCGACCACCGCGCCCCGGATCCGGCCATCCGTCAACGCCCGCCCGCCAGATCGCTTTTGACATCGTGCGGCACCCTTCCGGATCAGCCCGGCGCCGGTACGATTCCTGGCAGGCGCATATGCGCCCCGGGGGCAGACGACCACCGGCGGGGTCCCGCCCACCACCGCACCGGCCGGGCCCCGAGCCACACCGCGGGGGGCGTTGAGTGACGAACGAGAGTTCCCAGAGCAACAACGCGGGCGGGCCGGCACCGAACCGGCTCGCCGACCGCGCCTGGCTGCGCGCCATGGACGCCTACACGGCCGGGGCGTACAGCCGGGCCGAGGAGGAGTTCCGCGCCGCCGTGCGGCTCGACCCCGGCATGGCCGACGCCTGGCTCGGCCTGCACGCCCTGCGCAGCGACACCTCCGGCGCGCTGCTCGCCATGCACCGCCACCGCAAGCGCTTCGGCGAGCAGCGCCGGCGCCACGCCCGGCCGCTGAGCTCCTGGTACTGGCTCGGCTGGTGGGTGCAGCCGGTGCTGGAGACCCCGCGCGACCTCGCCCTCGCCCACGCCTCGCACTGGCTGGACGGCCGTCACCTCGCCGAGCTGGACCAGGCGTTGGAGCAGTGCCCGGCCCCCGCCGAGGACTCGTCGGCCCGCTTCCTGCACGCCTGCCGCTCCTATCTGCTCAAGGACTGGGAACAGCTGATCCGGGACACCGACCGGCTGCTCGACGACGCGCTGCTCGGCATCGAGGCCGGACTCTTCGCCGGCATGGCGCGGGTCCGGCTGGACATGTGCGCCCAGGCACAGGCCCCGCTCGCCGCCTCGCTCGCCCGCTGCCGCTCCGAGCAGCCGCAGCGCAAGGAGCTGCGCTACTGGCTGGGCCGCGCCTACGAGGGCGCCGGGCGCAGCGCGGCCGCGTTACCCCTCTACCGGGCGGTGCACCGGGCCGATCCGGCGTTCATGGACACCGCGGCCCGGCTCGCGGCGATCTCCGCCGAGGACGCCGTCGCCGACACCCTGCTGGACGCGCTCGGCGGGGGCCGGGAGGCCGGACGGACGGGCGGGCCGGAGGAGGACGCACTGGAGGCCGCGCTGCTGGACCCGCCGGACTTCGACCCGCCCGGCGCCCCCGGCGGCCCGGACCCCTTCGGCGGACCGGTGCTCGACGGACCGCTCACCGACGCACCGTTCCCGGACGCACCGTTCACCGACGGCCCGCTCACGGACGGCCCGCTCGGCGACGGGTCCCTGCCGGACGGGCCCCTGCCGGACGGGGCGGACGAGCCGGAGCCGGGCGTCGACCGCTCCCCGGTGGTGCCGACCGCCGCCGGGCCGGGCCCGGGCACCGACAACAGGTCCGGCCCCGGCGGCGCGCCGCCCCCGCTGGCCGCCGGCGGACGCTCCGGCTCCACCGCGCCGCAGCCCGCCGCCGTCTCCCCCGCCACGCCCGCGCCGGCGCGCGGTCCGGCCGTCCTCCCCCGCCCCACCAGCACCTCCCCGGCACTCGGACGCGAGGGCGACCAGGCCGAGTTGGACGCCGCACTGGCCGAACTCTCCCGGATGGTCGGCCTGGAGCCGGTCAAGCGGCAGGTGCGGGCGCTCTCCGCCCAGCTGCGGATGGCCCGGCTGCGCGCCGAACAGGGCCTGCCGGTCCAGCCGCCCAAGCGCCACTTCGTCTTCTCCGGCCCCTCCGGCACCGGGAAGACCACCGTGGCACGGATCCTCGGCCGGGTCTTCCACGCCCTCGGCCTGCTCTCCGGCGACCACTTGGTCGAGGCCCAACGGGCGGACCTGGTCGGCGAGTTCCTCGGCCAGACGGCCGTCAAGGCGAACGAGCTGATCGATTCCGCGCTGGACGGCGTGCTCTTCATCGACGAGGCCTACAGCCTCTCCAACTCCGGCTACAGCAAGGGCGACGCGTACGGCGACGAGGCGCTCCAGGTGCTGCTCAAGCGTGCCGAGGACAACCGGGACCGGCTGGTGGTGATCCTGGCCGGCTACCCCGAGGGCATGAACCGGCTGCTGGCCGCCAACCCCGGTCTGAACTCCCGCTTCACCACCCGGGTCGACTTCCCCAGCTACCGCCCCGGCGAGCTGACCGCGATCGGCGCCTCGCTCGCCGGGCAGGACGGCGACGGCTGGGACGAGGACGCCGCCGAGGAGCTGGCCTCGATCTGCACCCACGTGGTGCGCGAAGGCTGGATCGACGAGCTCGGCAACGGCCGGTTCATCCGCACCCTGTACGAGAAGTCCTGCGCCTACCGGGACCTGCGGCTCACCCTGCTGCGCGAGCCACCCGGCCGGGAGGACCTCGCCACGCTGCGGCTGCCGGACCTGGTGCAGGCCTACGGCGAGCTGATCGACGGCCGGGGCCGGAGCGCCTAGCCGGGGCGTGTCCGGCGATTCGCGTCGCACACCCGGCGGGAATCGCCGGACACGCCCCGGCCTCGGTTCCCCGGCGGGCGGCGTCAGCCGGCCGGCGCCGCGGCCTCCAACGCCGCGGCCTCCTTCTCCCGGGCCAGGCCGACCGTCGGCCGGTCCGGGCGCTGCGGGGCGACACCGCCGATCGAGCGCAGCCACGCCCAGGTGTCGGCGACCGTCTCGGCCGCCGGCCGGCAGCGCAGCCCGGCGGCGAGCGCCCTGCTCACGTCCGCGCCGTGCATGGTGTCGTACAGCTCGCCCGGCGGGACCCAGAACGGCAGCTCCGTCCACGGCGCGATCCCGGCCGCGGCGACCGCCTCCGGGGCCGTCCAGCGCAGCTCGGCGTGCGCGCCGGTGACCGCCGCGCAGGCCTCCAGGAGGTCGCCGGTGGTGCTGTGCCCGCGCGGGCCGACCAGGTCGTAGGGGCCGCCGAGGCCGGCCGCGAGGGCGTCCAGGGTCCAGCCGGCGAGGTCGCGGACGTCGATGAACTGGAGGCCGAGGTCGCGCGGGCCGGGGGCGAGCACCGGGCCGCCGCGGGCGATCCGGTTCAGCCACCAGGGAAGCCGGCCGATGTTCTCGTACGGTCCGACGATCAGCCCGGCACGGACCAGCAGCGCCCGGTCACCGAAGGCGTCCAGCGCCGCCAGCTCCCCGCCGCGCTTGGACTCCGGGTAGGGCACCTCGCCGTCGTCCGGCGAGCCGTCCACCACCGGGGCGCTCTCGTCGGCCCCGGCCGGCGTCGGATAGGCGTACACCGACCGGCTGGACACGTACGCGTAGCGCCCGGCCCGGCCGGCCAGCAGGCGGGCGCTGTCGCGCACCGCCGACGGGGCGGCCGACCAGGTGTCCACCACCGCGTCCCACTCCCCCTCGGCCAGGGCGGCGAGCCCGCCCCCGGCCGTGCGGTCCCCGTGCAGGACCCGCGTCCCCGGCGGCGCGGCGTGCGTCCCCCGGTGGAAGACCGTCACCTCCCACCCCCGCTCCAGGGCCGCCTCGGCGACGGCCCGCCCCACGAACTCCGTACCACCCAGCAGGAGAAGTCTCATGCCGACCACCCTGCACAACGGGTGGCCGGCATGGGAACGGCGGCACGCTCAGAGCGGAATCGCCCGTAGCGAAGCGGTTTCGGGAACCGGGGGCGGTCCTACGCGGCCGAGCGGTGGTCCGGGTCGTACACCTCGCCGACCAGCTCCTCCAGCACGTCCTCCAGCATCACCACGCCGAGCGTGCGCCCGTCCTGGTCGAGGACGGCCGCGAGGTGGCAGGCGGCCCGGCGCATCGCGCCCAGCGCGTCGTCCAGCGGCAGGGTGCCGCGCAGCACGGTGATCGGGCGCCACAGGCGGGCCGGGACGGGCACCGTCGGGTCCTCGACGTCGAGGATGTCCTTGAGGTGCAGGTACCCGAGGTAGCCGTGGCCGGCCGGGTCGCCGTCGGTGACCGGGAAGCGCGAGAAGCCGGTGCGCAGCGCCAGCGACTCGATCTGGGCGGCGGTCACCTTGGTGTCCACGGTGACCAGCTGCTCGGGGGTGAGCAGGACGTCGGTGAGCGGGCGGCGGCCCAGCTCCAGGGCGTCCTCCAGGCGCTCCTGGCGGTCCTTCTCCAGCAGTCCGGCGTCCCCCGAGTCGGCGAGCAGGTACATCAGCTGCTCGGTGGTGAACACCGACTCCACCTCGTCCTTGCTCTCCACCTTGAACAGCTTGAGCACGCCGTTGGCGAAGGAGTTGAGGAAGGCGATCACCGGGGCCAGCCAGCGGGCGAGCCGGTCCAGCGGCGGGCCGAGCCAGAGCGCGGCCTTCTCGGGGCCGGCCAGCGCCATGTTCTTCGGCACCATCTCGCCCATCACCATGTGCAGGTAGACCACCACGGCCAGCGAGATGCCGTACGCCAGCGGGTGCTGCAGGCCGGCGGGGATGCCCACCGCGTGGAACGGGCCCTCCAGCAGGTGGGCGATGGTCGGCTCGGCGAGCGCGCCCAGGCCCAGCGAGCAGACGGTGATGCCGAGCTGGGCGGCGGCGAGCATCGCGGAGACGTTGGACAGCGCGTGCAGCACGGTGCGGGCGCGCTTGTTGCCCGCCTCGGCGAGCGGTTCGATCTGGCTGCGCCGGACCGAGACGACGGCGAACTCGGCGCCGACGAAGAAGGCGTTGCCGAGCAGCAGCAGGAGGGCGACGGCCAGTTGGAGCGCGGTCATCGGGTCCCGTCCTCGTCGTCGTCCAGGAAGTGGTGGTGGTCGGCGGTGCGTTCCACCCGGACCCGGCTGGTCCGGTGGCGGTCCACGGCCTCGACGGTGAACCGCCAGCCGGGCAGTTCGGCCTGCTCACCGGGGTCGGGGAGCTTGCCGAGCAGGTCGGCGACCAGGCCGGCCAGCGTCTCGTACGGGCCCTCCGGGGCGTGCAGGCCGATGGCCTCCAGCTGGTCGAGCCGGGCGCGGCCGTCGGCCGCCCAGACGGGCTGCCCGTCGGCCGGCGCCAGCGGCAGCAGTTCGGGGGTGTCGGCGGGGTCGTGCTCGTCCTGCACCGCGCCGACGATCTCCTCGACGATGTCCTCGACGGTGACCACGCCGGCGGTGCCGCCGTACTCGTCGACCACGATGGCCATCGGCTGGAGGCGGCGCAGCTGGTCGAGCAGCCGCTCGGCGGGGAGCGTCTCGGGCACCAGCAGCGGCGGGACGGCGAGGTCGGCGACCCGCACCGAGCCGCGCCGCTCGGCGGGCACGGCGAGCGCGTCCTTGAGCGTGACGGTGCCGGTGACCTCGTCCAGGCTGTCGGTGTAGACCGGGAAGCGGGACAGGCCGGTGGCCCGGGTGAGGTTGAGGACGTCGGCGGCGCTGGCGTCGCGCTGGAGGGCGGAGACGTCGACGCGCGGGGTCATCACGGACTCCGCGGTGAGGTCGCCGAGGCCGAGGGTGCGCACGAACAGGGCGGCCGACTCCTCGTCTATCGCGCCCGCCTTGGCGGAGTGCCGGGCGAGCGAGACCAGCTCGGCGGGGGTGCGGGCGTGGCCCAGCTCCTCCTGCGGCTCGATGCCGAAGGCCCGCACGGTGCGGTCGGCGGAGCCGTTCAGCACGCTGATCAGCGGGCGGCAGACCCGGGAGAACGCCATGTGCGGGGCGGCGACCGCGCGGGCCACCTGGAGCGGGCGGGAGATCGCCCAGTTCTTGGGGACGAGCTCGCCGATCACCATCTGGACGACGGTGGCGAGCAGCATGCCGATCACCACCGCGGCGCCGCGGGCGGCGCCGGCGGGCAGGCCGATGCCGGTGAACACCGGCTTCAGCAGGGTCGACAGGGCGGGCTCGGCGAGCATGCCGACCACCAGCGAGGTGACGGTGATGCCGAGCTGGGCACCGGAGAGCTCGAAGGAGAGGTGCCGAAGGGCCCGGGAGACCCGGCCGGACTTGGCGTCCCCGGCCTCGGCGGCGCGCTCGACGGCGCCGCGCTCCACGGTCACGAAGGCGAACTCGGCGGCCACGAAGAGGCCGTTGGCGAGGATGAGCAGGATGGCTGCGAACAGCAGCAGCCAGGCGGTGATCACAGTGCCGCCTGCCTTCCGGTGGTCGGAAGGAGGGCGGCGCAGGTACTACCGGACGGATCGTCCATGGACGGGGAGTGTCACTCCTCAGGTCGATTTCGGGCAGGGCAATGCCTTTGCCCCGCTTTTACCAGCGTAGACCATACCCGTGCGACCGCCGGATCCGCGTTCGGACCCGCCCGGTGGGCGGTGCCGGGCCCGGCCGATGTGCCGCACCGGGCCGCCGCGCCGCGCTCAGCCGCTGTGCCGGGCGACCAGGTCGCGCAGCGCGCGGGCGTCGGCGATGGCCTGGGCCTTGCCCACCCCGGACTGGATGCCGACGGCGGCCAGCGAGGTGCCGTCGGCGAGGTCGAGGGTGGCCCACGGGTCGCCCTGGCGGAAGTTCACGCCGATGACCTCGGCCCAGGCCAGCCGGCGGCTGCGGACGAAGTTGACCACGGTGACGCCCTCGGCGTCGGCGCTGACCCGCGGCCGGGCCAGCATCAGGCCGACGCCGGCGAACAGCACGCCGCTGGCCGCCATCATGATCCGGTCGTTGAGCTGCCAGTTCGCCGGGAGGGCGAAGGCCAGCACCGCGAACAGCACCACCAGCAGCGCGCAGACCGGCAGCAGCACGGCGCGGGTGCGGCGCGGGGCCCAGGTGACGGGGAACTCGGCGGGGGTGGACACGAGGGGGCTCCGGGGGTGCTGGTTCGGGTGGTGACGGAAGGGGTGGGGCGCCGGACGGCGGCCCCACCCCATTCAACCGGTGCTTATGCCCGCGAGCCGGTCAGAGGCGGCAGGCGTGGATGTTGGTCACCAGGATGGCCCGGGCGCCGATGCCCCACAGGTCGTCCATGATCTGCTGGGCCTCCTTGCGGAGCACCATCGAGCGGACCGCCACCCAGCCCTCGGTGTGCAGCGGGGAGACGGTCGGCGACTCCAGGCCGGGGGTCAGCGCCACGGCGGCGGCGACGTTCTCGGCGCGGATGTCGTAGTCCATCAGCACGTAGCGGCGGGCCACCAGCACGCCCTGCAGCCGGCGCAGGAACTGCTCGACGGCCGGGTCCTCGCCGGCGCCCTTGGGGCGGATCACCACGGCGTCGGAGATCAGGATCGGCTCGCCGAAGACCTCCAGGCCGGCGTTGCGCAGGCTGGTGCCGGTCTCCACCACGTCGGCGATCACGTCGGCGACGCCCAGCTGCACCGCGGTCTCCACCGCGCCGTCCAGCTTGGTGACGGTGGCCTTCACCCCGTGGTCGGCGAGGTGCTGCTCGACCAGGCCGGTGTAGGAGGTGGCGATCCGCAGGCCCTCCAGGCCCTTGACGTCCTCGACGTCCACGCCGACCGGGCGGGCGAAGCGGAAGGTCGAGCCGGCGAAGCCGAGCGCGAGCACCTCCTCGGCGTTGGAGTGCGAGTCCAGCAGCAGGTCACGGCCGGTGATGCCGACGTCGAGGCGGCCGGAGCCGACGTACACGGCGATGTCGCGCGGGCGCAGGAAGAAGAACTCCACCTGGTTCCCCGGGTCGACCAGGACCAGCTCCTTGGCGTCCTTGCGCTGCCGGTAGCCGGCCTCATGGAGCATCTCCGCCGCAGGACCCGAGAGCGAACCCTTGTTGGGGACGGCGATGCGCAGCATGGAGGTCAGTTCCTTACCTGTTCGGTGGGGGTGGAGGGGGGGTTCCGGGCCTGGGCCTAGAGGTACTTGTAGACGTCGTCGAGGGTCAGTCCGCGGGCGACCATCATCACCTGAAGGTGGTAGAGGAGCTGGGAGATCTCCTCGGCGGTCTGCTCGTCGGACTGGAACTCGGCGGCCATCCAGACCTCGGCGGCCTCCTCGACGACCTTCTTGCCGATCGCATGGACGCCCTGCTGGACGAGCTGCGCGGTGCGGGAGGACGAGGGGTCGCCGGTGGCGGCCTTCTGCTGGAGCTCGGAGAAGAGCTCCTCGAATGTCTTCGAAGCCATGATGGGACTCACCTTACGGCGTGCGGACGGACGGACGGTAAACGGTTCCGGACCGTGGACAGTCCGGTGGACGTCCACGGTCCGGGGCCGGCCCGGCCGGCCGCTCAGAGCGTGCGCAGCGCCGCGGCGGTGGCGACGGCCGCGGTGACCGCCTCGTGGCCCTTGTCCTCGGCGGAGCCCGGCAGGCCCGCGCGGTCCAGCGCCTGCTCCTCGTTGTCGCAGGTCAGCACGCCGAAGCCGACCGGGACGCCGGTGTCCACGGCGACCTGGGTGAGGCCGGCGGTGGCGGCCTGGCAGACGTAGTCGAAGTGCGGGGTGCCGCCGCGGATGACCACGCCGAGGGCGATCACGGCGTCGTAGCCGCGCTCGGCGAGGCGCTTGGCGGCGACCGGCAGCTCGAAGGTGCCGGGGACGCGCAGGACGGTCGGCTCGGTGACGCCCAGCTCCTTGAGGGCGCGGTGGGCGCCGTCGAGGAGGCCGTTCATCACCTGCTCGTGCCACTGGGCGGCGATCACGGCGACCTTGAGGCCGGCGGCGTTGTCGATGGTCAGGTCGGGGGCTCCGTGGCCGCTCATGTGCGGTGCCTTTCGGTGGTTCGGGTGGACGGTGTCCGGGTCGTGGTCAGTCGCCGAGGCCGGGCAGGTCGTGGCCCATCCGGTCGCGCTTGGTGCGCAGGTAGCGCGCGTTGTGCTCGCCCGCCGGGATCTCGACCGGCTCGCGGCCCTTGACCTTCAGCCCGTGCTCGGTGAGCGCGGTGAGCTTCTGCGGGTTGTTGGTCAGCAGGGTGAGCGAGCGCACGCCGAGGTCGCAGAGCATCTGGGCGCCGATGCTGTAGTCGCGGGCGTCGGCGGGCAGGCCGAGGTCGAGGTTGGCGTCGACGGTGTCGCGGCCCTGCTCCTGGAGCTCGTAGGCGCGCAGCTTGTGCGCCAGGCCGATGCCCCGGCCCTCGTGGCCGCGCAGGTAGAGCACCACGCCCCGGCCGGCCTCGGCGACCCGGCGCAGCGAGGCCTGCAGCTGCGGGCCGCAGTCGCAGCGCAGCGAGCCGAGCACGTCGCCGGTGAGGCACTCGGAGTGGACCCGGACCAGCACGTCCTCGCCGTCCGGCAGCCGGCCCTCGGCATCGAGACCGCCGGCGACCAGGGCGATGTGCTCGACGCCGTCGAGGGTGCCGCGGTAGCCGACGGCGGTGAACTCGCCGTGGGCGGTGGGCAGCGCGGTGACGGCGGCCCGGTCGACGTGCAGTTCGGTGCGGCGGCGGTAGGCGATGAGGTCGGCGATGGAGATGATCGCCAGGTTGTGGGTGCGGGCGAAGGCGACCAGTTCGGGCAGCCGCGCCATGGTGCCGTCGTCGTTGACCACCTCGGCGATCGCGCCGGCCGGGGCGAGTCCGGCGAGCCGGGCCAGGTCGACGGCGGCCTCGGTGTGGCCGGGGCGCACCAGCACGCCGCCCTCGACGGCGCGCAGCGGGAAGACGTGCCCGGGGCGGGCGAGGTCGCCGGGCCCGGTGCCGGGCGAGGCGAGCAGGCGCACGGTGCGGGCCCGGTCGGCGGCCGAGATGCCGGTGTCGACGCCCTCGCGGGCGTCCACCGAGACGGTGTAGGCGGTGCCCTTGCGGTCCTCGTTGACCTGGGTCATCGGGGGGAGCTTGAGGCGGTCCAGCTCCGCGCCGGTCATCGGGGCGCAGATCACGCCGGAGCTGTAGCGGATGGTGAAGGCCATCAGTTCGGGGGTCGCGGCACTGGCCGCGAAGACGATGTCGCCCTCGTTCTCGCGGTCCTCGTCGTCGACGACGATCACCGCGCGGCCGAGCGCGATGTCGGCGACGGCACGCTCGACCGGGTCGAGGACGAGCTCGTCGCTCTGCTGGTTCTCGGTCATGCCGTAGCTCCCTGCGGGACGGTGGTGGACGTGGGGCGCGGCGCACGGGTGTTCAGCCACCACGAGCGCAGCCCGAGCAGGACGAGGACGAAGTAGACGGAGTAGGTGAGGCCGGAGAAGGTGTAGCCGGTGTGGAAGGCGAGCGGCACGCCGACCACGTCGACGGCGATCCAGGCGAACCAGAACTCCACCCAGCCGCGGGCCTGGGCGATCATGGCCGCCAGGGTGCCGACGAAGATGTAGGCGTCCGCCCAGGGGCTCCAGGAGCCGAGCGCGGGGATGGTCAGGAAGGCCCAGGCGAGCAGGGCGGTGCCGGCCGCGGTGCCGGCGGCGAGCGCGGCCCGTTCGGGCCAGGTGGCGAAGCGGACGGCGATCCCGCCGGCGCCCCGGCGTCCGCGCCGCCACTGGTTCCAGCCCCAGGCGGCGGTGGCGACGACGATCAGCTGCTTGCCGACCATGCCGGGCACGTTGCCGGCCAGGTAGGCGGTGATCAGGACCAGGCCGGAGAGCAGCTGGACCGGCCAGCTCCAGACCGACCGGCGCCAGCCGAGCGCGAGGCCGGCCATGCCGAACAGGTTGCCGATCATGTCCGACCACTTCACGTGCTGGCCGAACACGGTGAAGGCGTCAGCGTTGAGCCAGTTCACCGGTCCTCCCCGGCGGGGTTCGTCGGGGGCAGCGTGCGGGACTCCAGCAGCCGCTCCACGTACTTGGCGAGGACGTCGACCTCCAGGTTGACGCTCTCGCCGACGGCCTTGGCGCCGAGCGTGGTCAGCGCGAGGGTCGCCGGGATGAGGCTGACGGTGAAGCTGTCGCGGGCGGCCTCGACCACGGTGAGGCTGACGCCGTCGACGGTGATCGAGCCCTTCTCCACCAGGTAGCGGGTGACGGACTGCGGCAGCGAGAAGCGCAGCACCTCCCAGCGGAGGTTGCCGGCGGCGTCGCGCTCCCCCGGCTCACGGCTCAACAGCCGGCCGGTGGCGTCGACATGACCCTGCACCAGGTGGCCGCCGAGCCGGGCGCCGAGCGCCATGGCGCGCTCCAGGTTGACCGGCGAGCCGGGCTTCAACTCGCCCAGGCTGGAACGGTGGAGGGTCTCGGCCATCACGTCGGCGGTGAACTCGCCGGTGCCGGCGGCCAGTTCGGAGGGGCTGTCGACGACGGTCAGGCAAACGCCGTTGACCGCGATGGAGTCGCCGTGGCGCGCGTCCTGACAGACCACCGGGCCGCGCAGGCGGATTCGCGAGGAGTCGCCGATCTCCTCGATCGACACGACCTCGCCGAGCTCTTCGATGATGCCGGTGAACACCCGGGTTCTCCTCGCGCTTGGGGCGCGGACTCCGGGGTGTGGCAACGGGAAACCGACGCGGACGGGGGCACGGCCGCACGGGCTCGCGGGACGGCCTCGGGACCCGTCGTCGGGCCGCTGCCGCACCGGACGCCGGAGGAGGGGAACCCTCGACCGCCGACCCGTACCACCTCCCGCGGTCCACCGGGGGACCACGGATACGCTCACTCGTCCGCCGCGCACGCCTCCCATCCGGACTTTAACCGTCGGTCCAGGAATTTCACCTGGTCAACCGGCCGCTGGCTGCGGACGGGTCGCGGACTGTAACCGCCGGTTCGGATTTTCACCGACCCCGGAGTGCGCTGAACGTCACTGCTACTGCTGCCGTCATTGTGCCACGCCGGGAGCCGGTGCAGGGAGGGTCCGCCGCTGTGGGCTGTTTCACGACGGCGGCGGGAATGCGCGCGGGTGCGCGGGGGCGCACGCTGGTGGGGAGGCGGATTGCGGGCCGGGCGCTGCGCACGGCCCGCCGGGTACGAGTAGCGCGGCCGCCGTGACGGGCGGCGGGCGAGCGGCCGGGAGCGGCGCCCGGGCGGCGGCGGGGAGGGGCCCCGCCGCCGCCCGCGGCCCTCAGGCCGCCGCCTTGGGCTTCAGGTCCACCACGCTCGCGCCGTCCGCCGCCCGCTGGACGGCCTCGATGCCCTTGTGGGCGGCGTCCTTGCTCGCGTACCCCTGGCCGGTCGCGACGATCTCGCCGTTGCCCGCCTTGAGCCGGAACCGGTACTTGCCCCTCGCGTCCTCGTACACCTCGAACTTGCCCGCCATCCGGGCCACCTCCTCGTCGCCGGGACGCGCCGCGCGCCCCACCTGCACGGTGCGCCCCCGCGCCCGGGGCCCGCATCCGTTCGGGGTCCGCCCGGGTGACCTCCCGGCGGTCCGTCGCCGAGCGGATGCCGGGGGCGCGGCGGGCCGGTTGAATGGACGGATGGACTGCGTCTTCTGTGCGGTGGTGGCGGGCACGGAGCCCGCGCACCGGGTGCTGGACGACGAGGCGGCGGTGGCCTTCCTGGACCGCCGGCCGCTGTTCCCGGGCCACGTCCTGGTGGTGCCGCGCACCCACCACCGCACCCTGGCGGACCTCCCGGCCGCGCAGGTGGGCCCGTTCTTCCTGCGGGTGCAGCGGGTGGCGGCGGCGGTGGAACAGGGGCTGGGCGCGGCGGGCAGCTTCGTCGCGGCGAACAACCGGATCAGCCAGTCGGTGCCGCACCTGCACGTGCACGTGGTGCCGCGCAACCCCAAGGACGGGCTGCGCGGCTTCTTCTGGCCGCGCCGGACGTACCCCGACGAGACGGGCGCGGCGCTGGTCGCCGAGCGGCTGCGGGCCGCGCTCGCCCCGCCGGAGGGCCGGCGGCCGGACGTCAGCCGACCCTGACGTCGTCCAGCACCCAGTACCAGTTGTTGCTGCCGGTGTAGCGGAACCGCAGCCGCAGCCGGCTCGCGCCCGCCGGGACGGCCAGGGCGAGGCGCTGGCGGCCGTTGGTGTCGGTGGTGAAGCTCTTCACCTCCACCGGCGCGCCACCGTCCCAGACGGCGAGCACCCGGGCGCTCTGCGCGCCCTCCGGCCGGTAGAAGGTGGTGAAGGTGACCGGCACGGTGCTGCGCCCGGCCACCGGGTACTCGGGGCTGACCAGGGTGGAGTCGTAGGTCCCCGAGAAGAGCTTGTCGGCCCACTCGTCGGAGTCGGCGACGGCGAAGACGCCCCGGGAGCGGACGTTCAGCTCGCGGTTCTGGTCGCGCTGGGTCTTCGTCCAGAACTCGTCGGTGGTGAACGACCAGCCGCGCCACTCGGCGACGCCGCCGCTGCCCATCGCGGAGTTGTCGACCGACCAGCCGGCCGGCGGGGTGTGGGTGAAGCCGAGGACGCCGGCCGCGATGCCGGTCTCGTCCACCCGGCCGGTGAGCTGCGGGCGCAGCGCGTCGAACTCGTCGGGGACCAGGGCCGGGATCGGGGTGCCGTCGAGGTTCCAGGCCGGGTCGGCGGCGATGCCGAGGTGGGCGAGGGCGGTGGGCGCGATGTCCACCATGCGCACGTCGTGGCGGACCGAACCGGCCGGGAACGCCGAGCCGTTGGCGATCACGAAGGTCTGCCGCTCCTCCCAGGTGGAGCCGCCGTGGCCGCCGGTCGGGGTGTGGCCGTGGTCGGCGGTGACCATGATCAGCCAGTCCTCCTGGGCGTAGCCGGCCCGGCCGCGGACGGCGGCGACGATCTGGCCCACCTGGGCGTCCACGCCGCGGATCGCGGTCAGGTAGGCCTGGCTGGCGGAGCCGCTGCTGTGGCCGGCGTTGTCGACGTTGTCGAGGTGGACGAAGACCACGTCGGGGTTGTCGTCGCGCAGCTTGGCGACCGCGCGGGCGGTGGTGCCGGTGTCGTACTCGGCGGAGGGGGTGGCGATCCGGGTGTCGACCCGGCCGGAGCAGATGGTGTCGGCGATCGGCGCCCAGGAGGCGACCACGTAGGTGGAGAGCGCGGGGTCGGCGGCCTCGGCGCGGGTCAGGAAGTCCGGGTAGGCGGTGAGGTTGGGCGCGGTGAAGTTGTTGTCCTTGACGTTGTGCTTGTCCGGCCAGACGCCGGTGGCGACGGTGGACCAGCCGGGGCCGGAGAGGGTGCCGGCCATCGGGTTGGCGTAGAGGCTGCTCGCCGCGGTGAGGCCGCCGGCCATCAGGGCGGTGAGGTGGGGGGCGCCGGCGTCCTTGATCCGGGTGAGCATGGTGCCGTCGAGGCCGATCAGCAGGACCTTCGGGGTCCGGCCGGCGGCCGCGGCGGTCGGGGTGGCCGCCGGAGAGGCCGCCGGGGCGGTGGCCGCGCGGGCGGCGGTGGCGGTGAGCGGGGCGGCGGCGAGCGCGGCGGCGGTGCCGAGGAGCAGGCCCCGGCGGGAGAGGCCGGGGGCGGCGGGGGTCTGCGGGGTCACGTCGTCCTCCTGATGCTGCGTCATGGCGCGGAAGGGGGCGGTGACTACGGTCGGAGCGCCGGATGGACGGGGGTGGCCCGGTTTCCGACCCGGGTGTGAACAACGCCCGAATTCGGTCCAGACCCGTTATGTTCCCGTGATCAGGACGCTCCGGGGCGGGAGCCGGAGCCGGAGCCGGGACGCGGGCGAAGGCGCGGGCGCGGGCGCGGGAGGGGGTTCCGGGCGTCAGTCCGCTTCGAGGCGGGTGGTGAAGCTGAACCGGTCCCCCCGGTAGAGCGAGCGCACCCGCTCCACCGGCCGCCCGTCGGTGTCCCTGGTCAGCCGGTGCAGCAGCAGCATCGGCAGGGCCGGCGGGGTACCGATCAGCAGGGCCTCGCGCGGGGTCGCCAGCACCGTCTCGATCCGCTCGTCGGCGGCACCGAAGCCGATGCCCGCCTTCTCGGCGAGATAGGCGTAGAGCGAGGAACCCGGGTCGAACTCGACGTCCAGCGCCGGGACCCGGCCGACCGCGAGGTAGGTGCTCTCCAGACCCACCCGCTCGCCGTCCGCGAGCAGCACCCGCTCCAGGTGCCAGACCGGCTCGCCCGGGGCGATCCGCAGCTGACCGGCCAACTGCGGGTCGGCGCCGAGCCGCTCCAGCCCGATCAGGGTGCGTCCGGGGACCCTGCCCTGGCGTCGCACGCCCTCGGTGTAGCTGGCGAGCGAGAGCGGCTGCTCCAGCTTGGGGCCGGACACCACCGTGCTGCGCCCACGACGGCGGATCCGGCCCTGGATCAGCAGATCGCGCAGGGCCTGGCGGAGCGTCTCGCGGGCCACCTCGAAGCGGGCCGCGAGCTCGCGCTCGGTGGGCAGCACGCCGCCCTCGCCGAGCTCGTCGAGCAGCGCTTCCAACTCGCCCTTGACGGCGTAGTACTTGGGCACCCGGCCGTGCTCCGGGATGCCCGAGCGGATCGGTGCGCCCGGGCCGGACCGGGCGGCGGGGTCGGGGGTCTCGTCCACCCGGCCATCCTTCCAGATGGAGGGACCTGACCATGACAGCGCGTCCGGTGCGGCGCCCCTTCCGCACGCAGGCGTTCTGCACTGCGCGTCATTTGCCCGCAACCCCTTGACAGGTATAGACCACTCCGCTTGAGTTCTGGGTCAGCCCCGCACCGGCCCGCACCCCGGTCGGCCCGTCCCCCACGACGTGCCCCCACCACGCGGGGCTCCGGCTCCCCTGCCCCGACGTCCCAGCCTCCACGACCGTGCGGCCCCACACCGCACAAGGGGTGATCAAGTGTCCACGAAACGCCTGCTCGCACTGCTCTCCGCCGTCGCCACGGCGCTGGCGGTGATCCTGCTGCTGCCCGCGGCCAACGCCAGCGCCGCCGTCTGCGCCACGCCCTGGAACTCCTCGGCCGTCTACACCGGCGGCGCCGCCGTCTCCTACAACGGCCACAACTGGCTCGCCAAGTGGTGGACCCAGAACGAGCCACCGAGCACCGGCGGCTCCGGCGTCTGGTCCGACCAGGGCGGCTGCGGCGGCACCGGCCCGACGCCGACCCCGACCGTCACCCCGACGGTCACCCCGACGTCGACCAGCACGCCCAACCCGGGCGGATTCCCCGTCAGCCAGGCCCAGTTCGACCAGATGTTCCCGAACCGGAACCCCTTCTACACCTACCAGGGCCTGATCGACGCGCTCAGCGCCTACCCCGCCTTCGCGGCCACCGGCACCGACACCGTCCGCAAGCAGGAGGCCGCGGCCTTCCTCGCCAACGTCAACCACGAGACCGGCGCACTGGTCTACGTCGTCGAGCAGAACACCGCCAACTACCCCCACTACTGCGACAGTTCGAAGTCTTACGGCTGCCCGGCCGGGCAGGCCGCGTACTACGGTCGCGGGCCGATCCAGCTGAGCTGGAACTACAACTACAAGGCCGCCGGCGACGCCCTGGGCATCGACCTGCTGCGCAACCCCAACCTGGTGCAGACCGACCCGGCCGTCGCCTGGAAGACCGCGCTCTGGTACTGGAACACCCAGAACGGGCCGGGCACCATGACCCCGCATAACGCGATCGTCAACGGCTACGGCTTCGGCGAGACCATCCGCAGCATCAACGGCTCGCTGGAGTGCAACGGCGGCAACCCCGCCCAGGTGCAGAGCCGGATCAACGCCTACCAGCGCTTCACCCAGCTGCTCGGCACCGTGCCGGGCAACAACCTGAGCTGCTGACCCCACCCCGTCCGTCCGCTAGCACGCGACATGATCGCTAGCGCGTGCGCACACATGGCGAGCGGGCGACAACCATGGCACCGCTCGCCCCCCGTACCTCCGGGGGACGAGCGGTGCGCCGGCGAATATCGTCGCCGCGGTGGACGCCGCCGCCCTCCGCCCCTCCTAGGCTCGGGGCCATGAATGATCTTGGCAGCCTCGTCCAGCAGACCGCCGACCGCCTCGCCAGCCCCCAGGTCGGCGTGGTGGTCGCCGGTCTCGCCCGCGGCGCGACGGAGATCCGCGGCGCCGGGCGCACCGGCCCCGGCCCGGCCGGCGGGCGGCCCGGTCCGGACACGCTGTTCGAGATCGGTTCGGTGACCAAGGTCTTCACCTCGCTCGCGCTCGCCCGGCTGACCCTGGCGGGCACCGTCGCCCTGGACGAGCCGCTCGCGGACCTGCTCGCCGACGCGCTCCCGCCCGCCGTCACCGTCCCCGCCCGGGGCCCGGAGCCGATCACGCTGCGACACCTGGCGACCCACACCTCCGGCCTGCCGCGACTGCCCGCGGGCATGCTGCTGTCCTCCCTGCTCACCCCCAACAAGCCGGACCCGTACGCGCACTGCACCCCCGAGTGGCTGCTCGCGAGCCTCGCCCGCACCAAGGTCCGGACCGCACCGGGCCGCAGCTTCCGCTACTCCAACCTCGGCGCCGGCCTCCTCGGCCTCGCCCTCGCGCACCGGGCGGGCCTGGACTACGGCGAACTGGTCCGCCGAGAGGTCTGCGAGCCGCTCGGGCTCACCGACACGGTGCTCGCGCCCGACGCCGGACAGACGGCTCGGCTCGCCCCGGGCCACACCGCGGGCGGACGCCCGGTGCCGGGCTGGAACCTCGCCGGGCTCGCGGGGGCGGGCGCACTCAAGTCCACCGCCGCCGACCTGGCCGTCCTCCTGCGGGCCCAGCTGGCCACCGGCACCGACGAGGCCCCGCCCCTCGGACCCGCCATCGCCCTGACCCGCGAGGTGCGCCACCGGGTCAACCCGTTCGCCTGGATGCACCTCGGCTGGCTGGGCCACCGCCTGCACACCCGCCAGGGCGGCCACCTCCAGATCTGGCACAACGGCGGCACCGGCGGCTACCGCTCCTTCACCGCCTTCGACCCGGAGAAGCAGGTCGGCGTCATCCTCCTGGCCAACACCCGCCGCCCCGTCGACACCCCCGCCGTCCAACTCCTGCGCGCCCTCCAGACCACCCACGGATAGGCCCTCCCCCTCGGATCACGCACTCCCCCGGCCTCCGGCCGGGAGGGGCCGTCAACGACGCCCGCTCGTCCGACGTGATCCGAGGGAGACGCCCCGGCCGCCCGCCACCGGGCCGCGTGGAGGCGCGGCGAGCGGGGGTGGCGGGGCGCGTGGGAAGATGGCAGGGCTGGCGGCGACGATCTCCGGGCGGTTCCGGCCATGGTGACCGAGCATGGTGAACAGAGGGCATGAGCGGCGCGAGGGCGCCGGGCCCGGGCGACCCGACGGTCCGGAGGCCCTGCTGATGGTGCCGATCGCCACCGCGCTGATCGAGTCGAACGGCCGGATCCTGCACTGGAGCAGCGACGCCGAGGCGCTGCTCGGCTACTCCGCCGAGGAGGCCATCGGCGAGCGGGCCGCGCAGTTGCTGGCCTCCGACGATCGGCGCCCCGAGGTGCTGGAGCTGTTCCAGGGGATCCTGGACGGCCGCGGCTGGTCCGGCGTCTTCCCGGTGCGCCATCGCGACGGGCACCACGTCAACCTGGAGTTCCGCACCCATCCGATCACCGGACCGGACGGCAGCCCGCTGGTGCTGGCAGTGGCGTCGGACGTGACGACGCTGCGCCGGATCCAGGCGGACCTGGCCGTGCTGGACGGCTTCTTCACCCAGGCCCCGGTCGGCATGAGCGTGTACGACACCCGGCTCGCCTTCGTACGGCTCAACGAGGCGCTGGCGCGGATCAACGGCCTGTCGGTGGAGCAGCACCTCGGGCACCGGCTGACCGAGCTGCTGCCCGGCATCAACGGCGCGGAGAGCGAGAGCGTGATGCGCCGGGTGCTGGAGACCGGCGAGCCGGTGGTGGACGTCCGTTCGCACGGCCGCACGCCGGGCGACCCGACGCGCGACCACGCCTGGTCGGCCTCGTACTTCCGGCTGGAGGACCAGGGCGGGCGGATACTCGGGGTGAGTTCGACGGTCGTCGACGTCACCGAGCGTTTCCAGGCCGAGACCAGGGCCGCCCGCGCGCAGGAGCGCCTCGCCCTGCTGGCCGAGGCCACCGCCTCCATCGGCACCACGCTGGACCTGCGGCAGACCGCCCGGGAGCTGGCCGACGCGATGGTGCCCAAGGTCGCCGACATCAGCGGGGTCTTCGCCCTGGAGGCGCTCGCCGCCGGCCGCAGTGTCGAGCCGCCGGACCCCACCGCCCCGCAGCAGGTGCGCCGGCTGGCGCTGACCACCGCCGATCCGCTCTATCCGGCGGAGGCGCTGCCGGTGGACGAGGTCTACGAGCTGGCGCCCGACTCGCCGTACGCGCGGGCGCTGGCCACCGGGCGCACGGTGGTGGTGCCGTCCTGGGAGCTGCCGCCGCTGAGCGAGGCGATCACCGGCAGCCGCCGCCAGGCGTACCTGGGCGACCGTCCGCGCTCGGTGCGGATCACCCCGCTGGTGGCGCGCGGCACCACCCTCGGCATGATCGTCTACTCCCGGCGCGGGGAGCGGGAGTCCTTCGCCGAGGCGGACATCACGCTCGGTGACGAGCTGGCCTCCCGGGCGGCGGTGGCCATCGACAACGCCCGGCTGTACCTGCGCCAGCACCAGACGGTGCTGGCCCGCCAGGAGGCGCTGCGCGAGGCGAAGGCCGCGCAGGAGCGCCTGGCGCTGGTGAACACGGCCTCCACCCGGATCGGCACCACGCTCGACCTCGCCCAGACCGCCCAGGAGCTGGCCGAGGTGGCCTCGCCCCGGCTGGCCGACACGGTGGTCGTCGAGGTGCTGGACGATCTGGTGCGCGGCGAGCGCGAGGCGCGCCCGTCGGCCGACGGTTCGGCGCTGCTGCGGCGGATGGCCTTCCACACGGCCCGGGAGTCGACGCTGCGCCCGATCGACCGCACCGGCGGGGTGCACCGCTTCACCCCCTCCTCCCCCTACGCCTGGTCGCTGACCCACCGCTCCCCGGTGCTGGTGCCGCGGATGGACGCCGCCGGGCTGGCCTGGTTCCGGGACGATCCGGTGCGCGCGGCGGCGGTGCACGAGCAGCAGGTCCGCTCGTTCATGGTGGTGCCGCTGATCGCCCGCGGCTCGCCGGTCGGGGTGGCCGCGTTCTACCGGACCGTCTCCGAGCACCCGTACGAGGACGACGACCTGGCGCTGGCGGGGGAGTTGGCGGTGCGGGCGGCCGTGTCGATCGACAACGCGCTGCTGTTCACCCGGGAGCGGGACGCGGCGGCGGCCCGGCAGCGGGCGCTCGACGAGGCGTGGGCCGCGCAGCAGCGGCTGTCGCTGCTCAACGAGGCGTCCGGGCGGATCGGCACCACGCTCGATCTGTACCGCACCGCCCGGGAGTTGGTGGAGGTGGTGATCCCCCGGTTCGCCGACTTCGTCACCGTCGACCTGCGCGAGGCGGTGCTCGACGGCGAGGACCCGGCGCCGGTGCCGCCCGACGGCTCGGTGCTGATGCGGGCGGTGGCCGTCGGCGAGCTGGACGACCACGGCGTGATGGCGGACGCCGCCGACGCGATCGGCGAGACCTCGCAGTCGGCGCCGGTGTACGCGCAGAGCCTGCGCACCGGACGGTCGATCCTGGTCTCGGAGGTGAACGAGGCGGCGCTGCGCCGGATCGTGGCCTCGCCGGACCGGGTGCAGCCGAGCCTGGACGCCGGGGTGCACTCGTACCTGATGGTGCCGCTGCTGGCGCGCGGACTGGTGCTGGGCGGCGCGGAGTTCATCCGCACCCGCAATCCGCTGCCGTTCGGCCCGGCGGACCGCGCACTGGCCGAGGAGCTGGTCGCCCGCACCGCGCTGGCGATCGACAACGGCCGGCTCTACCGGCGGGAGCGGGAGACGGCGCTCACCCTGCAGCGCAGCCTGCTGCCGCAGGAGATCCACCGCACCCTGGGGCTGGAGCTGGCCTACCGGTACCTGCCGAGCAGTGTGGTCAGCGAGGTCGGCGGCGACTGGTTCGACGTCGTGCCGCTCTCCTCCGGCCGGGTCGCGCTGGTGGTCGGCGACGTGATGGGCCACGGCATCAGGGCCGCCGCGACGATGGGCCAGCTGCGGACCGTCGCCCGGACGTTGATCACCCTGGAGATCGCCCCCGACCGGGTGCTGCAGCGGCTGGACGAGGCCACCACGGCGCTCGGCGAGGGCCAGTTCGCCACCTGTGTGTGCGTGGTGTACGACCCGGTCGGCCGGCGGTGCACCGCGGCCTGCGCGGGCCATCTGCCGCCGGTGGTGGCCGACACCGAGGGCCATGCCCAGCTGGTCGAGCTGCCGCCCGGCGCGCCGCTCGGGGTCGGCGGGGTGCCGTTCGAGAGCGTCGAGTTCACCCTCCCCGAGGAGGGCATCCTGACCGTGTACACCGACGGCCTGGTCGAGCGGCGCGGCCGGGACCTCGACGAGGGGCTGCGGCTGCTGTGCCGCACCGTCGCCGACCGGCGCGGCTCGCTGGAGCAGACCTGCGACGCCGTGCTCTCCGAGCTCACCGGGCGCACCAGCGAGGACGACATCGCCGTCATCATGGCGCAGGCCCGGCCGGCCGGTTCGGACCGGATCGCCACCCTGCCGCTCGGCGACGACCACGCGATGGTGGCCCACTCGCGGCGCTTCACCCGGGAGACGCTCACCGAGTGGGGGCTGGGGGCGCTGGCCGACTGGGCCGAGCTGCTCACCAGCGAGCTGATCACCAACGCCCTGGTGCACGCGGGCTCGCCCACCCAGCTGCGGCTGTTCTGCGACCGCACGCTCACCGTGGAGGTGGCCGACCGGGACTCCGCCACGCCGCGGATCCGGCGGGCCGACGAGGAGGACGAGGGCGGGCGCGGCATCCACCTGGTGAACGAGCTCGCCCACCGCTGGGGCAGCCGGCGCACGCCGGAGGGGAAGGTGGTCTGGTTCGAGCTGGAGCTGCCACCGGGGCGGTAGCGCGGGGTCCCGCACGGGCGTCGGGGCGGCTCGCGCGTGCGGCGCACCGGGCTCGCCGGCCGCGACCTGCCGCGGGAGCGGGCCCCGCGCTTGCCTGCGCGCCGGGCCGGGCCGGGGCCGGGGCCGCTAGGACGTGCCCCAGGCGGCCGGTTCCGTCCAGGCCGCCAGGCTCCGGCGGCTCTCGAAGCGGCGCGGGCGGCCGGTCAGCGGGTCGGTGAACTCCACCGCCGAGGCGAGCAGTTGCAGCGGGCGCCGGAAGTCGTCCGGCGCCGGCTCGGGCAGCACCACCGGGTACACCGGGTCGCCCAGGATCGGCAGGCCCAGTCCGCTCATGTGCAGCCGCAGCTGGTGGGTGCGCCCCGTCGACGGCCTCAGCAGGTAGCGGCCCAGCCCGTCCCGCCGCTCCAGCAGCTCGATCCGGCTCTCGCTGTTCGGCGCCTCGTCGAGCTCGTGCGCCGCGATCCGCCCGCGCTCCTTCACGATGTGGCTGCGCACCGTGCGGGGCAGCTCCACCGCCGGGTCGTCCGCCGCCACCGCCTGGTACTCCTTGCGGACCAGCCGGTCGCGGAACAGCGTCTGGTACGCGCCCCGGTCCTGCGGCCGGACCACGAACATCGCCAGCCCCGCCGTCAACCGGTCCAGCCGGTGCGCCGGGCTCAGCGCGGGCAGCTCCAGCGTGTGCCGCAGCCGGGAGAGCGCCGTCTCCACGACGTGCCGCCCGCGCGGGGTGGTGGCCAGGAAGTGCGGCTTGTCGACGACCACCAGGTGCTCGTCCCGGTGCAGCACCTCCAGCGCGAAGGGGACCGGCACCTCCGGCGGCAGCTCCCGGTAGAACCACAGGTGCGCCCCGGGCCGGAACGGCTCCCCCGCCCCGACGGCCCGCCCGTCCTCCCCGACCACCGCGCCGGTGCGCAGCAGCCCGTCCACCCGCTCCGCCGCCACCGCCGGCAGCCGCTCCAGCAGGTACGCCCGCACCGTCTCCCACGGCCCGCCCGTCACGGGCAGCCGCAGGTGCACCGGATCCACCCCGAACCGCTGCGGAAGCGGCGAGGCCGGCACCGTACTCCTACGTCTCATCTCGCCCGCCACCCTACGTCCTGGCGGCCGTCCCAGAGGCCGGCCCGACGCGTTCGGGGCCCCGCGCCCGGGGCCGTCGGGATGCCGGTGGGGCGGGAGGCGGTGGAGAGTGGACGGGAGAGCGGTCGGTCGGAGGTGAGGACGTGGCCGTGAGCGGGGACGGGGCCGAGGACGGCGCGGTACCGCTGCCGCGGCTGCCCCGGCGCACCCGGCTGCTGCTGTACGGCGCCTTCCTGCTGCTCGTCGGCGCCGTGCTGGCCGATCTGCTCACCGGCCCCGGCACCACCCTCTCCCCCGTCCTGGCCGTGGCACCCGTGCTGGTCGGGGCGACCACCCGGCGCGCCCGGGTGCCGCTCGCGACCGGGGCCGCCGCGATCGCCGTGGCCGGGCTCCTGGAGGAGGGCAACACCCGTCTGCCCGGTTCCGTCCATCTCGCCTCGCTGATCACCATCACCGCCGCGACCCTCGCCAGCACCGCCAATGTCGTGCTGATCGCGGCCCGCGAACGCGAGCTGTTCCACGTCCGGACCGTCGCCGAGGCCGCCCAGCGGGCCCTGCTGCGCCCGCCGCCGGAACGGGCCGGGCCGCTGCGGATCGCGGTGCGGTACGTCGCGGCCGCCGCCGAGGCGCGGATCGGCGGCGACCTGTACGAGGTGGCGGACACGCCGTACGGGATCCGGGTCCTGCTCGGGGACGTCCAGGGGCACGGCCTCGCCGCGGTCGAGACGGCGGCGGACGTCCTCGGCGCCTTCCGCACCGCGGCCCGCACCGAACCGGACCTCGCCCGGCTCGCCGAACGCCTCGACGCCGCCCTCGCCGACCGCCCGGCCGACGGGCGGTTCGTGACCGCGGTGCTGCTCGGCGTGGACCGGGACGGCGCGGCCCGCCTGGTCAACTGCGGGCACCCGCACCCGCTGCTGCGCCGCGGGGGCCGGGTCGTCGACGTGGCCCCCGCCCGGCACGCCCCGCCGCTGGGGCTGCTCGCGCTGACCGGCGGGGGCTACCGCGCCGAGCCCGTCGACCCGCGCCCCGGCGACCTGCTGCTGCTGTACACCGACGGCGTCTCCGAGGCCCGCGACGCGGCGGGCGTCTTCTACCCCCTCGCCGCCCGCCTGCCGCGGCTGCCGGCCGTCTCCCCGGACGACCTGCTGGACGCCCTGCTCGCCGACCTCGCCGGCTGGGTCTCCCCCACCGGCCTCGCCGACGACGCCGCCGCGCTGGCGATCCGCTGGGAGGGCTGAGACGGCGCGGCGCGGGCGGCGGCATCGGCCGGGGGCCGTTGTCGGTGGGGCGTGCGAGGGTGGGGTTGCGGCCGGGACCGGCCGGGCGCCCGCGGCGGTGGCCGAGGGTCCAGGCGTTCGAGGGTCCAGGAATTCGAGGGTCCAGGAATTCGACGGTTCGAAGGGCGGTGCCATGGGGAGCAGGGCGAGCGGGGCGTTCGAGCTGACGGCCTTCGAGCCGGAGGAGACGGACGAGCAGCCGGGGGCGACGGTCGGCCGGGTGCGGATCACCAAGGAGTTCACCGGCGGCCTGACCGGCTCCAGCGTGGTGCGGATGCTGTCCGTGCTGGACGGCGCGGGCGGCCCGGCCGCGTACGTGGCGGTGGAGCGGTTCACCGGCACGCTGGACGGGCGGGCGGGGTCGTTCGTGCTGCAGCACGCGGCGCCGGGGAGCCACGGCGAGCGGCTGGCCATCCGGGTGGTGGAGGGCACCGGCTCGGGCGGGCTGACGGGGATCACCGGGGTGTTCGAGCTGGACGTCGACGAGGAGGGGCGGCACACCTATGTGCTGGACTACGCGTTGAGCTGAGGATCCACCGGCCCGTCGTGCCACGATGATGCGATCAGTGCACGAACGGCGCCGGAGGGTGACGGATGGCCAGGGTGTCCACGCGGACCGCGGCGGCGGCGCACGGGGTCGACGCGGTGATCCGCCGGTTGCGGGCGATCGCGGCCGGGCTGCCGCCCGCCGACGGGGTGGCGGTGTTCAACCGGATGTACCTGACCGTCACGCAGACCGTACGGGCCCGGCTGGACACCTTCGCCGACCCGCCCGCGATGGCGGTGCTCGACACGGTGTTCGCCCGGCGCTACCTGCGGGCGGTGGACGCGGTCGCGGCGCGGCGGCGCCCGCCGGCCTGCTGGCGGCCGCTGTTCGAGCTGCGCGCGCACCCGGGGGTGCACCCGGTCCAGTTCGCGCTGGCCGGGATGGCCGCCCACATCCAGCACGACCTGCCGCTCGCCGTCGTCGACACCTGCCGCCGGCTCGGGCGGGAGCCGGAGCAGGTCGAGGCCGACTACCACCGGATCAACGACCTGCTGGCCGGAGTTGAGGAGGCCGTCCGGGAGCAGCTGATGCCGGGACCGGACCTGCTGGAGCGGTTCGAGCCGCTGACCCACCGGCTCGGCGCGTGGTCGGTGGACACCGCCCGGGACGCCGCGTGGGGGTCGGTGCGGGTGCTCTGGGAGTTGCGTGCGCGGCCCCCGGCGGCCGGGGCGTTCCGCACGGCGCTGGACGGCGCGGCGGGGCTGCTCGGCCGCGCGCTGCTGCTGCCGCTGGGCCTGGGCGACGGGACGGCGGCGCCCGGCCCGCTCCCGGGCCCGCTCTCCGGCCCGGGGAACGGGCTGGAGAACGGGCCGGGACGAGGGTCCGGAGGCGGGCCGGGACGGGGGCCGGGCGCCGGGCGGAGCGAGGGCACCCGGGCCCGGACGGCTCAGCCCCAGCTGGAGTGCAGCGGCTTGCCCTCGGCGTAGCCGGCCGCGCTCTGGATGCCGACCACGGCCTTCTCGTGGAACTCCTCCAGGGTGGCCGCGCCCGCGTAGGTGCAGGAGCTGCGCACGCCCGCGACGATGGAGTCGATGAGGTCCTCGACGCCGGGGCGGGCCGGGTCGAGGAACATCCGCGAGTGCGAGATGCCCTCCTCGAACAGCGCCTTGCGGGCCCGGTCGTAGGAGGAGTCCTGCGCGGTGCGGTTGCTGACGGCCCGCTTCGAGGCCATGCCGAAGGACTCCTTGTACTGCCGGCCGTCGGCGGTGGTCTGGAGGTCGCCGGGCGACTCGTGGGTGCCGGCGAACCAGGAGCCGATCATCACGTTGGACGCGCCGGCGGCCAGCGCCATGGCGACGTCGCGCGGGTGCCGCACGCCGCCGTCGGCCCAGACGTGCCGGCCGAGCCGGCGGGCCTCGGCGGCGCACTCCAGAACGGCCGAGAACTGCGGTCGGCCGACGCCCGTCATCATCCGGGTGGTGCACATCGCGCCCGGGCCGACGCCGACCTTCAGGATGTCGGCGCCCGCCTCGACGAGGTCGCGCACCCCGGCCGCCGAGACGACGTTGCCGGCGACCACCGGGACCTGCGGGTCCAGGCCGCGCACGGCCCGCAGCGCGCTGATCATCGACTCCTGGTGGCCGTGGGCGGTGTCCACGACCAGCGCGTCGGCCCCCGCCTCCAGCAGGGCCTTGGCCTTGCCGGCGACATCGCCGTTGATGCCGACGGTGGCGGCGACCCGCAGCTTGCCGGCGGCGTCCACGGCCGGGGTGTAGAGGGTGGCGCGCAGCGCGTTCTTCCTGGTCAGGATGCCGACCAGGCGGCCCTCGCGGTCCACCACGGGGGCGAGCCTGCGGTGCGCCTCGCTCAGCCTGTCGAAGGCGTGGCGCGGGTCGATGTCCTCGTCGAGCAGCAGCAGTTCGCGGGACATCACCTCGGACAGCGAGGTGAAGCGGTCGACGCCCTGGCAGTCGGAGTCGGTGACGACGCCGACCGGCCGGCCGTCCTCGACGACGACCAGCGCGCCGTGGGCGCGCTTGGGCAGCAGCGAGAGCGCCTCGGCGACGGTGGCGCCGGGGTCGAGGGTGATGGCGGTGTCGTGCACCAGGTGGCGCTGCTTGACCCAGCCGACGACCTCGGCGATGACCTCGGTCGGGATGTCCTGGGGGATGGCGACCAGGCCGCCGCGGCGGGCCACGGTCTCGGCCATGCGCCGGCCGGCGATGGCGGTCATGTTGGCGACGACCAGCGGGATGGTGGTGCCGGTGCCGTCGTTGGAGGAGAGGTCGACACCCTGGCGGGAGCCCACGGCGGATCGACTGGGGACCATGAAGACGTCGTCGTACGTGAGGTCGTACGAGGGCTGGAGGTCGTTCAGGAAGCGCATGGAAAGGGGGCTCTCTGGCTGGGAGAAAAGACAGCTCGGGTGCGGGTGCGGCTCGGCCGCAGGGCGCACTCGGGCGCCCCTGCACCCGGCGTTCGATTGTCCGCGAGCCGTTCGCCAAAAGCCAGTTCGACCACGATTGCTGGGGCTGCACACAAGCCATGATCGAAGCTCCGCGCGTAGACCTGGAGGATCCTCCAAATACTCGGCTTTTCGCCCCGGCCGGGGCCGCTCCCGTAGCATTCACGCGGTGACGCGGCGAACGCCGTGATCGGCGAGGCGAGTGGGAAAGCGGCAGAGGGCATGACGGCGGCGGGCGTGGACATCGAGCAGGACAACGGCACCGGGACCGCCGAGGAGGAGACCGACTTCGGCCCCGGCCTGGACCCGGAGCGGCTGAAGCTCTGCCTGGAGGTGCTGGCCGAGCTGGACGAGCTGCACGTCGACCACCCGGACGCGATCACCGTCCGCAAGGCCGTCGGCGGCATATTCCGCACCCTGAAGCAGCGCCGCCGCCAGGAGACCCGGGCCCGCAAGACCGCCAACGACCGCGAGGTCACCGCGCGCACCGCCACCGGCGCCCCGACCCGGATCGACGACGAGACGGCCGGCGCGTTCGGCCTGACCACCGTCACCACCACCGAGATCGCCGGGATCCTGGAGCGTCCGCGCTCCTGCTACATCTGCAAGCAGCGCTACGTCGAGGTCGACGCGTTCTACCACAACCTCTGCCAGGACTGCGCGGTCAAGAACCGGGCCCGCCGGGACGCCCGCGCCGACCTCACCGGCAAGCGCGCGCTGCTGACCGGCGGCCGGGCGAAGATCGGCATGTACATCGCGCTGATGCTGCTGCGCGACGGCGCCCACACCACCATCACCACCCGCTTCCCGAACGACGCGATCCGCCGCTTCACCGCGATGCCGGACAGCGCCGACTGGCTGCACCGGCTGAAGATCGTCGGCATCGACCTGCGCGACCCGGCCCAGGTGATGGCGCTGGCCGACGAGGTCGCCGCGGACGGCCCGCTGGACATCCTGATCAACAACGCCGCGCAGACCGTGCGCCGCCCGCCGGAGTCCTACCGCGAGCTGATCGCCGCCGAGTCCGCCCCGCTGCCGGCCGGCGCGCTGCCGCAGTCCACCACCATCGGCCGCTTCGGCAGCGGCAGCGTCGACCTGCCCGCCCTGCCCCACCAGGCCTCCGGCGGCGGCGAGCGGATCTCCGCCGACGACGTCACCTCGCTCGCCCTGGTCACCGGCTCGGCGACGCCCGAGCGCATCCAGGCCGGCACCGCGATCGACGCCGGCGGCCTGGTGCCCGACCTCGCGGACACCAACAGCTGGGTGCAGACCGTCAGCGAGGTCGGCCCGGTGGAGCTGCTGGAGGTCCAGCTCTGCAACTCCACCGCGCCGTTCATCCTGATCAGCCGGCTGCGCCCGGCGATGGCCGCCTCGGCGTCCCGGCGCAAGTACGTGGTCAACGTCTCCGCGATGGAGGGCGTCTTCCAGCGCGGCTACAAGGGCGCCGGCCACCCGCACACCAACATGGCGAAGGCCGCGCTGAACATGCTCACCCGCACCAGCGCGCAGGAGATGTTCCAGACCGACGGCATCCTGATGACCGCCGTCGACACCGGCTGGATCACCGACGAGCGCCCGCACCCGGACAAGATGCGGCTCGCCGAGGAGGGCTTCCACGCCCCGCTCGACCTGGTCGACGGCGCGGCCCGGGTCTACGACCCGATCGTCCGCGGCGAGCAGGGCGAGGACCTCTACGGCTGCTTCCTGAAGGACTTCGAGCGCGCCGCCTGGTAGCCCCGGCCGGCCCCATCCGACGGAGGAACCCGCCATGACCACCGCACCACTGCTCGGCGCCGGCGTGATCGTGCCCACCGGGGACGGCCGGGTGCTCATCGGGCGCCGCACCACCGCGGGCGAGCCGCCGACCTGGAGCCTGCCCGGCGGCAAGGTCGACCCCGGCGAGTCCTTCGAGCGGACCGCCGCGCGCGAGCTGGCCGAGGAGACCGGGATCGTGCTGCCCGCCGAGGAGATGCGGGTGCTCGCGGTGCTGCTCGACCACGAGCTGGGCCGGCCCCGGCTGACCGCCGCGGTGCTCGCGCCGCCGAGCCTGGCGCCCGCCGCGGTCACCGAGCCGCACGCCTGCGGCGGCTGGGAGCGGCTGCCGCTGGACGCGCTGCCGGAGCCGATGTTCTACCCGTCCGGGCTGGTGCTCGCCGCCTGGCGGCCGGAGCTGGGCGGCGGCGGGCCGCGGGCCGGGACGCACGCGTACCCCGTCGTCCGCTGAGCGGCCGGCGGGGTGCGCGCGAGCGGCGGGTCCGGGCCGCCTCGCGGCCTCAGCCGTTGCGGGCCGCCTCCGGACCGGTGATCCGTTTGAGCAGCGGCAGCGTGGAGGCGATGATCCCTAGCGACACCGCGAGCCCGAGCAGCACCAGCACGAAGTACACCGCGCCCGGCGAGACCAGGTCGTAGCTCATCTGCGACCTGAGGAACATCGCCGCCGCGCCGAAGCCCGTGCCGGTCGCGATCGCCGCCACCACCAGCAGCGGCAGCGCGCTCTCCAGGGCGATCACCCGGCGCAGCAGGCCCAGCGGCGCCCCGGTCAGCCGGAGCATCGCGAACGGCCGGCGCCGGTCGGAGAGGCCGGCGACCACGCTGACCGCGAGGCTGCAGCCGGCGATCGGCAGGGTGGTGAGCAGGACGACGTCGGCCAGCTGCCGCCAGCCGGCGAGCTGCTGCTGCTGGGCGGAGCCCCAGTCCTGGACCGTCCGGGCGTTCTGGTCCGGGAAGGCCCGGCCGAGGATGGTGCGCACCCGTTCCTTCGCGGCCGTCGAGCCGTCCGTCGTCACGTAGAGCGACTGCACCGGCAGCCGGGCGGCCTCCTCGGCGGTGATCGGCGCGCTCGGCCACCGGGTGGCCTCCTGGGAGCGGAGCTCCAGGAACGCCCACGGCGCGACGGCCGCCACGGGGGCGCCGGGGGCGCAGTGGCCGACCACCGGGACGCCGGCGAGTTCCGCGCAGAGCACGAGGTGCGGCGTCGCCCAGTCGGCCGGGTCGGCCGGGTCGCGGGCCAGGCCCTGCGGGTTGGCGTGGGCGATCGCGAGGCCCCGGAAACCGGGGACGGCGCGCAGCTCGTCCAGGACCGGCTGCGGTACGGCGTCGGTCATCGGCGGTTCACCGGCCTCGGCACCCTGTTCCACCGCCGCCCGGGTCTGCGGGTCGCCGCTGAGCGTGCCCCGGTTGTGGTCGATGGTGCCGATGATGGAGACCGTCGCGGTGGTGACGAACAGCGCCAGGATCAGGCCGGCCACCGAGCGGAACCCGGCCTTGGGGTCGTCGGCGAGCCGTCGTACGGCGATCAGGGTGGCCGGGCGGCCGATCCGGGCGGCGACCGCACGGGCGGCCGCCATGGTCAGCCAGGGGCCGGCCACCACCAGACCGAGCATGATCACCAGGAAGCCGGTCAGATAGGCGGCGGTCTGTCCGTCGGTGGTGTGCGGGCGGCGGCCGACGAACCAGGCGAGTTCGGCGAGCCCGGCCAGCAGCGGCACGACCCGCCAGACGCTCGGCGGCCCCGGGGTGACCCGGCGGCTGACGCCGAGCGGGGAGACGCTCACCCGGCGCAGCGCGAGCCGGGCGGCCACCGCCGCCGCCAGCGGGACGGCGAGCAGCACGGCCAGAGTCTGGGGCGCGGTGAGCGCGAGGTCCTCGACGAAGAACCGGTCCCCGGTGAACGGGACGGTCGCCACCAGCGGGCGCAGCAGCAGGTGCAGTCCGAAGCCGAGGACGGTGCCGGCGGCCGCGGCCAGGGTGGACTCGGCGGCCGCGATCAGCGTGATCTGCCGGGGCGTCGCCCCGACCAGGCGCATCGCGGCGTAGCGCTGCTCGCGGGTGGCGGCGGAGAGCCGGGTGGCGGTGCCGATGAAGATCACCACGGGGAAGAGCAGCGCCCCGGCGACGACCGAGAGGATCAGGGTCATGGCGTCGCCGCGGGTGCCGGTGGCCGGGCAGTCGGCCTCGCAGAGCGGCGGCAGGGCGGTGGCGATGGTGGTGATGGTACGGGCGCCGGGCCGCTGCGCGAGGGCCGCCGGGTCCTGGCCGCCGATCAGCACCAGGGAGTCCGGGGAGGCGAGGGCGGCGTCGCCGATCTCGCCGGCGAGCCGGCCGGGGAAGCGGTCGGCCAGCTGGTCGGCGGGCCGCTCGCGGATGAGCTTCGCGAGGGCGGGCGAGGCGTAGTACTCGCCGGGTGCGGGCAGCTTCGCGAGGCCCGGCGGGACGGGTGAGGTGGGGCCGGTGGCGGCGACCTCGATGGACAGCAGCCGTTCGCCGTCGTAGAACTCGGGGCCGTGGTCGCGCCACCAGAGCGGGTCGGCGTCGGCCGTCCCGGTACGGCTCTTCGCACCGGAGTTGGCCCAGAGCATCCGTTCGTTCGTGGCGCCGACGGCGTTCACGGCCGCGATGGTGGAGAGCAGCAGCGCCACGCCGACGGCCGCGGCGGCGGCGATGGTGAGCAGCCGGGCGACGGCCTGCCGGCCGCCGCTGAGGGCCAGGCGCAGGGCGAAGGCGATCACGAGGCGACCCGCCCGGCGGGGGCGGCGTGGCCCGGGTGGCCGGTGGTGAGCATCCGGGCCCGTCCGTCGCGCACCATGACCTCGCGGTCGGCGTAGGCGGCGACGCGCGGCTCGTGGGTGACCAGGACGACGGTGGTGCCATGGTCGCGGGCGGCGGCGACCATCAGGGCCATCACCTGCTCGCCGGTGAGCGAGTCCAGCGCGCCGGTCGGCTCGTCGGCGAACAGCACCCGGGGGCGGGTCACCAGGCCGCGGGCGAGCGCGACCCGCTGGGCCTGGCCGCCCGACAGTTCGCCGGAGCGGCGGCGCTCCAGGCCGTCCAGGCCGAGCCGGGCGAACCAGGGGCGGGCCTCGGCGAGGGCGGCGGCCCGGCGGACGCCGCCGAGCAGCAGCGGCAGGGCGACGTTCTCCTCGGCGGTCAGTTCCGGGACGAGCTGGCCGAACTGGAACACGAAGCCGAAGCGGTCGCGCCTCAAGGCGCTGCGCCGGTTCTCGTCGAGGGTGTCGATCCGCTGCCCGTCGAAGCGCACCTCGCCCGCGTCGGGGACGAGGATGCCGGCCAGGCAGTGCAGCAGGGTGGACTTCCCGGAGCCGCTGGCGCCCATCACGGCGAGCACCTCGCCGGCCTCGGCGGCCAGGCCGGCGCCGCGCAGCGCCGGGGTCTCGCCGAAGGCGAGTTCGAGGTCGTGGGCTTCGATCAGGGGGGTCATGAGCGTACCTCCGCGGCGAGGGCGTCGAGGCGGGCGGTGGTCAGGTCGATCCACCGCAGGTCCGCCTCCAGGTGGAAGAGGCCGTGGTCGGCGAGCAGGGCGTCGACCAGCGGGCCGGTGCGGCGCAGTTCGGTGAGTTCGCGCATCCGGCGCAGATGGGCGGCGCGCTGGGTGTCGAGGTAGGTCTCGGCGTCGCGGCCGAGCAGCAGGGCCAGCACGACCTTCGTGAAGAGCACGGACTGGAGGGTGGGTTCGGGGGCGACGGGCTCGGCGAGCCAGTGCTCGAACTCGCTCACCCCGGCCTCGGTGATGACGTAGCGCTTGCGCTCGGGCCCGTCGCCGGGTTCGGCCTCGCCGGGGACGACCTTCCCGTCGCGGGCCAGCCGGCCGAGGGTGGCGTAGACCTGACCGTACGGCAGGGGCTTGCCGCGTCCGAAGAACGTGTCGTAGTCGCGCTTGAGGTCGTAGCCGTGGCTGGGCTCGCGCTCCAGCAGCCCGAGAAGGGTGAGGGGAACACTCATGGGGGGACCATACACCAGAGGTATACACCGGGTGTATACCTGCCGAGAATACGGCCCTGACCTGGAAGAACGTGAGGTCTTTCGCCGGTCCGGGAACGCCGCGAGCGGGGGACGGCCCCAACTCCGTCCCCCGCTCTGCACAGCGGCCCGGCGAGCCCCCACAGCGGGCCGGGCCTGCGCGTCCCCGGCACGAGGACGCGGCCGGCACCCAGCCTGCCCCCTTCGACCCCGTGCCGCCGAGGGCCGAACGTCCCGGTCCTGCGGCCCCGTCAGGGCCCTTGGGCCCGCGCCGCGTGAGCCCGCCCGACTCTTGTGCGAGGGGCCGGTGCCGGGAGAGATTGGGATCCGACGGGCCGAACCACGCCAACAGCCGTGAGGAGCACGCATCGTGTCCAGCTCACCCCGCTCGGCCCGAACCGCGTCGCCGTCCCGGCGGGCCCGCCGCCTGCTGCGCCTCGCCCTCGGCCGCCGCCGCGCCGTCCGGCGCCGTGACCCGCTCGCCCGCCCCGTCGACCGGGCCCGCAGCCGCGCCTGGCTGGTCGCCGCGCTCGCCCTGGTCGTCGGCCTGGCCGGCGTCGTCACCGCCGCCGTCCTCGGCTGCCGTGCCGCCGGGCGCACCGCCGAGGCCGAACGCGGGCGCCTGCACCGCACCGAGGCGCTCGTGCTCGGCAAGCTGCGCACCGAGGACACCGGCGCCGGCCGTTGGAGCGGCGGCTACCAGAAGCGCGCCGAGACCTCGGTCTCCTGGACGGCGCCCGACGGCCTCGCCCGCACCGGCACCGTGGAGGTCCCGCGCACCGTCGCCACCGGCTCCACCGTCGTGCTGTGGCTCGACGCCGACGGCCTGCCCGTCACGGCCCCGGCGACCCCGATCGGGCTGGCCGTCGGCGCCGTCTGCACCGGGCTGGCGGGCGCGGCCACCCTTGCCGCGCTGATCGGCGGTGTGCTCGCGCTGCGGCTGCGCGTCCTGGACCGCCGAGCGGACCGCGCCTGGGAGAGGTCCTGGGCCCGCTGGGAGCCCCTCTGGTCGGGGCGCGCCAGCCAGCCGCAGGACGACTGACCCCCCGTCGGCCCGCGGAACGCGGGACACGGAACGCGGGGCACGGGACACGGAACACCGGAACACCGAACGAGGAGCGCTGTTGTTCACCACCGACCGGCTGACCGCCCGGCTCTGGGAGCACACCGACGCCGAGCGCGCGTACGACCTGTACGCGCGGTGGGAGGTCGCGCGGTGGCTGGGCGCCGCGCCGCGGGCGCTGGAGTCGCCCGCCGAGGTGCCGGCCATGATCGACCGCTGGCGGGCGCGTTCGGCCGATCCCCGGTACGGCGTCTGGGCGCTGGAACGGCGGGACACCGGGGTGGTGGCCGGTTCGGTGCTGCTGCTGCCGCTGCCGGACGAGGACGGCAGCGGCAACGGCGAGGTCGAGGTCGGCTGGCACCTCCACCCCGACTCCTGGGGCCGGGGCTACGCCACCGAGGCCGCCCGCGCCGCCCTCGCCAAGGGCTTCGCCGACGGCCTCACGGAGATCCACGCCGTCGTGCGCCCCGGCAACGACCGCTCCGCCGCCGTCTGCCGCCGCCTCGGCATGACCCACCGGGGCCGCACCAGCCGCTGGTACGGCGCCGAGTTCGACGCCTTCCTCGCCACCCCGGACCGGTAGGCCGGTCCACGGACCCCCGGCTCCCCCGCACCCGACCGGCGGTCAGGGGGCGCCGCCGGGGCGGGCCCAGGGCGCGGCCGGGTGGCGGGAGGCGCGGTGGGTGAGGGCGGCCACCGCGAGCAGCAGCACGAGGGCCGCGGCGAGGGCGACGGCGACGGTGGTGTGCAGCACGAGGACGGCGCCGAGCAGGGCGCCCGCGAACATCCAGGCGGCGGAGGCGACGCGGCGGACACCGGTGCGGTCGGCGGCCAGCGCGGTGAGCGTCATGGTCAGCACGGTGGTCGTCAGGTCCGGCACCTTCAGCGCCCGGACGACGGCGTTCTGCAGCCCCATCGCGGCGCCCAGCACCCCGATCAGGGTGTACCGCACCGGGTCGGCGGTGTGCCCGAAGGCCGCGGCGAAGGCGGTGCAGGCGGCGAGCAGCACGGACTGCGCGGCGACCGTGGCGACCAGCAGCCGCCCGCGGTGGTCCGGACGGCGCCCGGCGAGCCGGCCGCCCGCCAGCGCGCCCGCGAGGAAGGCGGCGAGGGCGGCGAGCGAGGCCGTCGCGGACAGCCCCGGCGCGCCGGCCAGGGCGAAGCCGAGGAAGACCACGTTGCCGGTCATGTTGGCGACGAAGACGTGCCCGAGGGCGAGGTAGCTCACCGCGTCGACCAGTCCGGTGACCACGGTGAGCACCAGCAGCATCGGCACCAGCGGACCGTGCCGGGGGTCACCGAACGGCCGGGCCGGCCGAGTCACCGTCACCATCGCACCAGCCTAACCGGGCCCGGCCGGCGGGGCCCGACGGTGTCGTCGGGCCCCGCCGGCGGGCCGGGCCGGGGCCGGGCGGTCAGACGGCGAGCGCCGGGCGGTGGTGGTCCAGCCAGAGCGCCAGGTCGACGACCCGCTCCAGCCGCAGCCGGTGGCCCCACTCCAGCTGGTCGGCCGGCGTGTCCAGGCTGCTCTTGATCACCGTCTCGTCGGCGATGTCGCGCACGTGCGGCGCGTCCAGCGCCTCGCGGGCGAGCCGCTGCAGACCGCTGTTGTAGTCGGCGTGATGGGTGGCCGGGTAGTGGTTCTTCGGCCGCCAGAGCACCGAGTCGGGGGCGATGCCCTGGCCGGCGGCGCGCAGCAGGCTCTTCTCGCGGCCGTCGTAGTTCTTCATCGCCCAGGGGGTGTTGAACGCGTACTCGACCAGCCGGTGGTCGCAGTAGGGCACCCGCACCTCCAGGCCCTGGGCCATCGAGAGCCGGTCCTTGCGGTGCAGCAGCTGGCGCAGCCAGCGGGTCAGCGACAGGTGCTGCATCTCGCGCTGCCGGTGCTCGGCCGGGCTCTCGCCGTCGGCGTGCGGGACGGCGGCGAGCGAGCTGCGGTAGGTGTCGTCGCGGAACTCGGCGATCCGCAGGTGGGCGGCGAGGTCGGGGTTGATCGGCATGGCCGCCTCGTCGCCGGTGACGAGCAGCCAGGGGAAGGTCTGCGCGGCGAGCGCCTTGGGGTTGTGGAACCACGGGTAGCCGCCGAACACCTCGTCGGCCGCCTCGCCGGAGAGCGCGACCGTCGAGTGCTTGCGGATCTCGCCGAACAGCAGGTAGAGCGAGGTGTCCATGTCGCCGACGCCGATCGGCGAGTCCCGGGAGACGACGACGGCCCGCCGGTTCTCCAGGTCGAGCAGGGTGCGCGGGTCGAGCACCACGGTGGAGTGCTCGCTGCCGATGAACGCGCCGGCCTCGGCGGCGTACGGGGTGTCGTGGCCGGTGCGCAGCACGTCGCCGGTGAACTGCTCGGCCTGGTCGCTGTAGTCGACGGCGTAGGAGCGCAGCTTGGCCTGCGGGCCCTCCTGGACGCGCAGTTCGTCGGCGACCAGGGCGGTCACGATGGTGGAGTCGAGGCCGCCGGAGAGCAGGCTGCACAGCGGCACGTCCGCCTCCAGCTGGGCGCGGGCGGCGCGGTTGACCAGTTCGTTGATCCGCTCCTTGGTGGCGTCCAGGTCCTCGGTGTGCGGGCGTGCGGTGAGCTCCCAGTAGCGGTGCTCGCGGATGCCCGCGCGGTCGAGGACGAGCAGCCCGCCGGGGTGCACCTCCCGCACGCCCGCCCAGACGGTGGGGCCGGTGTTGAAGAGCAGGCTGTAGGCCTCGCGCAGCCCGTCGGCGTCGACGGTGGGGGTGATGCCGGGGTGGGCGAACAGCGCCTTCGGCTCGGAGCCGAAGACCAGGCCGCCGTCGACCTCGGCCCAGAACAGCGGCTTGACGCCGAGCCGGTCGCGGACCAGCAGCAGGCGCTCCTCGCGCTCGTCCCAGACGGCGAAGGCGTACATGCCCTCCAGCCGCTCGACGAGGGCGTCGCCCCACTCCTGGTAGGCGCGCAGCACCACCTCGGTGTCGCTGCGGGTCTCGAAGCGGTGGCCCCGGGCGCGCAGTTCGGCGCGCAGTTCGTGGTGGTTGTAGACCTCGCCGCTGTAGGTGAGGACGGCGGCCGGTTCGTCGGCGCGGTCGGGCATCGGCTGGGCGCCGCCCTCGATGTCGATGACCGCGAGGCGGCGGTGGCCGAGGGCGGCGTGACGGCCGAGCCAGACTCCGCCGGCGTCGGGGCCGCGCAGGGTCATGGTGGCGGTCATCGCCTCGATGACGGGGGCGCTGTGGCGGACGTCCTGGTGGAAGGACACCCAGCCGGTGATTCCGCACATGCGCGAGCACTCCTTGGACGAGCAGACGATCGGATCCGGTCCAGCAGTCGGACAAGCGGGGGCGGTGGTTCCACGGATTCGGACACATTTCCGGCCACGTCGCAGCGGCGCCACCCGGCGGACGGCCCGGGCGGGCGCCTGTGGTCCGCGGTCCCGGAGCGGCTGCGGCCGGCTCGGCGGCCGCTGTCGGCCTGCTGCTGTCGGCCTGGCGCCCATGACCGGCGTCCGGGCCGCGCGGCGCGGAGTAACGCCCGGCGGCCTGGGTAGCCGCGCGGCATGAACGTGACGCACGCGAACCGGCCACGGGCCGGAGAACCCGTCCGCACACCCGGGGGCAGGGCGCCGGACCGCCGGTGGCTCGGCATCTACCTCAACGACCACCTGGCCGGCGCGACGGCCGGCCTGGCGCTGTGCCGCCGGGCCGAGCGGGCCCACCGGCAGGACCCGCTCGGCCCGGACCTGCGCCGGCTGACCCGGGAGATCGCCGAGGACCGCCGGTCCCTGCTGGACCTGATCCACCGGCTCGGCCTGCCGGTGCGGCGGCACAAGGCCGCCGCGGGCTGGCTCGGGGAGAAGGCGGGCCGCCTCAAGCCCAACGGCCGCCTGCTGAGACGCTCGCCGCTCAGCGACGTCCTGGAGCTGGAGGCGCTGGGCATGGGGATCCAGGGCAAGGCCATGCTCTGGCGGACGCTGCTGCGGCTCGACGGGGGACGGCCGGCGCCGTCCGGCCCCGCCCCGATCGACCCCGGCCGCCTGGAGCGGCTCGCCGAACGCGCCGCGCGCCAGGCCGGCGAGGTCGACGCCCTGCGCAGCGCCGCCGCACTGGAGGTCCTCGGCCGGCCCCGCCCCTGACCCGGCACCCCTGGCACCCCCGGTACCCGCGGCCCCCGGCCGGTTCCGGGGCGGCCACGGCTCGGGGCCGCACGGCGCCCACGCAGGGCATGACGTCGATCGCCGGCACCTGGGCGTTCTCGCCGGTGCGCGGGGCGTGGATCGCCCCGCCCCCCTTCTTCTGATGACGCCCGCTGTTCCGCAAGCCGACCACCGCGCACCGCCCACCGCACAACGGCGTTGCAACCGGGTGCAGAGCGAGGGAAAGGTCACACCGTCCGCCTCTCCTGCGCCCCCGTTCACGGGCGCTACCCTGCGTGGCATGACGGTCCCGCCCGAAAGGCTTCCCCTGGCCGCCGAGTTCCCGGCCGCCCACCGCGAGCAGTGGCAGACCCTCGTCGAGGGTGTGCTGCGCAAGTCGGGGGCGCAGCCCGAGGACGGCGCAGCGGCCGAGCACGCGCTCAGCACCGCCCTCCAGGACGGGCTGCGCGCCCGCCCGCTGTACACCGCCGAGGACGCCCCCGCCGACCCGGGCCTGCCCGGCTTCCCGCCGTTCGTGCGCGGCGCCCGCCCGCAGGGCGCCTCGATCGCGGGCTGGGACGTCCGCCAGCGGCACCGCGACCCCGATCCGCGCCGCACCAACGAAGCGGTGCTGGCCGATCTGGAGCACGGCGGCGGCTCGCTCTGGCTGGAGCTGGGCGGCGACGGCCTGCCGGTCACCGCCCTGGGCGAGGCGCTCACCGGCGTCTACCTGGACCTCGCCGGGGTGGTGCTCGACGCGGGCGCCGAATTCCCCGAGGCCGCCGCGCAGTTGTTCAAGCTGTACCGGGAGCGCGAGGTCTCCCCCGGCTCCGCCGCCGGCACCCTGGGCGCCGACCCGCTGGGCCTGCAGGCCCGCACCGGCGACGCCGCGCGCACCGACGCGCTGCTCGCCGAGGCCGCCGCGCTCGCCGCCCGCTGCGCCGAGGGCTTCCCCGGCCTGCGGGCGCTGGCCGTCGACGCGCTGCCGTACCACGAGGCCGGCGCCTCGCCCACGCAGGAGCTGGGCGCCTCGCTGGCCACCGGCGTCGCCTACCTGCGCGCGCTGACCGGCGCCGGGCTGCCGGTGGACGCCGCGCTCGGCCAGCTGGAGTTCCGCTACGCCGCGGACGCCGACCAGTTCCTGACGATCGCCAAGTTCCGTGCCGCGCGCCGTCTCTGGGCCCGGGTCGCACAGGCCTGCGGCGCCTCCCCGGCCGCCTCGGCGCAGCGTCAGCACGCCGTCACCTCCACGGTGATGATGACCGCCCGCGACCCGTGGGTGAACATGCTGCGCACCACGATCGCCTGTCTGGCCGCCGGTGTCGGCGGGGCGGACGCGGTCACCGTGCTGCCGTTCGACGCCGCGCTCGGCCTGCCGGACGCCTTCGCCCGCCGGATCGCCCGCAACACCCAGGCGATCCTGCTGGAGGAGTCGCACCTGGCCCGGGTGGTCGACCCGGCCGGCGGCTCCTGGTACGTGGAGCGGCTGACCGACGAACTCGCGCACGCCGCCTGGGCGTGGTTCCAGGAGATCGAGCGGGCCGGCGGCCAGCGCGCCGCGCTGGAGTCGGGCCTGGTCGGCGAGCGGATCGCGGCCACCTGGGCGGAGCGCTCGGTGCGGCTCGCCAAGCGGCGCGAACCGGTCACCGGCGTCAGCGAGTTCCCGAACCTCGGCGAACCGGCGCTGGTCCGCGAGCCGGCCCCGGCCGGCCCCGGCGGCGGGCTGCCGACGGTGCGCCGGGCCGAGGCCTTCGAGGCGCTGCGCGACCGCTCGGACGCGCACCTCGCGGCCACCGGAGCGCGGCCCGCGCTGTTCCTGGCCTCGATCGGCACCGCCGCCGCGCACACCGCGCGCACCACCTTCGCCGCCAACCTGTTCCAGGCCGGCGGGATCGCCACCACCGCCCACGAGGGCACCGAACCCGCGGCGTTCGCCGAGGCGTTCGCCGCGAGCGGCGCCGCGGTGGCCTGCCTCTGCTCCAGCGACGCGCTCTACGGCGAGCACGCCGAGGCCGTCGCCGCCGCGCTGCGGGCGGCCGGTGCCCGGCAGGTGCTGCTGGCCGGGCGGCCGGGCGCGACGCCGCCCGCGGGCGTGGACGCGTTCGTCTTCGCCGGCGGCGACGCGGTCGCCGTCCTGACCTCCCTGCTCGACCAGCTCGACGTGCCCGAGCCGGTCGCCGTGCCCGACGCGATCGGAGTGGCCCGATGATCCCCGACTTCACCACGGTCGCCCTGGACGGCGCCGCCCCGGACGCCCCGGCGGAGGCCGCCGCGGGCGTCACCGGCGCCCAGTGGCGCGCCGCCTGGCGCGAGGCCACCGGCAAGGACGTCGACGAGCAGCTCTGGGACACCCCCGAGGGCATCGGCGTCAAGCCGCTGTACACCGCCGAGGACCTCGCGGGCCTGGACTTCCTGGGCACCTACCCGGGCATCGCCCCCTACCTGCGCGGCCCGTACCCGACGATGTACGTCAACCAGCCGTGGACGGTGCGCCAGTACGCGGGCTTCTCCACCGCCGAGGAGTCCAACGCCTTCTACCGCCGCAACCTGGCGGCCGGCCAGAAGGGCCTGTCGGTCGCGTTCGACCTGCCGACCCACCGCGGCTACGACAGCGACCACCCGCGCGTCACCGGCGACGTCGGCATGGCGGGCGTGGCGATCGACTCGATCTACGACATGCGCCAGCTGTTCGACGGCATCCCGCTGGACCGGATGTCGGTGTCGATGACGATGAACGGCGCGGTGCTGCCCGTCCTCGCGCTGTACATCGTGGCCGCCGAGGAGCAGGGCGTACCGCCCGAGAAGCTGGCCGGGACCATCCAGAACGACATCCTCAAGGAGTTCATGGTCCGCAACACCTACATCTACCCGCCGCAGCCGTCGATGCGGATCATCTCGGACATCTTCGCGTACACCTCGCAGAAGATGCCCCGGTACAACTCGATCTCCATCTCCGGCTACCACATCCAGGAGGCCGGGGCCACCGCCGACCTGGAGCTGGCCTACACCCTGGCCGACGGCGTGGAGTACCTGCGGGCCGGGCTGGACGTCGGGCTGGACGTGGACGCGTTCGCCCCGCGGCTGTCGTTCTTCTGGGCGATCGGCATGAACTTCTTCATGGAGGTCGCCAAGCTGCGCGCGGCCCGGCTGCTCTGGGCCAAGCTGGTCAAGCAGTTCGACCCGAAGAACCCCAAGTCGCTGTCGCTGCGCACCCATTCGCAGACCTCCGGCTGGTCGCTCACCGCGCAGGACGTGTTCAACAACGTCACCCGCACCTGCGTGGAGGCGATGGCCGCCACCCAGGGCCACACCCAGTCGCTGCACACCAACGCGCTGGACGAGGCGCTGGCGCTGCCGACCGACTTCTCCGCCCGGATCGCCCGCAACACCCAGCTGCTGCTCCAGCAGGAGTCCGGCACCTGCCGGGTCATCGACCCGTGGGGCGGCTCGGCGTACGTCGAGAAGCTGACCAACGACCTGGCGAACCGCGCCTGGCAGCACATCCAGGAGGTCGAGGCGGCCGGCGGCATGGCCAAGGCGATCGACGCGGGCATCCCCAAGCTGCGCGTCGAGGAGGCCGCCGCCCGCACCCAGGCGCGCATCGACTCCGGCCGCCAGCCGGTGATCGGCGTCAACAAGTACCGGGTGGAGAGCGACGAGCAGATCGAGGTGCTCAAGGTCGACAACTCCGCGGTGCGCGCCCGCCAGATCGAGAAGCTGCGCCGGCTGCGCGAGGAGCGCGACGAGTCCGCCACCCGCGCCGCGCTGGACGCGCTGACCCGGGCCGCCGGGGCCGGGCCCGCGCGCGGCGGTTTGCTGGACGGCAACCTGCTGCACCTGGCGGTGAACGCGGCCCGCGCCAAGGCCACCGTCGGCGAGATCTCGGACGCCCTGGAGAAGGTGTACGGCCGCCACTCCGGCCAGATCCGTACCATCTCGGGTGTGTACCGAGACGAAGCGGGCCCGTCGGCCCCCCTGCAGCGCACCCGGGAGCTGGTCGAGCGGTTCGAGCAGGCCGAGGGCCGCCGACCGCGCATCCTGGTCGCCAAGATGGGCCAGGACGGCCACGACCGCGGCCAGAAGGTGATCGCCACCGCCTTCGCCGACCTGGGCTTCACCGTGGACGTCGGCCCGCTGTTCCAGACCCCGGCCGAGGTGGCCCGCCAGGCCGTCGAGGCGGACGTCCACATCGTCGGCGTCTCCTCGCTGGCCGCCGGTCACCTCACCCTGGTGCCCGCGCTGCGCGCCGAGCTGGCCGAGGCGGGCCGGGAGGACATCACCATCGTGGTCGGCGGGGTGATCCCCCCGCAGGACTTCGACGCGCTGTACGAGGCGGGCGCCGCGGCGGTCTTCCCGCCCGGCACGGTGATCCCGGAGGCCGCCTACGACCTGCTGAAGTCGCTCGCCGCCGGCCTCGGCCACGAGCTCTGAGGCGCTGAGCGGATGGCGCCCCGGACGATCGACCTCGACAGTTACGCGACGGGTGTGCGGGAGGGCTCGCGCGCGTACATCGCGCGGGCCATCACCCTCGTCGAGTCCACCCGGCCGGACCACCGCGCGCTGGCGCAGCAGCTGCTGACGATGCTGCTGCCGCACGCGGGCGGTGCGGTGCGGGTGGGCATCACCGGGGTGCCCGGAGTCGGCAAGTCGACTTTCATCGACTCCTTCGGCACCATGCTCACCGGGCTCGGGCACCGGGTCGCGGTGCTGGCCGTCGACCCGACGTCCAGCCGCACCGGAGGCTCGATCCTGGGCGACAAGACCCGGATGGAGCGGCTGGCGGTCGACCCGCACGCGTTCGTCCGGCCGTCACCGACCTCCGGCACGCTCGGCGGGGTGGCCAAGGCCACCCGGGAGTCGATGCTGGTGATGGAGGCGGCCGGCTACGACGTGGTGCTGGTGGAGACGGTCGGCGTCGGCCAGTCGGAGACCACGGTGGCGGGGATGGTCGACTCCTTCCTGCTGCTGTCGCTGGCCCGCACCGGGGACCAGCTGCAGGGCATCAAGAAGGGCGTGCTGGAGCTCGCCGACGTCATCGCGGTCAACAAGGCGGACGGCCCGCACGAGAGGGACGCCAAGGGCGCCGCCCGGGAGCTGGCGGGCGCGCTGCGGCTGCTCCAGGCCCCGGACGCCCCGTGGACGCCGCCGGTGCTGACCTGCTCCGGGCGCGACGGCGCCGGTCTGGACACCGTCTGGGAGCGGCTCCAGCAGCACCGCAAGGTGCTGGACGCGACCGGCGCGCTGGCCGCCAAGCGGCGCGAGCAGCAGGTGGAGTGGACCTGGGCGATGGTGCACGACCAGCTGCTCGCCCGGCTGCACGCCCACCCGGACGTGGTCCGCCTCGTCCCGGACCTGGAGCGGCGGGTGCGCGACGGCGAACTCACCGCCACCCTCGCGGCGGACCGCATCCTGGACGCCTTCGGCCTGAGCTGAGCCGCTACGCCGCCGCGAGACCCGGCGCCGTGCCCCACCCGTGCGTGGGGCACGGCGCTTCGTGTTGTTCGGGGAACTCGAACCACACCACCTTGCCGTCCTGTTGTGGACACCACCCCCAAGCCTCGGCCAGCGCCTCCACCAGCACCAGCCCCCGCCCGCCGGTCGCTTCGGCCCGGCGCTCCCGCCGCGGGAGCGCGGGGCACCGGTCGGCCACCTCCACCCGAAGCCGCCCCGACCGCCGCAGCACGGTCACGACACACCGGTCGTTGACATGAAGCAACGCATTGGCGATCACTTCACTTGCGCACAGCTCCAGGTCCTCGAAGGCCTCGGCCGAGAGCGGCACCCCCCACTCCCGCACGATCGCCCCCACCAGCCACCGCGCCCCCGGCACCGCCTCCGGCCCCGGCGGCATCCCCCATTCCAACGGAACCGGAAATCGCGCAGTGTTGAGCGGACTGACGATCACTGGGTCTCCATCTGGTCGCGAGTCGACAATTCAGCACCATGCCGCATCGTTCGGCTTTCACCACCACCGTCCGAATGGCTGACATCAAGTCAACGCGGGTACACCGGCCGGGAGAACCGGCGAAGCTGGTCCAGGCGTTGAACCGGTTGAACGAAGGACGGGATCGCGATGGCCCACCGACAGCGCACACCGAACACCGAACTTGCCGCACTCATGCAGCAGGCAAAGTGGGGCAACGACCAGCTTGCCCGGGCCGTGAATCGCACCGGGAGTGAGGCGAGACTCCGACTGAACTACGACAAGTCGGCGATCTCGCACTGGCTCTCCGGTACTCGGCCTCGGGCCGACGTACAGGAAGTCGTCCGGGAGACGTTCTCGCGTCGGCTCGGACGACCGGTGACACCCGAGGAGACGGGCTTCCGGCCCGATGCCGGGCCGGCGGACAGCCGAGGAGTGTTGTCCGACCTGATGTCGATCGGAAAGGCCGACATGGACCCGTCCCGCCGCGGTGTGCTCGCCTCCGGACTCTACTCGCTCGCCCTGACGCTGCCGGTGTTCGACGACACCGCCGAGCGGATCACCCATGCCGCTGCAGGCCGCACCGTGCGCGTCGGCAAGGCCGAGGCCGAGACCGTCCGGACGATGACGGACCGGATCGCCGGCATTCTCGACGAACTCGGCGCCGCCCACGCCCGCCCGATGGCGGCGGCGTTCCTGGTCAACTCGGTCGGACCCTGGCTCCAAGCGTCCGGCCCCACGGAGGTGAAAGCCGAACTGCTGTCGGCCGCAGCCGATCTGACGTACCTCACCGGCTGGATGGCGATGTATGAGACTGCCCACGGTCTCGGACAGAGGTACTACATCCAGGCCCTCAAGCTCGCACGTGAGGCCCAGGACCATGTGACGTACTGCCGCACCTTGCGCGGCATGGCGCTCCAGGCGTCCAACCTCGGCCACGGTCCGAAGACGCTGGAGCTGGCCGACTCGGCCGCCGAAGCCGCTCCGGCCTCCGGTCCGCGACTGCGGGCCTTCCTCACCGGCCAACAGGCGCATGGCGCTGCCATGGTGAAGGACCAGCGGCAGGCCTTCGCGCGCCTCGCCGAGACCGAGACCGCGCTGGCCCGGGCCGAGGGTCGCAACGACGCCGTCGGCGGCTACGACCAGGCCGCCTACCACTTCCACGTCTCGCACGTGCTGTACGAACTCGGTGACCTCCCAGGAGCCATCAAAGAACTCCAGCTGTCCAACCGAACCCGCCCCGCCAACGAGAAGCAGGGCCGCGTGCACGGGACCGGTCTGTTGGCCCGTCGTCAGATGGAACTCGGGCACATCGAGGCCGCCTGCACCACCTGGGACGCCTTCCTGGACGACTACGTCACGATCAGTTCTGTCCGTGGCGACGAGCATTTCCGCGCCCTGAACAATGCTCTCCCAGCGCACCTCTCCACCCGCGCGGTCCGCCAGCTCCTCCAACGCACCCGGGAGGTCGCTCGCCAGAAGGCCGCGTGAGCCGCGGGATTCGGTCCTGTCGTGCGCTTCGTCGCCCACGACGCGGCAGCAGCGCGCGCCTTCGATCGACTGGCGGCGGAAGCTCTCGAAGGAATCCGCGCCAAGGAGCCGAGCCCCCTCGTCTCTGCCAACCACGCAGTACCGAACGAGCTCAACGTTGATCTTTTGTGAGTTGTTCGCGGACCGCGCAGCGTTCGAGCGGCACGAACGCCAGCCCCACGCACGCCGGCTCCTGGCCGAGCGGAGCCGTCACCGAGAATCGTTCGAGGTGACGTTCCTGGACGAGATCTCCGGCAACGGCACGTCCGACGGCGCGGCTGCCCGGTAGATCCTGAAGAGCGGCAGGCGTTCGGCGTCCGGGTCGCCCACCCATCGACTGCCTCCTCCGGGCCGAGGAACTGGCACCGGAGAGCATCCGAAGCCACCTGGCGGCTCGGGCCACGATCCGCGAGCTCATCGTCGCCGGTCCTAGCGCACCGCCGGAGCTGGTGAAGCTCGCCGAGCGGGCCAACGCGAAGGAGTGTTGGACGGACAGCCCATCCCGGTGGCGAGCGGATGAGAGGCTCCCGGCCGGTGCGCACCGGCCGGGAGCCCTCCGCTACCTGCCCTGCCCTGGGTCAGGCGTGTGCGGGTGCTTCACCCTGCAGCAGGGGTCAGGCGCGCTTGGCGTCCGCGAAGCGGGCCGAGACGTCCTGCCAGTTGACGACGTCCCACAGGCGGGTGACGTAGTCCGGGCGGACGTTCTTGTACTGCAGGTAGTAGGCGTGCTCCCAGGCGTCGAAGGCGAGCAGCGGGGTGGTGCCCTGGCCGACGTTGCCGTGGTGGTCGTAGACCTGCTCGACGATCAGGCGGCCGCCGAGCGGCTCCCAGGAGAGGATGCCCCAGCCCGAGCCCTGGACGCCGGTGGTGGCGTTGGTGAGCTGCTTCTTGAAGGCCTCGAAGCTGCCGAAGTGCTCGGTGATGGCGTCGGCCAGCTCGCCCTCGGGACGGTCGCCGCCCTCCGGGGAGAGGTTCTGCCAGAACAGCGAGTGCAGCACGTGGCCGGAGAGGTGGAAGGCGAAGGTCTTCTGCAGGCCCACCAGACCGCCGAACTGCTCCTTGTCGCGCGCCTCGGCCAGCTGCTCCAGGGTGTCGTTGGCGCCCTTGACGTACGCGGCGTGGTGCTTGGAGTGGTGCAGCTCCAGGATTTCCGCGGACATCGCGCGCTCCAGCGCGGAGTAGTCGTACGGCAGGTCGGGAAGCGAGTAGGTGCCCATCAGGACACGGCCCCTTTCGGCGAGTTCAACGTGACGATCGTGCCGGGTCAACACTATTGCGTATGAGTTGCAGGAACGCACAAGGGGCTCCTGCATATTCCCCACGGCGAGTCGGGCACAATGGTCGTCGGCCTCTGTAATGAGCGACAAGGGTGAGTGACCATGACCGACACGCCGGTGGTGCTGGGCATCGAGTCGTCCTGCGACGAGACCGGCGCGGGCCTGGTGCGCGGCAGCGTGCTGCTCGGGCAGGCGGTGGCCTCCTCGATGGACGAGCACGCCCGCTACGGCGGCGTGGTGCCCGAGATCGCCTCGCGGGCGCACCTGCACGCGATGGCACCGGTGGTCGGCGAGGCACTGGACCGGGCCGGGCTCACCCTCGCCGACGTCGGCGCCGTCGCGGTGACGACCGGTCCGGGCCTGGCCGGGGCGCTCCAGGTCGGCGTGGCGGCGGCCAAGGCGTACGCCTTCTCGCTCGGCGTCCCGCTCTACGGCGTGCACCACCTGGCCGGACACGTGGCCGCCGCGACGCTGGACGGCGGGCCGCTGCCCGACCCCTGCGTGGTCCTCATCGTCTCCGGCGGCCACACCTCGCTGCTGCTGGTGCGCGACCTGGCCCGCGATCCGATCGTCCACCTCGGCGACACCCTGGACGACGCGGCCGGCGAGTGCTTCGACAAGGTCGCCCGGATCCTGCGCCTGCCCTACCCCGGCGGGCCCGCCATCGACCGGGCCGCCCGCGAGGGCGACCGGCGCGCGGTGCGCTTCCCGCGCCCCTTGAGCGGCCCGGCCGACCCCCCGTACGCCTTCTCCTTCTCCGGCCTCAAGACCGCCGCCGCCCGCTGGGTGGAGGCGCAGCGGGCGGCCGGCGCCGAGCCGCACGTCCCGGACGCGGCCGCCGCGCTCCAGGAGGCGATCGCCGACGTGCTGACCCGCAAGGCCGTCAGGGCCTGCCTGGACCACGGGATCGGCACGCTGGTGGTGGTCGGCGGGGTGGCCGCCAACTCGCGGGTGCGGGAGCTGGCCGAGCGGCGCTGCGCCTCGGCCGGGATCGCGCTGCGGGTGCCCCCGCTGCGGCTGTGCACGGACAACGGGGCGATGATCGCGGCCGTCGGCGACCTGCTGGTGCGCGCGGGCGCCGCACCGGCCCCGGCGGACCTGTCGGTCGACCCGTCGGCGCCGCTGGAGTTCGCGGCGCTCACCCCGGCGGTGCGGCGGGCCGCCTGACAACGTTTCGGTTGCGGCGATCAGATTTTCAGTCCGGGGCCTTCCCGGGGCACTGTGACGTGTGCCATTTTACATGTCACACATCGAGAGGCCGCGCCCCCCATACCGCGGCCCCGAACGGCCCCGGAGGCCCCCACAGATGCGTCCCTCCCGGATATCAACGGCCACCGCGCGCAGGCTCCCCGCGCTCGGCGCCGCCTTCTTCATCGCCCTCGGGCTGTTCACCCCGCAGAGCCAGGCCGCCCCCGTCGGCGCCACGGCCCCGGCGGGCACCAGCGCCGCCTCGTCGACGCCGCGCTCCATCCCGGTGCCCAAGTCGCCCGACGCCAGGAGCACCAGCCCCTTCAAGCTCTCCGCCCAGGACGGCGCCGAGGCGAACACCCCGCCGGCCGCCCCGGCCACCGCGCCGGCCAAGGCCGCCAAGGGCTTCTCAGCCGCCGCCGCCGACCCCTGTCCCGACCTCTCCGGAGTGATCAACGCCACGGGCAGCGCGCTGATCCAGCAGCTCAAGGCCCTGCCGCGGGTCGACTGTACCTACCCGCTGTTCAACCTCACCGGCGACAGCGTGAAGGCCTTCCGCGAGGCCAACATGGTGACCGTCGCCAACGCCCTGCGCGACGCCTCCCCCGCCTACCCGGGCGACAACAGCACCAACATCGGCCAGCTGGTCCTGTTCCTGCGCGCCGGCTACTACGTGCAGTGGAAGTACCCGGCCGGCGTCGGCGCCTACAGCCCGTCGGTGAACGGCGCGACCGGCGCCGCGCTGGACGCCTTCTTCGCCTCCCCGCACGGCAAGGACGTCACCGACGCCAACGGCGCGCTCCTCGTCGAGGTCGTCAAGGTGATCGGCCAGAGCGACACCCTCGGCCGCGAGGCCGGCGTGTTCAAGTGGCTGCTCTCCGCCTACAACGGCAGCTGGCCCGCCCAGATGACCAACGCCGCGGCGGAGTTCGACTGGGTCCTCAAGGACGCCTACGAGTCCAAGACCGACGCCGCGGGCTGGAAGGCCGCCCTCAAGGCCGACCCCTCCCTGCTCACCACCTGGTCCGGCTTCATCACCCGCAACGACTCGCAGCTCAACCGCTGGGACGTCGTCAGCAACATCGGCCGCTACCTCGGCTACGCCTTGCAGGTGCCGGAGCTCAGGACCTCGCTGCGGCCGGTCCTCAAGGACCTGATCAACCGCTACCCGAACGTCGGCCCCACCGCCCCGATCACCATGAACCTGGGCTGGGCCACCCGCCAGTTCGACAAGGGCAACTGCGCGGCCTACGGCATCTGCGACCTCGGCACCCGCCTCATGCCGGTGATCCTGCCGATCCAGCGCGTCTGCAACGACGGCCTGAAGATCAAGGCCCAGGACATGTCGCCCGGCCAGCTGGACAGCACCTGCACCAGCCTGATCAACCAGGACGCCTACTTCCACAAGATCATCGGTGACAAGGGCGCCATCCCGGGCGACGTGAACACCAACTTGGAGGTCGTCGCCTTCGACGACTACGACCAGTACTCGCTGTACGCCTGGGCCTTCTACGACATCGACGTCGACAACGGCGGCATGTACGAGGAGGGCAACCCCGCGGTGCCCGGCAACCAGGCGCGCTTCATCGCCCACGAGGCGTCCTGGCTGCGGCCGTCGTTCTCGATCTGGAACCTCAACCACGAGTACACCCACTACCTCGACGGCCGCTACAACATGGCCGGCGACTTCGAGGCCAGCCAGACCACCCCGACCATCTGGTGGGTCGAGGGCATCGCGGAGAACATCTCCTACGGCTACCGCAACGAGCGCAACACCGACGCGATCAACGAGGCGGCCAAGAAGACCTACAAGCTCAGCGAGCTGTTCGACACCGTCTACGGCCAGACCGCCGATGCCGACGAGAACTCCAACCGCGTCTACCGCTGGGGCTGGCTGGCCACGCGCTACATGCTCCAGGAGCACCGCTCCGACATGGACGCCATCCTCACCAAGTACCGCGCCGGTGACTGGAACGGCGCCCGCACCATCCTGAAGCAGACCATCGGCACCCGTTACGACGCCGGCTTCGACGCCTGGCTGACCAAGTGCGCCACCAACGACTGCGGCCCGCTGCCGGAGGCGCCCACCGGTCCGGTCACCCCGACCACCCCGGTCTGCACCATCGCCGACCCGCGCCAGTTCGACAACAACTGCCGCCGTGACAACCTCACCGCCACCACCGGCAACTACAGCTACCACTTCGTCAACCTGCCGGCCGGCGTCAAGCAGCTGACCCTCACCAGCAGCGGCGGCACCGGCAACGCCGACCTCTACTACGGCGGCTCCACCTGGGCCACCACCGGCAACGCGCTGGCCAAGTCCACCAACGCCGGCAACGGCGAGACGCTGACCATCACCAACCCGCCCTCCGGCTGGGTCTACTTCAGCCTCGCCGCGCAGCAGGACTTCGCCGGGGTCACCCTCTCCGTCCAGTACCAGTAGCACCGGGCAGCACACCTAGCACCGGGTGCCACACCTGGCACCGCACAGAACACCCAGCACCGCACAGAACATCTAGCGGTGCACAGAACGCCTAGCACCACCCGAACACGAGGGCCCCGCCGGTGTGCGTCCGGCGGGGCCCTCCGTCGTACCACCGCTCCACGACGACCGGACAGGACCGCCCGCCGGCCCCGGCTACAGCTGGGCCTCCGGGGGGAGGCGGTGGACGCCGGGCAGGTGGGAGTCGAGTTCGCCGGGCTCGAAGCGGCACATGCCGACGGCGTGCCAGAACTCGCCGGCCACGTCGCCCTCGCACTTGTAGGCACCGGAGGGCAGCAGGGTGGCCCAGCCGTCGGGAGCGCCGAGGAGGGTCGCGAGGGGGGTGGGGCTGCCGTCGGCGGGAACGCGCCAGAGGCGGACCGTGCCGTCCTCGCCGCCGCTGGCGAGCAGTGAGCCGTCCGGGCTGAAGGTGACGGCGAGGATCCGGCCGGTGTGGCCGCGCAGACCGGCGAGCTCGGTGCCGGCGACCGGGTCCCAGATCCGCACCACCCGGTCGTCGCCGGCGGTGGCGAGCAGCGGGCGGCGGGGGTGGGCGGCGGCGGTCCACAGCCGGCCGACGTGGCCGGTGAGGCGGTGGCGCACGGCGCGCCCGGCCCAGATGATCGCGGTGCCGTCCCAGGAGACGCTGGCCAGCCAGGTGCTGTCGGGCGAGGGTGCGACGGCGTACACCCGGTCGGTGTGGCCGTCGAGTTCGGCCTCGACCCGCCCGCCGGCGATGTCGGAGATGCGCACCTTGGCGTCGTCGCAGCCGGTGAGCAGCTGCCGCCCGTCCGGGCTGAAGGCGATGGAGCGGACCCGGCCGCGGTGTTCGCGCAGGGTGGTGAGGTGGGCGCCGGTGCGGCGGTACCAGATGCGGACGGTGTCGTCGTCGTTGGCGGTGGCGACCAGGACGCCGTCGGCGCTGAACGCCTCCGCCCAGACGTGTTCGGTCTCGACGTCCATCTCGCGCAGGTACTCGCCGGTGCGGGCGTTCCACAGGCACAGGTCGCCGTCGTTGGTGGCGGTGGCCAGCACGGCTTCCTCGGGGCTGAACACGGCGGAGACCAGCCGGCTGCTGCGGCCGGACAGTTCGCGCAGCCGGCGGCCGGTGGAGGGTTCCCAGAGCCGGACCGCGCCGTCGTTGCCGCCGGCGGCGAGCAGGGTGCCGTCTCCGCTGAAGGTGAGCGAGCCGATCCGCCGGCCGTGGCCGCGCAGGAGTTGGCGGCTGCGACCGCTGGAGGGGTCCCAGAGCCGGACCCGGCCGTCGTTGCCGCCGGTGACGAGCAGCGGGTCGCTCTCGGCGCCGCCGCGGCCGGCGCCGGGCCGGAAGCGGCAGGCCCACACCGAGCCGCGGTGCTCGGGCGGCTGGCGGCGCAGTGGCACGATCTCGCGGCCGCCGGTCACCCCGACAGTGCCGGTGCCCTCGGCGGCGCCGACCCGCCAGACGCGGACGCCGCCGTCGCTGTCGCTGGCCGCGAAGCGGGTGCCGGCCTCGTCGAAGGTGACCTGGTAGATCTTGCCGGTGGAGTCCTCGGCCCGGCCGGCGGGGGTGCCGTCGAGGGGGTTCCAGAAGCGGATCTCGCCTTCGGTGTCGCCGCTGGCGAGCAGGTCGCCGTCGGGGTGGAAGGCGAGGGTGTAGATGCGTCCGGTGTGGCCGGGCATGCTGTGGCGCAGCCGGCGGCCGGCCGCCTCCCAGATGCGCACGGTGCCGCCGGTGCCGTCGTCGGGTCCGCCGTCGGCGGTGGCGATCAGGGTGCCGTCGGGGCTGAACGCGGAGCGGTAGACGGTGCCGCGGTGGCCGGGCAGGACGGCGAGGCGGCGGCCGTGGGCGGTCGACCACAGCCGGGCGCCGCCGCCCTGGTCCCCGGTGACGATCATGGTGCCGTCGGGGTTGAACACGGCGGTGTAGACGGGTGCGGCGTGGCCGGGCAGGTGGTGGAGGGGTTCGCCGGTGGCGGTGTCCCAGAGGGTGACGACGCCGTTGAGGTCGCCGGTGGCGACCATCCGGCCGTCGGGGGCGAGGGAGACCGGCCAGACGCCGCCGGGGTGGACGTCGAGGCGGTGGCGGCATTCGCCGGAGACGGGGTCCCAGAGCCGGACGGTGCCGTCGGCGCTGCCGGTGGCGAGGGTGTCGCCGGCGAACTTGACGGCGTAGACGCGTCCGATGTGGTCCTTGAGGGTGCGCAGCGCGGTGCCGGTGACGGCGTCGCAGACGAGGACGCTGCCGTCCTCGGAGCCGACGGCGAGCAGGTGGCCGTCGCGGCTGAAGGCGACGGGTTCGGGCAGGCGGGTGGAGCGGACGTCGAAGCCGTAGGGGACGCCGACCTCGGAGGGGCTGAAGCCGGCCTCGACGGGCAGGCCGGGGGCGATGGCGGCGGCGCGCAGTTCGGGGGCGGCGAGCACGTTGTCGTCGGTGACGGCGGAGATGAGGGCGGCGCGCTGCCAGCGGCTGCCGCGCAGTTTGGTGCCGCGCAGGTCGGTGCGGATCAGCCGGGCGCCGTGCAGGTCGGCGAAGCGCAGGTCGGCGCCGGAGAGGTCGGCGGAGTCGAGGCGGGCGCCGGCGAGGCGGGCGCCGCGCAGGTCGGCGCCGGAGAGGTTGGCGCCGAGCAGCCGGGCGCCGCGCAGGTCGGCGCCGAAGAGGTCGACGCCGGACAGGTCGCGGTGGGAGAGGTCCTCGCCGGCGAGGGTGGCGCCGCGCAGGTCGGTGTGGGCGGGCACCCGGAGGCGGTCGAGGACCTTGACGGCGTTGAGCCGGGCGGCTTCGGTGGCGGGTTCGGCGGCGTCCAGGACGGAGCGGGCCCACTGCTGGCAGACGTGGTGGTCGGCGAGGTCGCAGAGGAACTCGACGGCGAGGCGGCTGAGCGGGCCGCGGGCGAGCAGGGTGGCGTCGCCGCCCCGCAGTGCCTCGGCGGCGGCGCGGGCGACCAGCCATTCGACCACGGAGCCGTGGATGAAGTGGAACATGCCTTCGTCGGAGCGGACCAGGAGGCTGCCGGAGCCGACGGCGTGGGCGACCTGCGGGGTGGGCATGCGGTTCTCGGCGAGGCCGCTGAGGACGCCGGCGATGTCGACGATCTCGTCGAGCGGGATGGAGGTGCGGCCGCTCTCCCACAGGCGCAGCGCGAGCAGGGTGACGGCCTGCCAGAGCTGGTCGAGGTGCAGGCCGGGGGCGGCGCCGGGGCCGCCGTGGCCGCGTTGTTCCTCGAAGCGCAGCCAGGCGGTGAAGACTTCCTGGTAGAGGCCGGCGGCGCTGAGTGCGCGGCCGGCGCCGGCGACGGCGCGCAGCCGGTCGTGGTCGAGGTCGGCGACGAAGCTGAGCAGGCGGGGGTTGCGGCACAGGGCGAGGAGGTCGGGGATGCCTTCGAGCAGGCGCATGCGGCGGTCGGCGGCCTCCTGGTCGCCGTAGCGGTTGCCGAGGTAGCCGCGGATCTGGTGGGGGGTGAAGTCCTGGACGGCGATGAGGCGGCGTTGCGGGAGCAGGCCGACGCGTTCGCCGAGTGCGGTGAGGACCTGTTCGTGGGAGCTGAAGTGCTGGGTGCGGCTGGTGACGACGATCTTGGCGTTGTCGACGGCGGCGTCGAGGAGGACCTGGAGGTGGTCGGCGGCGCGTTCGTAGCTGACGCGGTTGACGAGTTCGTCGAAGCCGTCGAAGAGCAGGACGATGCGGCCCTGGCGCAGCATGTAGCGGAAGGCGCGCAGGTCGAGGGTGTCGATGCCGTGTTCGGTGAGGTGGGCGGCGACCAGGCCGTCCAGCGAGTGGGCCTTGTCGAGTGCGCTGAGTTCGATGAACAGCGGGGACAGGTGCGGGAGTTCGGCGGGCAGCCGGCGGGCGAGCTCGCGCAGGGCGAAGGTCTTGCCGCGGCCGAAGTCGCCGAGGAGCAGGACGAAGCGGCCGTGGTCGGAGTCGAGGAGGCGCAGCAGTTCCTCGACGAGGCCGTCGCGTTCCTCGGCGCCGGGGCGTTCGGCGTCGCGGTAGCGCTGGGGCAGGTAGAGGCCGGGGTGGTACTGGCTGTCGGTGGCGAGGCGTTCGGTCTGGGCGGCGACGTGGCCGCGCAGGTCGAGCAGGCCCTGGAACTCCAGGAAGCTGCGCAGCCTGACGCCGCGGCGGCGGGCGCGGTCGCGCAGTTCGCGTGCGGGCGGGGGGCCGTCGTGGACGAGTTCGGCGTCGAGGGTGGTGCCGTCGGCGTGCACCGCGTCGGCGAAGCGTTCGACCTCTTCCTCGGTGGGGGTGCCGACGCAGGCGGCGACGCGTTGCTGGCGGACCAGTCCGGATTCGGCCCAGGTGACGAAGAGTTGGGCGGTGGTGCCGGCGACGGGGCGGATCTGGGCGCCGGGGTGGCGGGTGCGGCAGACTTCGGCGACCCGGGCGAGGAGGGCTTCCTCGGGGGTGGCGAGGGCGCGGGCCTCGTGGTCGGTGGCGGCGGGTTCGCGGACCTCGTCGAGTTGTGGCGGGCCGGCCTGGGGGGCGGGTTCGGGGGCGGGGAAGGCGCGGGCGGCGCGGCGCCAGGGGATGGTGAGGCGTTGGTGTCCGGTGGCGGGGGCGGGCCAGCGGGTGAGGCCGTCGCGGGTGAGCCGCAGCAGGTGGTGGGCGCCGGGGGCGGCGGCGGCGAGCAGGGGCAGGTCGCCGGCGGAGGTGGTGAGGGCGAGCGGGGTGGTGCGGCCGTCGCCGGGGCCGTGGAGCAGCAGGTGGAGGCGGGGTGCGGTGAGGCGGGTGAACCGGTCGGCGTCGCGCAGGGGTGCGGTGGCCGGGTCGTGGGGGGCGCGGGCGGGGGCGGGGTCGGCGGGGCGTGCGCCGGAGCCCGGGGTGACCGGGTGGCGTACGGCGCCGATCCGCAGCCAGCCGTCGTTCTCGTAGGGGCGCAGTGCCTGGGCGAACCAGGCGGCCTGTTCGGGGCCGAGCCAGCCGTAGTGGTCCTCGGGCCGGTGGGTCCAGGCCATGGAGGAGTTGAGGGCGGCGACGACGGTGCCGAGTTCGGGGACGGGGAAGAGGGTCCAGGGCTGGGCGCTGTCGAAGACGATGTCCAGGCCCTGGTAGAACTCCTGGAAGAGGCGGGCGTAGTGGCGCCATTTGGGCCAGTAGGGCGGGGCGGGGCGCAGTTCGTCGGCTTCGCAGGTGGCGAAGTAGGCGCGGGAGGCGGCCTGGCTGACGTCCTGGCCGCCGGGCAGGACGGCGACGCGGTGCGGTTCGAGGCCGAGCAGGGCGCGGATGCCGGTGAGGAAGGTGAGGGCCTGCTCGCATTCGCGGGGGCTGCCGGAGGCGGTGAGGTCGCCGGTGACGACGACGAGTTCGGGGGCGGGGGCGCCGGCGTCGGCGAGTTCGACGAGGTCGCCCCAGATGGCGGCCTGGAGGGCGACGGGGTCGTGGCCGCTGCCGAAGGCGGGGCCGGCGAGGTGGAGGACGGTGACGGCCTCGCGTCCGCCGGGGCGGGCGGCGGCCTGGGGGTATTCGGGCCGGACGGTGGGGCGGCGGCGTCCGGCGCGGCCGGTGCCGGCGGCCTGGCGCGGGGCGGGGACGGGGTTCTGGGCCTGGAGCGGGCCTCCGGGCGGGGGGCCGGCGGGGCCGGGGCCGGTGCCGCCGTTGTTGTGGCTGTTGCCGTTGCCACTGCCGTTGCCGCTGCCACTGCCGTTGCCGTTGCCGGGGTAGCCGGGGACGAGGTCGGGCCGGGCCCGGCCTTCCAGCGCCTGGCCGACCCGGGTGAGCAGCAGGTCACGGGCGCGGGCGGGTTCGGTCACGCCGACGAGGTCGATGTAGGTGAGGGTGGCGAGCAGGCCGTCCACCGGGATGTCCTCGATCCGGACGGTCAGCAGCCGCCGTTCCGGGGCGTCGGGGTCGGCCCGCAGGGCGGCCTGCCACTCCATCCGGCCGTAGCGCGAACGCTCGTAGTTGCGCGAGAGCAGTGCGATGACGGCGGCGGACTCGGTCACGCCGCGGTCCATGAAGTCGACGAAGTTGGTGCCGGGTACGAAGTCCCAGGCCTGGAGCAGGGCGCGGTAGCCCGCCTCCTCCAGCGTCCAGGCGATCCAGGCCGCCCAGCGTTCGTCGGCCGGCGAGTAGCTGATGAAGAAGTCGATCGGCCCGGGGCCACCCGGGGTCGCGTCAAGAGCCCCCATGGGAGGAGCTTATGACCGATCCGGACCGGCTCAACCCTCTTTCGCCGCAACGGATCCGGGTGGTTTCCGGACGCGGCCCGCCGTACGTGTGAACGGACGGCGTCCTTCCGTGCGACCCTCGGCCTCGACCGGCCACCCCTCGTGTGCGACCCTGACGTCCGTGTTCGCGTACTGGCCCGCCGCCGCCAAGCGGCTTCACCCCCTGGACCTGCTGGCCGCGGGGCTCCTCGCCTGCGGCCTGCTCCTCCTCGCCACCGGTCTGCTGCCGACGGACTCCGCCGGGGCGGCCGTCGAACGGATCGCCCCCCTGCTGGCGTTCCTCGGCTCGGTGATCGTGCTCGCCGAACTGACGAGCGCCGCCGGGGTGTTCGACGTGGTGGCGGCCTGGGTGGCGCGGGCCGGCCGGGGCAGCTACCCCGCGCTGTTCCTGCTGTGCGTCGCCTTCGCCGCGCTCACCACCACGGTGCTCAACCTGGACACCACCGCGGTGCTGCTCACCCCGGTCATGCTGGCGCTGGCCGCCCGGGTGGGCATCGCCCCGCTGCCGCTGGCGATGACCACGGTCTGGCTGGCCAACACGGCGAGCCTGCTGCTGCCGGTCTCCAACCTCACCAATCTGCTGGCCGCCGACCGGGTCGCGCTCTCCCCCGCCGGCCTGGCCCGTGCCATGTGGGCGCCGCAGCTCGCCGCCCTGCTGGTCACCATGGCCTGCCTGTGGGGCTTCTACTGGCGGCGCGGACGGCGCGGCGCGGCCGTCTACACCCCGCCCGAGCCGCACCGGCCCGGGGACCGGGTGCTGTTCCGGATCTGCGCGCTGGCCTGCACCGGGTTCCTGGCGGCCAGCCTGGCGGCGGTCGTCCCGCTGTGGGCCGCCTCGGGGGCGGCCGCGGCGGTGGTGGTCGCGGCGTTCGCGGTGCGCCGCCCGCAGGCGCTGCGGCCCTCGCTGGTGCCGTGGCGGCTGCTGGTGATGGTGCCCGGCATGTTCCTGGTGGTGCAGACCGTGGACGCGCACGGGCTGCACCGGCTGCTGGCCGACGCCGTCGGCGCCGACGGCGGCACGCTCGGCCTCTTCCGGGCCTCGGCGGTCGGCGCGGGCCTGTCGAACCTGCTGAACAACCTGCCGGTGTACCTGGCGGGCGAGGCCGCGGTGCCGGAGGGCAACCACACCCAGCTGCTCGCCCTGCTGATCGGCACCAACGTCGGCCCGCTGGTGACCCCGTGGGCCTCGCTGGCGACCCTGCTCTGGTACGAGCGCTGCCGCTCGGCGGGCCTGCGGGTGCCGTTGCGCGGGGTGGCGGCGACCAGCGCGGTGCTGGCGGTCGGCGCGGTGGCGCTGGCGACGGCGGCGCTGGCCCTGACCGGATGAGCCCGGCCGGGCTCGGCCCGGGCGGCCCTACCCCCGCGCGGCCCTACCCCGGCGCGGCGCCGGCGACGAGCCCGAGCAGGTACGGCAGCACCTCGGGGCGGGCGGCGACGTAGCCGCGGTCGGTGTCCGGCCGCCCGATCCGGGGGACGAAGGGTCCGCCGTCCAGCGCGCGCACCTCCACGCCGGCCTCGGTGGCGAGCAGGACGCCGGCCGGCAGGTCGATCTCCTCCGCCCGGTAGCCGACGAAGCCGTCGATCAGCCCGCAGGCCAGCAGCGACCAGGTGAGCAGCGGCGCCCACAGCTGGAGCACCCGGCGCGCACCGCTCTCCAGGCCGTCCTTGAGCGCCTTCGCCACCGGGTCGCCGGGCGCCAGGCCGTGGCCCTGGGTCCAGCCGATCACCGGGCGGGCGGCGGCGGCCGGGCGCCGCGGGGTCCGCAGCCGCCCGGCCGGGCCGTACGCCCCGGCGCCGTGCACCGCGCGCCAGGTGCGGCCGGCCACCGGGTCGTGCACCACCCCGAGCACCGGCTCGTCGTCCACGCACAGTGCGATGCCGACCACGTAGGCGGGCAGGCCGATCACCACGTTGTTGCTGCCGTCCAGCGGGTCGACCAGCCAGGTGCGCCGGGCCCCGGGCGCACCCGGGCGCCCGCCGCCCTCCTCGGCGAGGATCCGGTCGGCGGGGAAGCGTTCGGCCAGCCGGCGGGTGAGGAGTTCCTCGGCGAGCAGGTCGAGCTCGGTGACCACGTCGCCGTGCGCGCCCTTGGTGTCCACCCGGAAGGCGCCCTGGACGCGGGCGCGCAGCAGGGCGCCCGCGTCCTCGGCGGCGCGCACCGCGACCCGGCACTCCTCGGCGTACGCCCCGGCGCCGTCACCCGGGTCCGCTGTCGTACCGTCCACCGATCCTCCTGACTGCCTCGTCGGCGATCCGGGCCGTGCGGTCCGCGTCGCACAGCCGCCGCACCACCCGGCGGGCGGCGCCGTCCACCGGTCCCAGCACCACGTCCACCGGCCCCGGCACGGTGCGCCCGAGCACGACGGTGGCGGTGGGCGTGCCGTCGGGCAGCACGGTGGCGTGGAACTCCCCCGCCCCGAGGGTGTAGGTCTCGCCGCGCCCGCTGGTCTGCTCGGCCAGCGTCCGCCAGCGCACCAGCCGCGCGGTGGGCCGCACCTCGTCCACCCCGGCGGCGGCGTCGCTGTGCACCTCGTAGGCCCGGTGGGTGGGCCGGGCGGGCTCGTCGTACACCCCGATCCGCACGTTGCCGATCCGCCCGTAGAGCACGCTGCTCTTCAGTTCCCAGCTGTGGCAGTGGATCTCCCGCTGCCCGGCGGCGGTCACCGGGTCGAACACGTGCACGCAGACGCCGAGCGCCCCGTCGCGCACCACCGGCAGGCAGTAGAACCCGAGCGGGTGGGCCACCGCCCGCAGCACCCGCGTCCCGCGCGCGACCTGCGTCAGCAGACCGCCCACCAGCGCGTCGAGACCGGGTTGTGCGGTGGTGCGCCCGGCTGCCCGGTCGAGCGTCGTGAACAGGTCGTTGCTCATCGCTCCCCCTTGCTCCCCGCCCAACATGCTAGGACCGGCGAGAAGTTGACGGCCAGCGAGTTGACGGCCCGGGCCGCGGTTTCCCGTTGCCGGATGCCGCGGGCCCGCGACGCGTGGTGCGTCGCGGGCCCGCGGGCCTGATGGGGGCGCCGGTCAGGCGGTGTTGACGGAGAGCCTCCAGCGCTGGTTGGCGTTGACGTTCCCGTAGACGTCCCGGTTGCACTGCCAGATGCTCAGGCCGGTGCCGTTGGCGTCGTTCCAGCCGGGCAGCTCCAGGCAGGCGTTCGAGGCGGGGTTGACGAGTTCGCCCTTGTCGCCGTAGGTCCAGATCTGGCCGCTGGTGCCCTGGCAGTCCGCGATGGCGGCCGGTGCGCCCCAGTCGGTCCGGTTGTCCCGGACGGTCACGCAGCGACCGCCGGTGCGCAGGGTGCCGTCGGAGGCGAAGGTGAACTTCTGGTTCGTGCCGTTCCAGCAGTCGTAGAAGCCCAGGAAGCCGCCGTTCGGAGCACCGTAGTTGTCGATGCAGCGGCCCGGGTGGTAGGCGGATTCGATGCTGTAGCTGACGGGCTTCGCCCCCGAGATCTCCTGCGGCGCGCCGAACCGCGGCTGGTCGCCCTGCGGAGCGGTTCCGAGGTACTGGATCAGGCGGCCGTCGACGACGGTGAGGACCAGGTCGGGGTGGCCGTCGGCGTTGATGTCACCGGGCGAGTCGACGTTGGTGAAGACGTCCGAGGCGACCCCGAGCGGCAGCACCGTGCGGGCGGCCGGGACCGTCCACTGCTGGGCCGGTCCCATGTGGCAGTCCCAGATCGTCAGGCGGTTGCCCTGGGTCGCGTTGGCCCCGGGTACGTCGAGGCACCGGCCCGAGTACGGGTTCACCAGCCGCCCGGAGTCGAGCACCCACGTCTGCGCCGGGGTGTTGTTGCAGTCCCAGAGGTTGACGTACGAGCCGTTCGCGGTGGCGCCGCCGGTGACGTCGAGGCACTTGCCGAGGACGTGCAGCGAGCCGTCGGTGCCGAAGGTGAACTCCTGGTTGGAGCGCGCGCCCTGGGCGCAGTCCCACAGCTGGGCGGCGGCGCCGTTGACCGTCCACGCGCCGTTGATGTCGGCGCACATGCTCTGGCCGGAGGCGCCCTGGAGCGCGGAGACCAGGGGCTTGCGGACGGGCGCCTTCAGGGGCTGGAAGCCGGTCACCAGCTTGCCGGTGGAGTCAAGCGGCAGGGGCAGGCTGACGACGGCGCCGCTCACGCTGTCGCGTGCCCAGAGCGCCGGAGCGCCGGCGACCTGGCCGGGGGTCATCAGGGTGAAGCCGCTCCAGTCCGCGCTCTCGCCGAGTTCGACACCGGCGCCGAAGACGCAGTTGACGAGCAGGGTGGCGGGGTAGTAGCGCAGGTGGCCCTTCTCGATGGTGATGAGGTTGGGCCGCCCCTTGCTGGCGGGTGACGGCGTGACGGCCGTCATCTGCTCGATGTGGTTCCACGTCCCGTCGATGCCGCGGGCGCACTGGCCTTCGGCCGTGGCGACCTCACCGTGGTTGAAGGTGAAGTGGCCTGCGGTGCCATGGGGGGTGTGGCTGGCGTCGTTGCGGTAGAGGTGGAGCTGCTTCGTTGCCTTGTTGTAGGCGAACAGGTCGTCGTAGGGGTCCTCGCTGACCGAGCCGCGGTGGGTCAGCAGGTAGTTGTTCCAGCTGTCGCCCTGGGGACTGCGGGCCTGGGTGGAGGAGACGCCCGGCTGCGCGGTGAAGTCGCTGTTGCCGACGAGCAGGGACAGGTTGCCGTCGGCCGTCGGCACCAGGTAGTCCGGGGTGCCGTCGTCGGTCACGTCACCGGGGACGATCTTGGTGGCCGGGTTCCAAGGCGCGTAGAACTCGTACTCGGCCCACTCCGACTGGGAGTTCCCGGCCCGGTCGACGGCGCGGACGTAGAGGTGGTGCGTACCCCAGTTGCCGCGGTTGAGCTCGATCGGAATCTCGGCGGAGGCACTGCCGTCGGGCCCGGCCACGGCCGGTCTGCTGCCGAAGCCGTTCGGGGAGCTGAGGTTGTCCAGTGCGTACTGGAACTCCAGGACGCCGCTGGAGATGCAGCTGCCGCGCGTGCAGCCGCCCGGCACCGGGTCGATGCTGGTGACCTTGACCGTCACCCCGGTGTCTCCGGCGTGACCGGCGGGCTTGATGCCGCTGCCCAGTGGTGGGAACACCGCCGAAGGGGCGATGTTCGCGAGCGTCGGTGCGCTGAGGTCGACGTTGAAGTAGCAGTATCCGGACGGAGGGCTGTCCAGGATGCCGTCGGTGGCCCAGGCGTTCCAGCCGTACTGGTGCCCGTCCTGGACCGTGAATCCGAGCGTGGCCTCGCCCCAGCCGCCGCCGGGGCCGATCGTCTCGCTGGCCCGCCATGCTCCGCCGCCGGGCTCGCCGTTGGCGCCGGCGGTCATGTTGTCCCACACGTGGAAGCCGATCGTGATGTTGGTTCCGGGCATGGGTGTCCTGGCCCAGGCCCTCAGCCGGACGTTCGACTCCGGCACCGTCCGGCCGATCCATCCGGGCTGGCTGCTGCCGCAGGCCTGGTCGTCGGGGTTCGAGGGCTGGGGGCTGACCTGCAGCGAGTCGGGCGTGTACGGCGCGATGTCGTAGGTGGCCAGGATGAACGGGTTGGGGGAGAACCGCATGAAGTGGTCGACGCTGGTCGACCCGCTCTCGTCACCGATCAGGGCGACCGTCCACCGCTGGATGCCCTGCTGGGCGACCTCCCGCAGCTCGTTCGTGACCGTGAACGCGACCTGCTGCTCCCCGCAGCCGCCGTAGGCGCTCCGGGGCCACTTCTCCCCGTCGATGCCCCGCAGGATCTGCGGTTGCCGGTTCCAGGTGGTCGCGCTGTCGATGCCTCCGGTCCACTTCAGCCAGACCGGCGCGGTGGCGTTGCAGTCGTGCGCCGCCGCGTAGGACTCGGAGAAGTACATGTGGGCCTCGTCGATGTACATCTGCGACGTCACGGCGCTGGTGTCCAGCTCGAAGTACGAGCGTTCCATGCCGTAGCAGTTCGGCCGCTCGTAGTGCTGGAAGCCGACGCCCTGGCCCCTGGTCTGGGGCTTGTCGTAGGTCGAGACGTTCGCGCACTCCGCGGCCGACATCACCTGGGCGAAGTGGGTGGTGCCCATCGGCCGGGTCGGCTGGAAGGTCGGGTCGATGTACAGCGGCCAGACGGTGCCCTCGCCGTCGAGCAGCCCGGGATCGGGGGTCAGGGTCAGCGCCGTGGGATCGACGCTCACGCCGATCGGCTTCACGTGCGCGCCCGCTCCGGGGGCGTCGGCCGACGACGGGCTGCCGGCGGCGCCCGACGGGGTGCCGCCGGCCGGCACCTCGCCGGCGGCGGGCACCGCGGCGGCGGCCCCGCTCCGGGCGGCGGCGGCCGCGGGGGCCTCCGTGGCGGAGTCCCACATCAGCGGGGCGGACGCCTGGAAGACGGGTGCGCCACCGGCGGGGCCGGCGGAGATGTTCCCGCGACCGTCGTCGGAGACGACCAGGTCCTTCGTGGCGGTGCCGAACCGCAGTGACCGCAGCGCCGGGTTGGCGGCGGCGGTGGCGTCCTTGACGACCAGGACCTCGCGGACCGAGCCCTGGTCACCCACCTCGACCCGGAGGTCGACGCCCGGCATCACCTCGGCGTAGACGGCGGTGTCGCCGTCCACGGCGGGCACGGGCAGGCTCACCGGGAAGGTCAGCGCCAGGCTCCGCCCCTGCCGGTCGGTGAGGGTCGCCAACGGGCCGCTGCCGCCGCCCGATACGGCGACGCCGGACGGCGTGGCCTTCGGGGCGTAGGTTCCGTCCGGACCCCGGACGAGCCCGGGGTCGACGTCGGCCCATCCGCCGTTGCGCTTCACCCGGGCCGGCAGCAGATGGCTGGTCAGGCTGAGCTTTCCGGTCGGCAGGGCGACCGTGAGCGAGGTCTCGGTCGTCAGTTCCTCGACGGGAACCGGCTTTCCGGTCGCCTTCGCCTGCTGGAGCGCGGTCTCGACGGCGCTCGGGGACGATGCCGTGTCGGCGCGGCCCGTCGCCGGTGACGCGGCCGGGGCCCAGGTCTCGGCGACCGCGCCCCCAGGGGTCGCCAGGACGAGGCCGACGGCCCACAGCGGGGCCAGGTATCTCGCCGGCCGGCCCCGTCTCCGCGATCCGGATGGTGGGAGTTCTCGCATGGTGTCTCAGTTCGCCTTCGCAACAGGGCTCGACTTGCTCCGGAGGCCGGGTATGCCGCACGCCATACCGGCCGCCACGCAAGGCGGCCTTTGTCCATCTTGGTACCGATTTCGACTGTCCGTCAATTGATCGGTCCTCAATTGCCTGCAGTCGGGCGGCAGGCGAACGCTATTGCGTGCACGACCGGCCTGGCAATACGGTTCCCGCCATCACCCTGGGACACCTGCGTCCGACACATCGCCGCAGGTCACAAACCCATTGCGATTTTGCTAACGCGGAGACATCGAATGCAAACCGGTCCTGGACAAACCGTCCGAAATTCCCGAAGAGGAGGGAGCGGCTGGCGAAAGGCGCTGACACTCGGCGCCCTCACTGCGGCGCTCTCCCTCGTGGTCCCGCTGGTCGGTGAGGGAACCGTCTACACCGCACTGGCGGCCGAACAGAAGCCGGAACCCCTTCCGGAACTGCCCAAGGTCGGCGGCCACGACGCCGACATCAATCGCCCGTCGGAACCGCTCCACCACCCCGGGGGCGCCCATGATCTGAAGGCCCACAAGCCGGGCGCGGTCCAGTGGCCGGGCGAGTCGACGGTCACCGTCGACCTCAAGGGCCGACCGGACCTCGTCGCCGCCCGGCGGGACACCGGCAAGCCCGAGCAGCCCGCCGTCCGAGCGGGCTCGACGCCGGTGCTGCTGCGCACCGCGGCCGGCGCACCGGCCGCGGCCAGGGCGGGCGGTTCCGGTGACGACTCTGCCGCCGACGCGGCGCCGGGTGCCGTCGAGGTCAAGGTCGCCGGTCGGGCCGGGGCCGAGAAGGCCGGAGTGAACGGCCTCCTGGTGTCGCTCGACCGCGCCGACGGCGTCCCGACGCCCTCCGCCGTAGAGGTCTCCCTCGACTACGGCTCCTTCGCCGATGCCTTCGGCGGAGGATGGGCCTCCCGGCTGCGACTGGTCGCCATGCCCGCCTGCGCGCTCACCACGCCGGAACTCGCGCCGTGCCGCACCCGTCAGCCGCTCGACACGGCGCTCGACCCCGCGGCCCAGCGGATCACCGCTACGGTCACCCTGCCCGGCGCCACAGGCGCCTCCGCCACGGCCCACGCCCCGGCGACGGCCGCCGCCCCGGCCGCCCCGGCCACCGGGGGGATCGCCCTCGGGCTGGAGTCCGGCACGAGCGGCTCGCAGGGCGACTACCGCGCGTCCGACCTGTCCGCCACCGGCTCCTGGTCGAAGAACGCCTCGGGCGCCTTCACCTACGACTACCCGATCACCGTGCCGCCGTCCCTGGCCGGCAACGCACCCGGCGTGGCGCTCGCCTACGATTCGCAGTCCGTTGACGGGAAGACCTCCGCCCGCAACTCCCAGGCCTCCTGGATCGGCGACGGTTGGTCCTACAACCCGGGCTTCGTCGAGCGGTTCTACAAGACCTGCAACAACGCGGGCGTCGCCGAGTCCGGCGACCAGTGCTGGGCCGGCTGGAACGCCACCCTGTCGCTCGGCTCCCACAGCGGTGAGCTCGTCCGCGACGGCAACGGCGTGTACCACCTCCAGAACGACGACGGCACCCGCGTCGAGCGGCTGACCGGCGCGGCCAATGGTCTGTGGCAGGGCGAGTACTTCAAGGTCACCACGACCGACGGCACCGCCTACTACCTCGGTCTCAACCACGCCCCCGGCACCGCCTCCGACGCCGCCACCAACAGCGCCTGGGGCGTGCCGGTCTACCACCCGAACAACGGCGATCCCTGCTACAACGCCGCCAAGGGCGCAGGATCGCAGTGCGACCAGCAGCCCGGCTGGCGATTCAACCTCGACTTCGTCGTCGACCCCAACGGCAACGTCCAGCGCTACGACTGGGCGGCGGAGACCAATCGCTACGCCATGGGCGGCGGCCAGGCCGCGACCGCCGGTGGCACCGGCACGCTGACCGCGTACACCCGGGGCGGCCAGCTCAGCCGGATCTCCTACGGCTACAAGCTCGCCGACGCCGTCGCCGGCCGCGAGCCCTCCGCCCGGGTGAACTTCGAGACCGCCGAGCGGTGCACGGTCTCCGACACCACCTGCCGGCCCGAGAACCTCTCCGCCTCCACCGCCAAGAACTGGCCCGACGTCCCGTACGACCTGGCCTGCCTGGACGGGTGGACGACCAGCGGCTCGGGCGGCACTGTCTGCTACACCGGCTCGCCCACCTTCTGGTCCACCAAACGCCTGCGGCGCATCGGTACGGAGCTGCGCACCGAGGGCGGCTGGCAGGCCCTGGACCGCTACGACCTCACTCACATCTTCTCCGAGGCCGGTGCGGTCATCGACCCGGCGACCGGCAGTCCCGGGGACGCGAACTACCGCGACGGCTCCCTGCAGTCGGTGATGTGGCTGTCCTCGATCCAGCGCACCGGCCTGGACACCTCGGCCGGCGGTTCGGGCCCGATCACGCTCGACCCGGTGACCTTCGCCGGCACCGAGCTGAACAACCGGGTCGACGGCTCCAGCCCGCCGACGCCGCTCTACCGGCCGCGGATCATCGGCATCGGCACCGAGTCCGGTGCCCGGATCGCCGTCACCTACCGCGACCCGGAGTGCTCGCGGACCACGGGCGCCATGCCGGCCTCGGCCGACAACAACACCATGGCGTGCTACCCCGTCCACTGGTCCCCCGGGAAGAGTAAGGAACCGGTCGCCGACTGGTTCCACAAGACCCTGGTCGCGAAGGTCACCGTCAGGGACGGCACCGCGAGCGCCTCGCCGTCGCGGGTGACCTCGTACTCCTACGAGGGAGGCGCCGCCTGGCACCGTGACGACTCCGACCTGACCGACGACCAGTACCGCACCTGGAACGACTTCCGCGGCTACCGCACCGTCACCACCACGAGCGGCTCCGGCGACGACCCGGTGACCAAGAACAGCGTCTCGTTCTTCCGCGGCATGGACGGTGACTACAAGGCCGACCGCACGCCCCGCAGCGTCAGACTGACGAACTCGCTCGGCGAGGAGACCGCCGACAGTCCCTGGCTCGCCGGGCTGGCTCAGGAGTCGGTCACTTACGGCTCGGCGAGCGGCGCGGCCGTCGCCAGGCAGTTCTCCGACCTGTCCGTGGCTTCGGACGCCACCGCCACCCGGACGCGCACCGCATGGAGTTCCAAGCCCCCGGCGCTCTCGCCGCTCCCGGAGCTGAAGGCCCTGCGCACCGTCACGTCGGGCACGCGGTCCAGCGTCCTGCTCTCCGACGGGACCTGGCGCACGGGCCGGACCGTCACCACGCGCAACGAGTGGGGCCAGCCCCTCAAGGCCGAAAGCCAGCCGGACCTGACCACGGACGACAACCGCACCTGCACCACCACCGAGTACGCGGATCCCCCGGCGGCCCATCCGATGATGCGCTCCTACCCGAGCAGCACACAGACCGTCGCCGGGCCGTGCGGCACCCCGCCCTCCGCCACCAGGACCGTCAGCGACCGCCGGGTGATCTACGACGGCAACGCCGACCCGGCCGGCCCCGGAGCCCCGAAGGTCCTCGGCCAGAACGGCACGACCTTCGGCTACGCCACCGCCACCCAGACGGTCACGGGCTACGACGCCCAGGGCAAGGCCGCCTACCGGACCGTGAGCGCCAAGGCGTTCGACGGCTACGGGCGCGTCGTACGCAACGTCAATGAGGCGGGCCTCACCGAGGACACGAGCTACGGCCCGGCGATCGACGTCCTTCCCGGGACGATGACGAAGACCAACTCGCTCGGCTGGAAGAGCACGGACACCGTGTCGCCGGCCCGCGGACTGGTGACCCGCTCCGTCGACGCCAACAACCGGATCACCGATTCGGTCTTCGACGCCCTCGGGCGCCGCACCGCCGTATGGCTGCCGGGAAACGCCAGGGCTGACGGCCGGCCCGCGAACCAGACCTTCGGCTACGACATGCGCGGTGCGCTCGCCGGGGACGAGAAGCGGGTCACCTCGCCCAGCGTCACCACCCGCACGCTCCGGGAGGACCAGACCTGGTCGACCTCGGTCGACATCCTCGACGGGTTCCTGAAGTCACGCCAGACGCAGGCCACTCCGGCCAACAACGACCCCGGCAGGGTCCTGACGCACACCCGGTACGACAGCCACGGCCAGGTCTCCAAGACCACTGCCGCCTGGTACGACAAGGACCACGGGGAGCCGGGCACGGTCCTGTTCGAGGAGAAGGACGACGAGTCCCCCTCCCAGACGTACTACACGTACGACGGAACCGGCCGTAAGACGTCCGAGGAGCTCTTCTCCCGGGGTCACGAACTGTGGCGCACCGTCACGTCCTACCCCGGTGCCGAGCGGACGGACATCACGCCTCCCACCGGTGGCACACCGAGCACTGTGATCACCGACGCGCTCGGCCGGACCATCTCCTCGGTGCTGCACGGCGGTGAGCCGACGGGTGATGTGACGACCCGCTACGCATTCGACGCGCGCGGCCTGCTCGCCTCCATCGCCGACAACGCCGGGAACACCTGGACCTACTCCTACGACGTCGAGGGCCGGCTCGTCTCCCAGAGCGACCCGGACGCCGGCACCTCCACGACGGTGTACGACGCCCTCGGCCGGGTGGCCACCACGACCGACGGCAACGGCAAGCGGATGGCCTTCGCCTACGACCTCCTCGGCCGCGTCATCGGCCGCTACGAGGGCGACAACACCAACAACCCGGCCAAACTGCTCGCCTCCTTCACCTTCGACAACCTCGCCAAGGGCTACCCGACCGCCTCCACCCGCTACGTCGGGGGCGCCTCGGGGAGCGCGTACGTCCAGGCGGTCGACGGCTACGACGTCCGCTACCAGCCCACCGGCACCACGACCACCATTCCGGCGGCCGAGGGCAAGCTCGCGGGCAGCTATTCCCAGACCCTCACCTACAGCAAGCGACTCGGTCTGCCGACGGGCCCGCGCTACCACGCGCACGGCGGTCTGCCCGAGGAGACGTTCAGCATCTACCGCAACAGCGCCGACCAGGTCGAGGCCACGTCCACGGACTACTTCAAGATCCTGGCCCGGACCAACTACGACCAGCTCGGCCACGTGCTGCTGTCCCAGTACGGCGAGTCGGGGAAGCTCATGCGGACCGCCCGCTTCTACGACGACGTCACCGGGCGGCTGAAGGCGGCCGACGTCAAGTTCCAGGAGGCCGACACCAACCCGATCTCGGACATCACCTACGGCTATGACCCGGCCGGCAAGCTCGCGAGGATCTCGGAGCGGAACTCCTCGGGCAGCGGGGACATGGCCGTCGAGACCCAGTGCTTCCGCTACGACGGGCTGAACCGCCTGACCGAGGCATGGACCGACGTCTGGGGCTTCACCACCCCGACGGCCGGTCAGGTCTCCCGCTGCACCCACTCCGATCCCGGCCCCGCCAACATCGGCGGCCCCGCCCCGTACTGGCAGAGCTTCCAGTACAACCAGCTCGGTGACCGGACCCAGCAGGTCAAGCACGACATCACCGGCGACACCGCCCGCGACGTCACGCAGACCAGCAGCTACCCCGGCGAGGGCCGCACCCCCGCCGCCAAGCCGAACACCGCCACCAGCGTCACCACCCGCAGCGGCCAGGCGACCCTGCGGCTCACCTCGGGCCAGACGACGACCGATGGCGCGGCGCTCTGCCTGGACGTCTGGGGATCCCGGACGTCCGACGGCACCGCCGTCGGAACCTGGACCTGCCACAGCGGTGGATCCGAACGATGGACCCGCCCCGGCGACGGCTCCCTGCGGGCCCTCGGCAAGTGCGCCCGGCCGGTCGGCGGGAACGCCTACGCCGGTGCCAGGATCGAGCTGGCCGCCTGTGACGCCGGCAGCCGGAAGTGGACGGACGGCGCGGACGGCGCCCTCGTCTACGACTCCCAGTACTGCCTGGAGATCCCCGGCGGGAACCGGACACCGGGCACCCAGCTCGGCCTGTGGTACTGCAACGGCCTCTCGCACCAGCAGTGGGCCGCCACGGTCAACGCGCCGAGCGGGCCCACCTACAGCGCGACCCTGACGCCGCAGTACGACGCCCAGGGCAACACCACCTCGCGCACCACGACCAGCACGGGCACCCTGACGTCGGGCGTCGCCACCGGCGGAACCCCGGTGTGCCTGGACGCCACCGGCGCCAACAGCGCCAACGGGACCCCGGTGGAGACCTGGACCTGCCACGAGGGCGGCGCCGAGCAGTGGACGCTCGGGAAGGACGGCACGCTGCGCGTGCTCGGTGTCTGCGCCCGCCCGACCGGCGGCCAGACCGGTCCGGGCACGCAGATCGAACTGTGGGCCTGCGACGGCAGTCCGAGCCAGCGCTGGAACACCGCCGCCGACGGCTCCCTCGTCCACCAGTCCGGCCTGTGCCTCGACGTCCCCCAGGGCAGCGGCACCCCCGGAACCCGCGTCGCCCTCTGGTACTGCAACCAGGGGTCCAACCAGAAGTGGTCCACCGGCACCACGGCGCAGCCCCTCGCCGGCTCCACCCAGACCTTCGTGTACGACGTGGAGGGCCGGACCGAGTCCGTCACCGCGCCGAGCGGATCGGGGACCGCGACGTCGAGGTACCTGTACGACGCCGACGGTGACCTGCTCCTCCAGCGTGGCCCCACCGGCACCATCCTCTACCTGTTCTCCGCCGCCGAGCAGATCACCCTCTCGGCCGACGGAAGCACGGTCACGGGGGAGCGCTACTTCCCGCAGCCGGACGGATCGGTCGCGGTCCGCACCAGCGGCGGAACGCTCTTTTACCAGATCACCACTCCGCAGAACACCGCGACGATCCAGGTCGACGCGGCCACGAAGGCCGTCACCCGCCGTCCGTTCGACCCGTACGGCAACCTCCGCGACGGCAGCCAGCCCTCGGCGTGGACCGGCAACCGCGGCTACCTCGGCAAGCCGGTCGACTTCACCACGGGCCTCAACCTCCTGGGCGCCCGCAACTATGACCCGGTCCTCGGTCGCTTCCTCACCGTCGACCCGCTCCTCGCCCCCGGCAATCCCGACCAGATGAGCGGCTACACGTACAGCAGCAACGACCCGGTCAACCGGATGGACCCGAGCGGACGCATCGACCACGACTGCTACGACGGACTCTGCGGAGGACACCGAACTCCGCAGCAGGACGTGGGCCCTGGTCCCCATCGCGACTTCAACACGTGGTACGGGCCGCTCCCCGCCGCGCCGCCGTCTCCCGCCGACATAGGACCTGTTTCGGGCCCCACTCCGCGCCCGGGAGCCTCCGGTAACCTTCGGCACAGCGCCGCGCAGGAGATGGCGTACGAGTATCTGAAGGCCACTCATCCCAACGCGTGGGTGGCCAAGGAATACGTGATTCCCGGAGCCGGGAAGAACGGAGCCATCAACGGCTCCGCGGACCTGGTCATGATAGAAGACAATGTCATGCACATCTGGGAGGTCAAGTCCGGACTGACCGGAAAGGATGAGAAATTGGCCTTCGGTGAGGTCACGGACTACGTTTCCGCGGAACAGAAAATACAGAAGGCGAAGGGGAGCAGCCTGACGGTCAAGCCGGGTTTCGAAATACCTCAGCTGGTAGGCCCGGACCCGATGAATCTCAATGGCGTGCTGGTGGCACAGTCGACCAGCAAGAAGGACAGGTACACAACCTCCCGCGGTAAGCCGGTAGAACTGAAGAAAGCCACCGGTGTGATCAGCTGGTGGGATCGGAAGAACGCCAAGCCGCCGGGTGACGACTGGGTTCCGCATCCCATCACGGTCACCACCACGGTCTGGGATCGCAAGACGACCACAGCCGTCGGGACGGCGGCAGGCCTTGCCGTCGGGTTCCTCATCTACGTGTCCACCTTCGGAACCGTGCAGTAGCGCTACCCTTCGGAAGCAACATGACCGGGGCGGGTCGACAGGAATTCGCTCGGCCCGCCCCCTGTCAACCGGTCCTGCGCGGACCCGCCCCCGCCGTCCGGCGAGCACGGCGGGCAGTCGTCCGCCCGAGTTCAGAACAGGCAAAATCGATGGGCTACTTCACCGAATATCAGGGGTCGATCAGGATCCACCCCCCTCTGAATTCCGCAGAGGCCGCCTACCATGAGCGCTTCATCGAAACCCGCAGGATGCTTCGGCACTCCGGCCCGTACTCGACCCCGGCCGAACAGCCGCTCTGGATTCCCGACGCCGACGTGATCAATGATTCGGAGCCGCCCGCCGGGCAGCCCGGCCTCAGCTGCCAGTGGGCCGTGGGCAGTGACGGCTGGGAGCTCTCCTGGAATCACCACAGCAGGTTCTACTCCGGCGGGCCCTGGATCCGCTACCTGATCGACACCTTCTGGCGCCCGGGATGCGCCCTGCAGGCCGAACTGGCCGCTCGGCTGGAAGGGCGCGACTACGCACCGGAGTTCGACGAGTTCACCTTCGACCATGTTCTGAACGGGGAGATCAAGGTCACCGAGGAGGACGGGACGAGCTGGCTGATCAAGGTGGTGGACAACGTGGTCTCCGAGACGTAGGCCGGTGCCGGGGCCCGGCCGGACTCCGCAGCCCGGAGAGCGAGCTCCGGGAACGGCCCCGGGCCTGAGGGAGGGCGTCCAGCGCGGGTTGGCGTTGACGTTCCCGTGGGCGCGTCCCGGTTGCGCCGCCAGATGCTCACCATGCCGTCCAGGTCGGGGAGAACCGGTACAGCATCGGCACGTACTGGCTCGAAAAATGAGGTAGGGGGCGACACCATGTCAGGGCTCGACAGGTTGACCGGGGAATTCATCGACGCGACCTACGGAGAAAAGTCGGAGAGCATTCCGGATGCCGCCAGGAATTTCATCGAGAAGCTCACGTTCGCGAGCCCCGAGGAAATCCTCACGGTGCTCCGGGGTGTTCTTCGGGAGGACATTCTGGGGATCCCGGTGTGGGCCCGCAACCTGGCCTACCGGCTCGCCTGTCTGCAGCGGCCCGACGATCCGGACCTGCTTCGCGAGGCGGCGGCCGACATCCTCTTCGTGGGTCCCGACTGGGACGACCGGGCGGAGGCGATGATGGAGCAGGCCGCACGACTGGAGTCCTGACCGGCCGCCGTCACGGCCCTTCAGAACGCTCGGCCCGACCGGAGTCTCCGGTCGGGCCGAGCGCGTGCCGGGCGGAGCCGGTCAGGCGGTGGTGGGCTGGAGGGTCCAGCGCTGGTTGGCGTTGCCGGTGCAGCCCCAGATGCCCAGGGCGGTGCCGTTGGCGTCGTTCCAGCCGGGCAGCTCCAGGCAGGCGTTGGCGGCGGGGTTGTGCAGCGTGCCGTCGGCGCGGTACGTCCAGATCTGGCCGGTGCCGGCCTGGCAGTCCGTGAGGACCGCCGGCGTGCCCCAGGAGGTCGCGTTGCCCTGCACGGTCACGCAGCGGCCACCGGTGCGCAGCGTGCCGTCGGAGCCGAACGCGAGCTGCTGACCCGCGCCGCCCCAGCAGTCGTAGAGGCGCAGTGCGCCGCCGGCGGGCGCGCCGTAGTTGTCGAGGCAGCGGTTCGGGTTGTAGGCGGAGCGGACGGTGACGTCCGCGGAGCGGTTCCACGGGACGTCGACCGGCGCGGCGAAGCCGGGCCGGCCCGCGACCGGGGCGGTGCCCGCGAACCGGACGAGCCGGCCGTCGGCGGCGGTGGCGACCAGGTCGGGGTAGCCGTCGCCGTTCAGGTCACCGGGCGAGTCCACGGCCGGGAAGAAGCTCGCGGCCAGCCCGAGCGGGAGCACGGTCTGGACGGGCGGGTACGACCACTCCTGGGTCGCGTTCTTGCCGCAGTCCTGGATGATCAGGCGCCGGCCCGGCCCGGTGCCCGGAGCGACGTCGAGGCACTTGTTCGCGTTCGGGTTCTTCAGGGTGTGCGGGTGGGGGCCGTAGATCCACTGCTGGGCCGGGCTGCCGTTGCAGTCCCACAGGTTGACGGGCGAGCCGTTCGCGGTGGCGGCGCCGGTGACGTCGAGGCACTTGCCGAGCACGTGCAGCGAGCCGTCCGAGCCCCAGGTGAACTGCTGGTTGGGGCTCTCGCCCGGACCGGAGCAGGTCCACACCAGGGCGGCGGTGCCGTTGCCGGTCCAGCCGTGGTCGATGTCCGCGCAGGTGCCCGTGCCGGTGCTCCACTCCAGGGGCTTGTGGGCGGGCAGCGCCAGCGGCGTGAAGCCGCTGACGGGCTTGCCCGTGGCGTCCAGCGGCAGCGCCAGCGCGCTGACGGCCCCGGTCACGGTGTCGCGCACCCAGAGCGTCGGCACGCCGTTGACCTCGCCCGGGGACATCAGGGTGAAGCCGCTCCAGTCCGCGCCGGCGGCGCCGAGCTCGACGCCCGCGCCGATGTAGCACGCGTTCTCGGCAGGGTAGTAGCGCAGGTGGCCCTGCTCGACGGTGACGAGGTTGACCCCGCCCGAGCCCCGGCGCACGGCCGTCAGCTGGGTGACGTTGTCCCACGTCCCGTCGATGCCCTTGGGGCACCCGCCGCCGGTGCCCAGCTGCACGGACACCTGGGTGAAGTGGCCCGCCACGCCGTCCGGGAACCCGTTCGCGTCGTTGGTGTAGACGAAGAACTGCTTGGTGGTCCTGTTGTACGCGAAGAGCGAGTCGCCGCTGCCCGTCACCGCACCGCGGTGGGCCACCAGGTAGTTGTTCCAGTCGTCCTGGCGGGGGCTGCGGCTCGCGGGGGACGCCGTCTCGGGCACCGTGACCGTGCTGCCGTCGCCGCCCCGGAACAGGGTCAGCGAGCCGTCGGCGGCGGGGGTGAGGTAGTCCGCGAAGCCGTCGAGGTCGACATCGCCCGGCACGGCCGGACCGGTCGTCCTCGACGGCGCGTAGAACGAGTAGGAGGACGTCTGGGGATCGGAGTTGCCGGCCCCGTCGACGGCGCGCACGTACAGCGTGTGGCTCCCCCAGTTGCCGACGCCGACGCTGATCGGGACGTCGGCGTACGCGGTGCCGTCGGCCGCGAAGGAGGCCGGGACGCTCGCAGCGCCGCCCGCCGGACTGTTGTCGTCGAGTGCGTACTGGAACGCGCGGACGCCGCTGGAGAGGCAGTCGCCGCCGGGGCAGCCGCCCGGGACCGGGTCCTTGCTGGTGACCCGGACGGTGACGCCGGTGTCGCCGGCGTGGCCGGTGGGCTTGGCGCCGCTGCCCAGCGGCGGGAACACCGAGGAGGGCGCGATGGACGCCTGGGTCGGCGGGGTGAGGTCGACGTTGAAGGCGCAGTCCGCCGACACGGGGCCGTTCACGTCTCCGGCGGTGACCCGGGCGTTCCAGCCGTACCGGTGACCGTCCGCCAGCGCACGGCCGACGTAGGCCTGGCCCCAGGACCCGCCGCCGAAGACCGACTGGCTGGTCCGCGAGGTCGCGCCGGACCCGGCGCTCTCGCCCGCGGTGGCGTCCCACACGTGGAAGCCGATCGTGACGATGGAACCGGGCAGGCCGCCGGTCCAGGCGGACAGCTGGACGTCGGACGTGCCGTCCGCCAGCGCCGTGGTCCGGCCGATCCAGCCGGGCGTGCCGCCGCCGCAGGCACTGCCCTCGGGGTTGACGGACCTGGGGGTGGTGTACATGCCGGTGGGGGTGCTCGGGCCGGAGCCGTCCGCGAACGCGGCTCCGGGAGCGGCCAGCACCAGGCCGGCCGCGGTCAGGGGGACCAGGCGTCTCGCCAGCGGGCCCCGCAGCCATCCGGGAGGACGGGATTCTCGCATGATGTGTTCGTTCGCCTTCGCAGCAGGATCCCCTCGGCCCGGGGCCGACCGCCGGGCACCTCGCCGCAGGCACTCCTTGGGGCGCCTCGCCGAAGGCCGGTGGATGAAGGGGCGATTGTCCGATTGGCGCGCATTCCGACCATTCGTCACGTGACAGACACTCACTTCGACGGATCGGTGCGCGGTCGAACGCTAGTGTGTGCGAACGGGGGCTGGCAATCCGGTTTCCACGATCGTTCCGCGCGCTCCGCCGGAGCGAACGGCACAGGTCACGGGCGTGCCGGTCGACGACGGCGCCCGGCCCCGGCCGGAGGGTTCCGGTCGGGGCCGAGCGCCGTCGTGGCGGGGCGGGGGCGGGGCGGGAGCAGGGGCGGGACGGGAGCGGGGGCATGCTCCCCGGGTCAGCGCAGGTCGAACACCAGGCGGGCGGAGACCTTGCCGTTCAGCACCTCGTCGAAGCAGGTGTTGACGTCCGCCAGGCGGCGGGTCTCGCGGATCACCCGGGTGCGGCCGAGGGCGTGGAGGCGGAAGACCTCGGCGAGGTCCTCGCGGGTGCCGACGATCGAGCCGATGACCTTGGTGCCGTTGAGGACGGTGTCGAAGATGGGCAGCTCCAGCTTGCCCTCGGCGGGCAGGGCGACCAGGACGAGGCTGCCGCCGCGGCGCAGCGCCCCGTAGGCGGCCCGGAAGGAGGCGTTGCTGACGGCCAGGGCGATCGCGGCGTGGGCGCCGCCGAGCTTCTGGACCTCGGCGGCGACGTCGTGGACGCGGGCGTCCAGGACGTGGTCGGCGCCGAGGTCGCGGGCGAGGGCGAGCTTGTCGTCGGTGACGTCGACGGCGATGGTCTCGGCACCGGCGATCCGGGCGTACTGGAGGGCGAGGTGGCCGAGGCCGCCGATGCCGGAGATCAGGACGCGGGTGCCGGGGCCGGCACCGGAGACCTTGAGGGCCTTGTAGGTGGTGACGCCGGCGCAGGAGAGCGGGGCGGCGTCCAGGGGGTCGATGCCGTCGGGCACCGGGACGACGTAGTCGCCGTGGGCGAGGGCGTACTCGGCGTAGGCGCCGTCCACGGAGTAGCCGCTGTTGTGCTGCTGCGTGCAGAGCGTCTCCCAGCCGGTGACGCAGTGGTCGCAGCGCCCGCAGGCATCGGCGAGCCAGGCGATGGCGACCCGTTCGCCGACCCGCACGTGGCGGACCTCGGCACCGGCCGCCTCGACGATGCCGACGCCCTCGTGGCCGGGCACGAACGGCGGGCTGGGCTTGACCGGCCAGTCGCCGTGCGCGGCGTGGATGTCGGTGTGGCAGAGGCCGGAGGCCTCGATCCGCACCCGTACCTGGTGCGGGCCGGGGTCGGGCACCGGGCGCTCCTCGATCACGAGCGGCTGGGTGAAGTCGTGGACGACGGCGGCCTTCATGTTCTGCTCCTGCCCTTCGCACCGGCGGGGCCGTTCCCGGGCCTCCGGGACCCCGTTCACCTCCATCCCACGCCACGGCCGCACGGGCCGCCAGGGCCGGACGGGTGAACCCGGCGGGACCATGGTCCCGCCCCGCCGGTGCCGGACCGGCGGCTACGCGGAGCGGTGCACGATCCGGCGGACCAGTTCGGGGACCCATTCGACGTACTCGACCTCCGCGCCGTCGGCGTGGCGGGCGTAGAGGAAGCGGCCGGTCGGCGAGGCGGTCTCGGGGGTCGTGACGACGGCGCCCGCGGCCTCCAGGGCCTCGCTCAGCTCGTCGAGGTCGGAGACCACGACGGTCGCCGAGGCGTGCGCGTACTTGGCGCGCTCGGAGGGCGGGCCGGCGATCACCAGGAAGTCGCCGATGGCGGCGAGTTCGATCTCGTGGAAGCGGAACAGCAGGTCCGGCTCGGCCCCGGTGAGGGTGCGCAGCAGCGGGAGCGAGTGGTCCAGGCCGTCGGCCCAGAGCCGGGCATAGGTCTTGAGGATGGGCATGGGCGCTCCGAGTCGTCCGACGAGGTACCGGATCACCGTAAGCGGGTGAACTCCCGTACAGAAGACCGCACTTTGCGGTGCGTCAGTGCCCGACGGTAACCGACCCGCCACCTGCGGCGCAGGGCCCGGGGCCGGTCCGGCCGGCGTCCCAGGCGATCAGCATCCGCAGGGCGTCCTCGGAGGGGCTGCCGGGGTCGGGGGCGTAGGTGATCAGCGCCTGGTCCGGGTCGTCGGCGGAGCGCAGCGTCTCGTAGACCAGTTCCAGCCGGCCGACCAGCGGGTGGTGGAACACCTTGCGTCCCGAGGTCTTGTCGCGCACCGGGTGTTCGGCCCACCACTGGCGGAACTCGGGGCTGCGCACCGAGAGTTCGCCGATCAGCTCGGCGAGGCGGGGGTCGTCGGGGCGGCGGCCGGCCTCCAGGCGCAGGAAGGCGGCGTTCTCGCGGGCGCAGCCGACCCAGTCGTCGTAGAGGGTGCGCGAGGCCGGGTCGAGGTAGGTGATCCGGGCGATGTTGCGTTCGGCCGGGGCGAGCGCGCCGTAGTCGCCGAGGAGGGAGACGGCGGCACGGTTCCAGGCCAGCACGTCCATCCTGCGGCCCATCACCACGGCGGGCACCTCGGGCATCGCCTCCAGCAGCCGGGCCATCGCCGGGCGGACCTTCTGCGGGCCGGAGCCCCGGGCGCCGACGGCCCGGGCGGGGCGGGTGCGGGCGAGGCGGTGCAGGTGGCCGATCTCCTCGGGGTCGAGGCGCAGGGCGCGGGCGACCGCGTCGAGCACGGAGTCCGAGGGGTTGCGGACCCGGTCCTGTTCGAGGCGGGTGTAGTAGTCGACGCTGACGCCGGCGAGTTGGGCGAGTTCCTCGCGGCGCAGCCCGGCGACGCGGCGGCGGCCGCCGAGCTCGGGCAGGCCGACGTCCGCGGGGCGCAGCCGCGAGCGGCGGGTGCGCAGGAACTCGGCGAGGCTGCCGGCGGTGCCGGCGGCGCGGGTCGGGCTCGGGCTGCTCATGCGGTCATTCTCGCCGTTCGGCGCCCCCGCTGCCTGGCCCTGTCAGGACCAGGCTGCGGGGGGGGTGGTCACCAGCCGTCGGCGACGGCGACCACGCCGCCGTCGACCACGAGGTCCTGGCCGGTGATGTAGGAGGCGCGGGGCGAGAGCAGGAAGGCCACGGTCTCGGCGATGTCCGCCGCCTCGCCGAGCCGGCCGAGCGGCACCCGGGTGCGCACGGTCTCCTGCTGGGCCGGTTCGGTGATCACCTCGTGGAACATCTCGGTGACGATGTAGCCGGGGCTGACCGAGTTGATCCGGATGCCGCGCCCGGCGAAGTCGCTGCCGAGGGTGCGGGCGAGGTTGTGCACGGCGGCCTTGGTCGCCGCGTAGACGGGGGCGTTGGGCAGGCCGCGGTGCAGCGTCCAGGAGGCGTTGAGGACGACCGACGCGCCGCCGGCGGACTTCTCCAGCAGCGGCAGGGCGTGCTGGACGGTGAAGAAGACGCCCTTGAAGTTGACGTCCACGGTGCGGTCGAAGCTCTCCTCGGTGACCTCCTGCGGGGTCTCGAAGACGCCGACGCCGGCGTTGGCGAAGACGCCGTCGAGGCGGCCGTGGCGCTCCTCCACCAGGGCGGCGAGCCGGGCCAGGTCGGCAGGCCGGGCGGAGTCGGCGCGGACGGTGAACAGCCGCGCTCCGGCGTCGAGTTCGGCTGCGGCGCGGCGCAGCCGGGTGTCGTCGCGGCCGGTGATCACGACGTCGGCGCCGCGGTCGAGCAGCAGCCGTGCGGTGGCGAGGCCCATGCCGCTGGTGCCGCCGGTGATCAGCACCGCCCGGCCGTCGAAGTCGCGGGCGCCGCCGGGGGTGTTCTCGTGGGTGGTGGTCATGCGTCCACCCTCGCGGCGGCGGGGCGGGCCGGACCAGGCCCGCCCGGACCCGGGGTCCGGCAGGACCACCCTTGCGGCGCCATACCCCCTGGGGGTATGTTTCCTGACGCCCCGAAGAGATACCCCCACCTGGTATAGGAGAATGTGGTCATGCCCGACCTCACCGCCGCGTCCGCGGCACCGGCCGCGCCGCCCGCGGCGCCCTCGCCCCGCCGCTGGACGGCCCTCGGGCTCATCGCCCTCGCCCAGTTCATGGTGATCATGGACACCTCGATCATCGGGGTCGCCCTGCCCGAGATGCAGTCCGCGCTCGGCTTCACCCAGGAAGGCCTGTCCTGGGTCTTCAACGCCTACGTCGTCGCCTTCGGCGGGCTCCTGCTGCTCGGCGGCCGCCTCTCCGACCTGTTCGGCGCAAAGCGGCTGTTCGCCACCGGATGGGCCGTCCTCGCGGCCGGCTCGCTGCTCGCCGGCCTCGCCGGGAACCCCGGGCTGGAGCTCACCGGCCGCGCCGTCCAGGGCGCCGGCTCCGCGCTGATCGCCCCGGCCGCGCTCACCCTCCTGATCAGCCTGTTCGGCGCACGCCCGCAGGAACTGGGCAAGGCGCTCGCCCTCTACGGCGCGGCGGCCCCGGCCGGCGGCACCGCCGGCGTCTTCCTCGGCGGCGTGATCACCCAGTACCTCAGCTGGGAGTGGGTCTTCTACGTCAACATCCCGGTCGCCGTCGGCGTCCTGCTCGCCACTCCCGGTGTGATGCCCGCCGCCCCCGCCCGCCGCGGCTCCGTCGACTGGCTCGGCGCGCTCACCGTCACCGCCGGCCTCGCCGTCGCCGTCTACGCCATCGTCCGCGCCCCGGAGACCGGTTGGGGCTCCGCGAGCACCTGGCTGGTGCTGGCCGGCGGCGTGCTGCTGATCCTCGCCTTCGTCGCGCTCCAGGCCAAGCGGCGCGAGCCGCTGATGCGCCTCGGCATCTGGCGCAGCCCCAACCTGGCCGGCGCCAACCTCGCCCAGCTGCTGATGGCCGCCGCCTGGATCCCCATGTGGTTCTTCCTGAACCTCTACCTCCAGCAGGTGCTCGGCCTGAAGGCCTTCGCCTCCGGGGCCGCGCTGCTGCCGATGACCGCCGCCATCATGCTGATGATGATCGTGCTGGCGCCCCGGCTGATCGCCCGCTTCGGCCCCAAGCCGCTCGTCGTCACCGGCCTGCTCGCCCTCGCCGGCGGCATGGTCTGGCTCTCCTTCGCCCGCCCCGACGGCTCCTTCGCGGTCGATGTGCTGCCCGCCTCGCTGCTCGCCGCCGTCGGCATGTCCCTCGCCTTCATCCCCTCGCTCGGCACCGCGCTCGCCGTGCCGGACCCGGCGGAGGGCGGCCTCGCCTCCGGCATCGTCAACACCAGCTACCAGATCGGCTCGGCGCTCGGTCTCGCCGCGATGACCGCCCTGGCCGCCGCCAACGGCTCGCGGGAGCTCGGCGACCCGGTCGCGCTGACCGACGGCTTCTCCGCCGCCTTCCTCGGCGCCGCCGCCCTCGCCGCGCTCGGGGCGCTCGTCTCGGCGCTCACCCTCCGTACCGCGAAGAGCAGTTGAGCACTCGGTCCGCACGGCCGCGGCTCTCTCCTCCCCGCGCCGCCCCGCCCCCGCCCCCGCCGACCCGGCGGGGGCGGGGGCCTGTCCGGGACCGCTCCGGGTCATCTCCGGGAACGATCAGTCCGCAGGATGATCCGGTCCGCCCCGGCCGGGGCGGACGCTTGGCCGGGGGGGCGGGCGTCATGGACTTCGGAGGAACGGATGACGCACAGCGGCAGGACGGTTCGACGCACGGTGGGCGCGGTCGCGGTGGCCGGCGCCCTGACGGCGGTGGCAGCGGCACCGGCGGCCGCCACGCCCGGCGGGTACACCACGCCCGGCGGGTCCGGCAGGCCCGCGCACGCGGCCACCCGGACCGCGATGGAGCAGGCGCTCCGATCCTCGGGGCTGCCCGGCGTGATCGCCACCACCGTGGACGCCGACGGGAGTTGGTCGGCGGCCGTCGGGGTGGCGGACACCACGACGGGACGGCCGCGGTCGGCCCGGGAGCGGTTCCGGATCGGCAGCGTGACCAAGCCGTTCATCGCGACCGTGGTCCTCCAGCTCCAGGCCGAGGGCCGGCTCGACCTCGACGACACCGTGGAACGGTGGCTGCCCGGGCTGGTGAGCGGCCACGGGAACGACGGATCGGCCGTCACCGTCCGCCAGTTGCTCAACCACACCAGCGGCGTCTTCGACTACGGCGACGATCCCGCGATGGGCGCGGTCCTGTTCACCCCCGCCTTCCTCGCCCGGCGCTACGACACCTACCGTCCGGAGCAGTTGGTGCGGATCGCGCTCGCCCATCCCCCGGTCTTCGCACCGGGGACCTCGTACCAGTACTCCAACACCAACTACCTGCTGGCCGGGATGATCATCGAGCGGGTGACCGGCCGCCCCTACGGCGAGGAGGTGGAGCGGCGGATCATCCGGCCGCTGGGGCTGACCGGGACGAGCGTGCCCGGCACCACGACCGCCCTGCCCCGGCCGCACGCCCGCGGCTACTCGACGCTGTTCGGCGGCTCGGCGACGCCGCTGGACGTCACCGAGCTCAACCCGTCGATGGCCGGATCGGCGGGCGGGATGGTCTCCAGCACCGCCGACCTGACCCGCTTCCTCTCCGCCCTGATGCGCGGACAGCTGCTCCCCCCGGCGGAGTTGGACGAGATGACCGCCCCCGGACCGCACGGCAGCGGCGGCCTCGGAATCGGCTCCGGGACGCTCTCCTGCGGTGTCACCCTCTGGGGACACGACGGCGGCATCCACGGATCGTCGACGCTGGCGCTGACCACCCGGGACGGGCGGCACGTCCTGGCGCTCAACACCAACGCCGACTGGTTCCGCGACAAACTCCCCTTGGCCGAGGCCGAGTTCTGCGGCCGCCCGGCCGATCAGGGCCGACCGGACCGACCGGACTGACCGGGCCGGACGGACTGACCGGACCGGACGGGCCGGACGGGCCGGACGGGCCGGACGGGCCGGACGGGCCGGACGGGCTGACCGGGCCGGGCGGGAGGTGTCAGGACTCCCGCCGGGCCCCTTCCGCGGGGACCGCCCGGTAGACGTGCGGCTCGGCGTAGCCGGCCTTCGTGAAGGCGTCCACCACCGCGTCGGCCACCGCCTGCGCCTTCGCCGTCTCCGTCAGCGCGATCACCGAGCCGCCGAAGCCGCCGCCGGTCATCCGCGCACCGAGGGCCCCGGCGGCGACGGCGGTGGCGGCCGCGAGGTCGGTCTCCGGGCAGGAGGTCAGGTAGTCGTCGCGCAGCGAGGCGTGGCCGGCGGTGAGGATCGGGCCGAGCGCGGCGGGCCCGTGCCGCTCCAGCTCGGCGACGGCCCGCTGGACCCGGTCGTTCTCGGTCACCACGTGGCGCACCAACGGGACCAGCTCGGCGGGCAGCCGGGTGAGCGCGGCGGGCAGGTCCGCGGTGGCGAGGTCCCGCAGGGCGGGCAGCCCGAGCAGCGCGGCCGCCCGCTCGCAGCCGGCCCGCAGCGCGGCGTAGGCGCCGTCGGCGAGGTCGTGCTGCACCCGGGTGTCGAGCACCAGCAGGGTGAGGCCGGCGCCCGCCAGGTCGAGCGGCACGTGCCGTGCGGAGAGGTCGCGGGTGTCCAGGTGCAGGGCGGCCCCGGCCCGGCAGACCATCGAGGCCATCTGGTCCATGATCCCGCAGGGGACGCCGACGAAGTCGTTCTCGGCGCGCTGCGCGATCAGGGCCAACTCGCCCGCTTCCAGGCCGAGTCCGTACAGGTCGTTGAAGGCGGTGGCGACGGCGCACTCCAGCGCGGCGGAGGAGGACAGGCCCGCGCCGCCGGGCACGTCGCTGTCCAGCAGCACATCGGCGCCGCCCACCTCGTGCCCGGCCCGGCGCAGCGTCCACACCACGGCGGCCGGGTACGCCGCCCAGCCGGCCACCCCGCCGGGGGCGAGCCCGGCGACGTCCAGTTCGACGGCCGCGCCGGGCACCCTGGTCGAGGCGAGCCGCAGCACGCCGTCGGCGCGGCGGCGGGCGTAGGCGCGCACGGCCTGCGGGATCGCGATCGGCAGCACGAACCCGTCGTTGTAGTCGGTGTGTTCGCCGATCAGGTTGACCCGGCCGGGGGCCGCCCAGACGCCCTCGGGGGCGTGGCCGTAGAGCTCCCGGAAGGTAGCGGCGGCAGTGGTTCCGGTCGTGGTCATCCCTGCGGTCCTCCGTCGGTGGCTGCGGGCGTGGGCGCGGGGGCGACCGCGGGGGCGGGGGCAGGAGCGGGCGCCTGGGCCGGCGCCGCCTCGCGCAGGCGCCGGGCGGCGTCCTCCGGGGCGACGTCGTTCATGAACGCCTCCATCCCGGACTCGGTGCCGGCCAGGTACTTCAGCTTGTCGGCCGTCCGCCGGACGGTGAACAGCTGCAGGTGGAGGGCGAATTCGGTCTCCTGCCCGGCGGGGGCCTGGTGCCAGGCGGCGATGTACGGCGCGCGGACGCGGCGCCCGCCGCCGGCGGGCTGCCCGGCGGGGGCGGCCGGGTCCGCCGGGGCGGTGAAGAGGTTGTCGAACCGGCGCAGCAGGTCGAGGTAGATCCCCGCGAACTCGGCGCGCTCGGCCTCGTCGAGGCGGGTGAGGTCCGGGACGCGGCGGTTCGGGTGGAGGTGGACCTCGTAGGGCCAGCGGGCGGCGAAGGGCACGAAGGCCGTCCAGTGCTCACCGGCGAGGACGAGGCGCGGGGAGGTCCGCTCGGCGGCGAGGAGGTCCTCGAAGAGGTTGCGGCCGGTGGCGGCGCGGTGGCGGGCGGCCCGGTCGAGCATCCGGGCGGTGCGCGGGGTGGTGAAGGGCAGCGCGTAAATCTGGCCGTGCGGGTGGGCGAGGGTGACGCCGATCTCCGCGCCGCGGTTCTCGAAGCAGTACACCTGCTCGACGCCGGGCAGGGCGGAGAGTGCGGCGGTGCGGTCGGTCCAGGCGTCGAGCACCAGGCGGGCGCGGTCCTCGTCCAGGTCGGCGAAGGACGCGTCGTGGTCGGAGGTGAAGCAGACCACCTCGCAGCGCCCGACGCCGGGGCGGCTGCTGAGCAGCGGGTCGTCGGCGGAGACCGGCACGGGGTGGCTGCCGGGCTCGCCGGCGAGGGAGGGGAAGCGGTTCTCGAAGACGGCCACCTGGTAGTCGGCCGCCGGGATCTCGCTGAGCCGGCCGTCGCGGCTGGGGCAGAGCGGGCACTCGTCGGCCGGCGGGTGGTAGGTGCGCGCCTGCCGGTGGGCGGCGATGGTCACCCAGGCGCCGGTCAGCGGGTCGAGCCGCACCTCGGAGGAGGGCGCGGCGGCGTCCAGCGGCCGCCGGTCGGCGACCGTGCGGCCGGCCGGCGGCGTGCCCCGGTCGTAGTAGATCAGCTCACGGCCGTCGGCGAGTTCGGTGACGGTCCTGGTCGTCGTACCGGCCGGCCCGGCCTGGTCGGCCGGGTCGGCGGCGGTCACGGTCGCGGGCATGACGTGCTCCCTCTCCTGGGGCTTCCCTTCAACCACATGACCAAACAATATCGAACAGGAATCAACATGCACGCCACCGGGCCCCCGCGCGCCGTCGACGCCGGGCCCGCCGGGGCCGGGATCACCCGGCGACCGGGTGCCACGGGGCGTCGGGCCGGGTCGGCGTCGGGTCCGCCGCGAGCCGCAGCGCATAGACGTCCCGCCCCTCGGGGTCGGGCACCGGGCCGAGGTAGTCGTGGCCGGTGAGGTGACACCAGGCCGGCAGGTCGAGCGGAGCCGCCGGATCGGTGCTGACGATGTGCACGGTCGTCCCGGTGGGACGGCCCGCGATGCGCTTGCGCAGATGCAGCAGCAGGGTGACGCAGAGCATGCCGGTGCCGTCCACGACGATCGCGCCGCCGGCTCCGGCGGCAGGGGCCGTCATGCGGCACCCGCCTCGACCGGCAGGGCCGCCAGGCGCCATTCGAGCATGCCGTCGGCGAGCCGCTTCGCACTGCGCCCGCGCGCGGCCAGCAGCCGCACGGCGTCGTGGGCGAGGACGCAGTTGACGCCCCGGCAGTACGCGACGACCTCCGCCCCGGCGGGCAGCTCCGCGAGCCGGGCCTCCAGCTGGTCGAGGGGGACGGACAGGGCGCCCGGGATGTGCCCGGCGGCGTACTCCTCGGCCGGGCGCACGTCGATCACGGTCGCGGTGCCGGCCCTCACCCGCGCCAGCAGCTCCTCCCGGGTGAGGTGGTCGGTGTCCTGCGGCCCGAGGTAGGCGGCCCGCGCCCGGCCGGTGGCCGCCAGGTGGGCGAGCCCGACCTGCTGGAGCTGCGCGTAGAGGGCGGCGACATCGTCCCCGGCCAGGCGGTAGTGGATGCGCACGCCGTCCCGGCGGGTGGCCACCAGCCCGGCCCGCTTGAGGGTCTGCAGGTGGGCGGAGGCGGTGGTCAGCCCGAGCCCGGCGGCCCTGGCGAGGGCGTCGACGCTGCGCTCGCCCTGGGCGAGCAGGTCCAGCAGCTCCAGGCGCTTGCCGTTGGACAGCGCCTTGCCGGTGGCGGCCAGCGCATCGAACAGCGCGGCCTTGCGTGCGGGGTCTCCCATGGGCATCCTCCATGAATCCATGGAATATTGTAGAAGCAACCGGGTGCGCCTGTCACCCGGTCCCCCGACCGGACATCCCGCCCCTTCTGGAGGACGGCCCGTGACCGCCACCGCGCCCGGCACCGCGTCCACCGCGCGCCCCGACGTCCGCTCCGAAGCCGGCGCCGGGGGCCGCTCGGGCCTGCGGCTCGGGCTGCGCGCCAACCTCGCCCAGTTCACCCTGCTGGTCGCGGTGAACGCCCTGGTCGGCGGCATGCTCGGCCAGGAGCGCACCGTCCTGCCCCTGCTCGCCGACCGCACCTTCCACCTCTCCGCCTACACGGCCACGCTGACCTACATCGTGGCCTTCGGCGCGACCAAGGCCGTCACCAACTTCTTCGCCGGCGCGCTGTCCGACCGCTACGGCCGCAGACCGGTCCTGGTCGCCGGCTGGCTGCTCGCCCTCCCGGTGCCGCTGCTGCTGATCTGGGCGCCGACCTGGGGCTGGGTGGTGTTCGCGAACGTCCTGCTCGGCGTCAACCAGGGCCTGACCTGGTCGACCACCGTCATCATGAAGATCGACCTGGCCGGCCCCGCCCGCCGGGGCCTGGCCATGGGCCTCAACGAGGCCGCCGGCTACCTCGCCGTCGCCGCCACCGCGATGGGCACCGGCGCCATCGCCGCCCACTGGGGCCTGCGCCCGCAGCCGTTCCTGCTCGGCATCGCGTACGCCGCCCTCGGCCTCGGCCTGTCCGTGCTCGCCGTGCGCGAGACCCGCGCACACGCCCGCGCCGAGGCCGCCCTCCACCCGGCCCCCGCCGACCCCGGCCACCACGCCGAACTCACCACCGGCCAGGTCGCCCGCACCACCAGCCTCACCGACCGGGCCCTGTCCTCGGCCAGCTGGGCGGGCCTGGTCAACAACCTCAACGACGCCCTCGCCTGGGGGATCTTCCCGCTGCTGTTCGCGGCCCACGGCCTGTCGGTCGCCCGGATCGGCCTGCTTGCCGCCCTCTACCCGGCGGTCTGGGGGCTCGGCCAGATCCTCACCGGCTGGTGGTCCGACCGGATCGGCCGCAAGCACCTGATCACGGCCGGCATGCTCCTGCAGGCCCTCGCGATCGGCCTGGTCGCCGCCGGCACCACCTTCCCGGTGTGGGCCCTCGCCCAGGTCCTGCTCGGCGCCGGAACCGCGCTGGTCTATCCCACGCTGCTCGCCGTCATCGGCGACGTCGCCCACCCCGCCTGGCGCGCCCGCGCCGTCGGCGTCTACCGCCTCTGGCGCGACGGCGGCTTCGCGGTCGGCGCGCTCCTGGCCGGAGCCCTCGCCGACGCCTACGGCGTGACGACCGCCGTCTGGGCCGTCGCGGCGCTCACCGCCGCGGCCGGCGTGGTGGTCGCCGTACGGATGGACGAAACCCTTCCCGGGAGCCGCCGGGGGTGAGGACAGGGGCCTCCCCCGCCCCGGGCGCGACCGCACACCGCCGGCCGGTGGCAGGAACCGGGGCGCGCGGCCCCGGGCGAGGCCCGGGGAGACGCGCCCTGCTGCGGCCGCGAAACCGCCCCCACCACCCCCGGCGACTCCGGCGCGGGCCCCGTCCGGTCGGCGTGTCCAGCACGCGCGACGGCATCGTGACCGCGGTACCGCCGCTCGCCGGCCCGCGCCCGCCCGCCGTGGGGCCGGCTACGGGACGAGGAGGAGGGAGTTGATCGGCGTGAAGTCGATCGCGGGGTAGGGACCCGTGTCGCGGTACGTGATCGAGCAGTCCGTGCCGTCGTAGCCGCGGCAGAACTGGAAACCCGCGCGGCCGGTCTGGCTGTTGACGAGGATGTGGTACCCGGTGACGTTGTCGAGGTTGTGGGCGCCGTAGCTGTAGAAGATGTTCTTGCTCAGGATGTCGCCGCCGAACTCGCGGATACAGACCGCTCCGGTCGGGCACGGCGTCGCGGCCACCGCGCCGGGGGCGGTGGCGATCCCGGTTCCCAGGGCGAGTGACAGGGCGGTCAGGGCCATCGCGGTCCTGCGCATGCTTCTTCCTCATCTCTTCTCGGGCGGTTCCGGTGGGTTCGGTGCCGTTCGCGCCGTCCCGGCGGCGCGGCCCGCGCCGGCCCCGGGGCACCGGAACGGTGGTCGGACCGGCCGCAGGACCGGCTGGCGGCATCCGCAGCGGAGCGGTGGCCGGCCGGCACGGCAGCCGTCCGAACACCTCCAGCGTGTCCATTGGCATGCACAGAAAACAAGCGGGAGGAGGGAGGATGGCCAGTACCCCACCCTCCATGGCCGACCGGGCGGGCGCTCTCCCGCACCCGGCCCTCGCCGACAGGGCGCCCTGGGGCCGGCGAGCCTCCGGCCTCAGGGGTCCCCGGTCGGCGGCGTGCCGCTCTGCCGGTCAACGGCGGCCGGTGGAGGCGGCGCGGGGCAGCGGGCCGCGGTTCACCTCCTCGAACAGTGCCGCGGCTCGCCCTGCGGTGCCCAGGGCCCGGCTCCCGGTGCTGAACAGTCCCAGGATCACCACGCCCAGGCCCAACCCGGCCACCATCCACCACACTCCGCGCTCCGCACTGGTGAACGCCGCCCCGCCGCGTGGCAGGGCCGACCCCACGATCGTTCCGGCGACCGCGACACCCAGGGTGGTGCCGGTCTGCCGGCCGGCGGAGGCCAACGAGGTGGCCACGCCGGCCATCGACCGGGGCATTCCGGACACCGCCGTGGTGGTGACCGGCGGGTTGACGGTGCCCAGGAAGATGCCGAACAGCAGGTGGACCGAGAGCACGGCCGGCAGCGGCGTGGCCGGTCCGACCCAGACCGACGCGCCGCCGCCCAGCGCCAGCGCGCCCCCGGCTACGACCAGCGGCAGCCTGGGACCGTGGGTGGCGACCAGCCGTCCCGTGAACGGGGAGAGCACCACGACCAGCCCCCCGACGGGGAGCAGGCACAGCCCGGCCGCCAGCGCCGACATGCCGCGCACGTCCTGGAGGTACTGGGTGGTCACGAACAGGAACGCGCCGAAACCCCACAGCGCGAAGAGCGCCATCAGAATCGCCGAGCCGAACGGCACGCTGCGGAACAGCCGCAGCTCCAACAGCGGGTCCGCCCGGCGTGGTTCGTAGCCCAGGATGCCGAGCACGCCGAGCACGGCCACGGCGAACAGGCCCGCAACGACGGGTGAGGACCAGCCCAGCTCCCTGGATTCGGTGATCGCGAAGACGGTGCTGCCGAGGACCAGGACCGTCAGGACCTGGCCCACCGGGTCGAATCGGCGCGCCCGGGGGGCGCGGGACTCGGGTACGAACAGTGCGGTGAACACGATCGCGGCGGCCACGATCGGTACGTTGATCCAGAAGACGGAGTGCCAGCCGAGGCCGTCGACCAGGGCGCCGCCGACGATCGGACCGAGCGCCAGGGACAGGCCGGTCGCCGACCCGAACACGCCGATGGCCCGGGCCCGTTCGGCCGGCTCGGGAAACGTGTCGGCGACGATCGCCATCGCCACCGGGTTGAGCATCGTGCCACCGACGGCTTGCAGCGTGCGCGCCGCGATCAGCCAACCGATGCCCGGCGCCAGCCCGCACAGCAGCGAGCCGAGCCCGAAGGCGGCGAGGCCGGTCTGGAAGACGCGCCGACGGCCGACGCGGTCCGCGGTGGATCCGGCCAGCACCAGGAAGGCGGCCAGCACCAGGGTGTAGGCGTCGACCGTCCACTGCAATCCGGACTCCGAGGCGTGCAGTTCACGACGAATCGACGGCAGTGCGACGTTGACGATGGAGATGTCCATCACCACGACGATCGCGCCGGCGCAGCAGATCGCGAGCACCAGGAGTCGACGGCGAGGACCGAGTACAGGCGTAGGTTCGGGCATGCCCGGGACGCTAGGTTCTGGAGCGTGGTCGAAGTCAACCAGCACCGTCCCGAATCCGTGCACCGTCCCGAACCCGTGCCCGCAACGGGGATGAGCATCGCCGAAGCTGCTCGGCGGACCGGGGTGAGCGCGCACACCCTGCGCTACTACGAACGCGCCGGCCTGGTCGTCACCCCCGTCGACCGCACCCACGGCGGCCGGCGCCGCTACCGCGAGTTCGACCTGGAGTGGATCACCATCTGCACCAGGCTCCGGGCGACCGGCATGCCGATCAGGGGCATCCGCCGCTACGCCGAACTCGTCGTGGCGGGCCGGGGCAACGAAGGCGAGCGGTTGGAGTTGCTCGAATCGCATCATGACGAGGTGCTCGCCAGGATCGCCGAACTCCAGGAGAACCTGGACCTCATCGCGCGCAAGGTCGACGTCTACCGCGGCCGGCTCGCCGCCGGTGACGCCGACCGGCTCTGGGCGCCCCGCCGCACACCGGCCGGCGACTGAGCCGCCCCTGCGGGCCGGCCCGCACACGGGCCGGCGCGGCGCCGCGAACGGCCGCGCCGTCAGCGGGCCGCAGGGCGGTGGTGGCGGCCGGGCGGGGCGGGGAGGGGGCGGCGGGCCGGGGCCGGGGGGCGCCAGGTGTGGGTGGCCAGGGCTGCGGCGGCGAGGGCCAGGGCGCCGAGCGCGGCGGTGGCGGCGGGGAGGCCGGCGGTGGCGCCGAGCCGGCCGGCCAGCGGGTAGGCGAGCAGCCAGCAGCCGTGCGACAGCGAGAACCGGGCGGCGAACGCGGCGGGCAGGCCGGCCGGTGGCACGGCGGAGCGCAGCAGGCGCCCGCCCGGGGTGAGGATCAGCGAGCCGGCCGCGCCGAGCCCGGCCCACAGGGCGAGCAGCGCGGGCCAGCGCCACCCGCCGCCGGCCGGCGGCCCCGCCGCGGTGACCGCCGCCAGGGTGGCGAGCAGTCCCGCGACCGCGAAGGCGGCGGGCAGCATCACCGCCCGGTCCGCGGCCCGGTCCAGGACCCGGGGCAGCAGCAGTGCGACCACCATCGACCCTCCGCCGTACGCGCCGAGCGCGAGCGGCACGTCGCTCGCGGGCCGGCCGAGTTGGTCGCGGACGTAGACGACGGTGTTGACGATCACCGTCGCGCCGCCGGCGGCGACGGCGAGGTCCAGGGCGAGCAGCGCCCGCAGCCGGGGCACGGAGAGGAAGAGCCGGATCCCGGCCGGCGCGCGCGCCGGGCGCGGCCGCGCGCCAGGCGCCTCGGGCGGTTCGGGCGCCCCGGCCACCCTGCCGGGCAGGGTCACCGAGACGACCAGCAGCGCCGAGGCGAGGAAGCCGGCCGCCGTCCCCCAGAACAGCCACCGGTGGCCGGTCAGCGCCAGCAGCCCGGCGGCCAGCACCGGGCTGACCAGGCTCTCGGTGTCGTAGGCGAGGCGGGAGAGGGACAGCGCCCGGGTGTAGTCGCGCTCCTCGGGCAGGACCTCGGGGATGACCGACTGGAACGCCGGGGTGAAGGCCGCCGAGGCCGTCTGCAGAACGAAGATCAGCAGATAGACCTGCCACACCGAGCCCACGAACGGCAGCCCGAGGGCCACCCCGGCGCGGACCAGGTCGGCGGCGACCAGCAGCCGGCGGCGCGGGATCCGGTGCGCGAGTGCCGCGACGACGGGGGCGATCCCCACGTAGGCGACCATCTTGATCGCCAGTGCGGTGCCGAGCACCGAGCCGGCGTCCGGGCCGGCGAGGTCGTAGGCGAGCAGGCCCAGTGCCACGGTGGCCAGGCCGGTGCCGGCGAGGGCGACGACCTGGGCGGTGAACAGGTGCCGGTAGGTGCGATGGCGGAGGACGGAGAACATCGGGGACTCCGTTCGGACTCGGCGCGGGCCGGGGCGTCCCGTCCGGCGGGCGCCTTCCCTCCACCTTAGGGCAACATGTGCATACGTGTGCACGCGTTGACCGAAAAAGCGCCGCCCGGTCCGGACCGGGCGGCGGGGCGGGGGTTCGCGGCCCTCAGTCGTGCGGCGGCAGCCCGCTGATCTGGTGGTCGGCCACGTTCAGCGCCTCCTGGACCAGCCTCCGCAGGTGCCCGTGCCGCAGCGCGTACACCACCCGCCGGCCGTCCTTGCGGGTCGACACCAGCCCGGCGAGCCGCAGCTTGCCGAGGTGCTGGCTGACCGACGGGCGGGCCGCTCCGGCCGCCTCGGTCAGCGTGGTCACGTCCGCCTCCCCCTCGCCGAGCCGCTGGAGCAGCGCGAGCCGGGTGCGGTCGGCGAGCAGGGCGAGGATGCCGGCGGCCACGTCCAGCCGCTCGTCCGCGCCGGGCTCCTGCCACCTGTGTGCACCTGAGGGCGTGTGTGCACCTGATACCTGGACGCTCCCGCTCATGGGCTCAGCTTAGAGGGCCCGCGACCACCGTTCACCCGGTCCGCAGCGCGCGGTTCACGCCCTCCGCCGCACGGTGAGCGCACCACCGGGGGCGTCGAGGCGAGCGGCCCCGCCCCTCTGACGGTTGGCGCAGGTCAGCCCTCGCGCAGGTCGGCCCTCGCGAGGGTCAGCCCTCGCGCAGGTCGGCGATCCGGCGGATCTTGCCGACCGAGCGCTCCAGGGTGTACGGATCCACCACCTCGACGTCCACGCTCACGCCCACCCCGTCCTTGACCGCCCGCGCGATCGCCGCAGCCGCCGCGTCCCGCTGGTCGGGAGCGGCGTCCGGGCGCGCCTCGACCCGCACGGTCATGTGGTCCAGTCGGCCCCGGCGGGTCAGCCGGAGCTGGAAGTGCGGCGCGACGGCGGGCACCCGCAGCAGGACCTCCTCGACCTGGGTCGGGAAGACGTTGACCCCGCGCAGGATGATCATGTCGTCGCTGCGCCCCGTCACCCTGGCCATCCGGCGGAAGGCGGGGCGGGCGGTGCCCGGCAGCAGGCGGGTGAGGTCACGGGTGCGGTAGCGGATCACCGGGAGCGCTTCCTTGGTGAGCGAGGTGAAGACGAGTTCACCGCTCTCGCCGTCCGCCAGCACCTCGCCGGTCAGCGGGTCGACCACCTCGGGGTAGAAGTGGTCCTCCCAGATGTGCAGGCCGTCCTTGGTCTCCACGCACTCCTGGGCGACGCCGGGCCCCATCACCTCGGAGAGGCCGTAGATGTCGACGGCGTGCAGGTCCATCCGCCGCTCGATCTCGGCGCGCATCTCCTCCGTCCAGGGCTCGGCGCCGAAGATGCCGACCCGCAGCGAGGTGGTGCGGGGGTCGACGCCCTGCCGCTCGAACTCGTCGAGCAGGGTAAGCAGATAGGACGGCGTGACCATGATGATCTCGGGCCGGAGGTCCTGGATCAGCTGGACCTGACGGGCCGTCATGCCGCCGGAGGCGGGGACGACCGTGCAGCCGGCGCGTTCGGCGCCCGCGTGCGCGCCCAGTCCGCCGGTGAACAGGCCGTAGCCGTAGGCGATGTGCACCGTGCGGCCGGGCCGCCCGCCGGCCGCCCGGATCGAGCGGGCCACCACATCGGCCCACACGTCGAGGTCGCGCTCGGTGTAGCCGACCACCGTGGGGCGGCCGGTGGTGCCGCTGGAGGCGTGGATCCGGCGGACCTTCTCCTTCGGGACGGCGAACATGCCGTACGGGTAGGTGTCGCGCAGGTCGGCCTTGGTGGTGAACGGGAAGCGGGCGAGGTCGGCGAGGGTACGGCAGTCCTCGGGGGCGAGGCCGGCCGCGTCGAACCTGCGGCGGTACAGCTCGACGTTGTCGTAGGCGTGGCGCAGCGTGGCCCTCAGGTGCTTCAGCTGGTGCGCGCGCAGGTCCTCGCGGGTCATCCGCTCACCGGCGTCCAGCAGTCCGTCCGGCGGCGCCTCGCCGAGCCGGGCTGCGCCCGGTCCGGCAGCCGTTCCGTCGCTCATCGCGGCTCCCTCCGCCTACGCCGACCGATCATTCGGTTGGCCCCTCGGACAGGGCCAAGTAATCCAGCACCCGAACCACCTGTCAAGGGGCAGCGCGCCCCCGTCCGCCGTCGGGGCCCCGGCCCGTCGGCCGCCCGTCGAAGGACGAGGGCCGATCTCTGCCGAACGGCAGATGGCAGCGGTCCGCCGATCGGGGAGGCTCGTCGACGTCCCGCACCGTCCACGCACCGGCCGGAAGAGCAGAGCGCATGAGCCGACCCGAGACCCGCCCCGAAGCCCCCACCGGCGACCGCCCCGGCGACCGCCGCACCGACCCTCCCCTCCTCGAACTGACCGACGTCAGCAAGGTCTACCGGGGCGGCAAACGCGCCGTCGACGGCCTCTCGCTGCGGCTCGGCCCCGGGCTGCTCGGACTGCTCGGACCGAACGGCGCGGGAAAGTCCTCGCTGATGCGGATCGTCGCCACCGTCACCCGGCCGACCGCCGGCCGGCTCACCTACCGGGGGGCCGACGCGCTCGCCCGGCCCGAGCAGCTCCGGCGCGAACTCGGCTTCCTCCCCCAGGACTTCGGCGTCCACCCGAAGCTCACCGCGCGCGAGTTCCTTGCCTACCTGGCCGCCGCCAAGGGGCTGTCCGCCCGCTCCGCCCGGGCCCGGATCGACGAGCTGCTCGCCCTGGTGAACCTGACCGAGGCCCTGCGCCGTCCGCTCGGCGCCTACTCCGGCGGCATGCTGCGCCGGGTCGGCATCGCCCAGGCGCTGCTCGGCGATCCGCACGTCATCGTCGTCGACGAACCGACCGCCGGGCTCGACCCCGAGGAGCGGGTGCGCTTCCGCACCCTGCTGAGCGTGCTCGCCGAGGACCGGGTGGTGCTGCTGTCCACCCACATCGTCTCGGACATCGAGTCGGTGGCCGGGGACATCGCGGTGGTCGCCGACGGGCGGCTGCTGCGCCGGGGCACTCCGGAGGAGCTGCTGCGCGGCCAGGCCGGCCGGGTGTGGGAGGTCCTGGCCGACCCGGGGGCGGTGGCCGCCGTGCAGGCGCGGTACGTGGTCAGCCGGATGGTGCGCACGGGCGACGGCCGCGTGCGGCTGCGGCTGCTCGCCGACGGCCCGCCGGTCCCCGACGCGGCTCCGGTCGCACCGGACCTGGAGGACGCGTACCTCGGCCTGGTCCGGCCCGCCGCCGGGCGCGAGCGCACGGAGGTGCGGCGATGAGCGCGGACACCTTCGCCGCGAGCCGACCGCCGGGCGCTGCGGCGGGCGGCCCGGCCGGCGCCGCGCCCACCCGCGCCGGGGTGCTCGCCCGCCTGCGGCGGCTCGCCCTCGGCGACTTCCGGGACCGGGTCCGCCGCCCCGCCTACGCGGTGACGCTGCTGGCCGCCGTCGGCCTCGGCCTGCTCGCCGTCCCGCCCGCCGACGGACACTGGGCGATCCTCGCGCTCGGCCGCTACCGGGGCGAGTACAACAGCGCGTACACCGGCACCGCGACCGCCCTGGCCGGTGCGCTCTGGCTCACCCTCGGCGGGTTCTACGCCGTCCGCAAGGGGCTCGGGCGCGACGAGGAGACCGGGGTCGGCCTGATCCTGGCCGCGACGCCGCTGCGGAACGTCGAGCTGCTGCTCGCCAAGTTCCTCGGCAATCTGCTGGTCCTCGCCTCGATGCTGGGCGTGCTCGCGCTCACCGCACCGGCCCTGCAACTGGTCCGGGGCGAGGACCGCTCGCTCGACCCGGTCGCGCTGCTGACGCCCTTCCTGGTGCTGACGCTGCCGCTGCTCGCGGCGACGGCCGCGCTGGCGGTCCTGTTCGAGACGGTGCCGCTGCTGCGCGGCGGGCTGGGCAACGTCGTCTGGTTCGCCTGCGCCCCGGCCCTGCTGATCGCCGGCGAACGCCCCGGCGCCCCGTTCGGCGGGCTGGGCCTCGGCCCGGCGGCCGCCTCGCTGGGCGACGCCCTGGCCGCGCGCGGGGTCGGCCTCGGTGGCGACGAGTTCAGCCTCGGCCTGACCAGGGTGGACACCCCGCTGGAGCCGTTCCGGTGGGACGGCGCGGGCCTGGAGGGCGGTTTCGTCGTCCAGCGGCTGCTGCTGGTGCTGCTCGCGGTGGCGCTCGCGGCGCTGCCCGCGCTCTGGTTCACCCGCTTCGACCCGGCGCGCGGGGCCACGTCCGGGCGGCGGGCACCGGCCGGCACCGGCGGGGCGGCGCCGGTCCCCACCGCTTCCCCGGTGCTCCCGCCCGCCCCGCTCGCCACGGCCCCGGCGGGCCCGCGGCCCGGCCTCGGCTCCGGCCCGGGCCGCGGCTCCGGCTCCGGCTTCGGTTTCGGCTTCGGCCGGCTGCTGGCCGGGGAGGCGCGGGTCCTGTGCGCCGACGCCTCGCGCTGGTGGTGGCTCGCCGCCGCCGGCCTGCTCGCGGCCGGTCTCGCCGTCCCGCCGGACACCGGCGCGGGCGCGGTGCTGCCCGCCGCCTGGATCTGGCCGGTCCTGCTCTGGTCCCGTCTCGGCAGCCGCACGGCCGAGTACGGCCTGGAGGCCCTGCTCGGCGCCTACCCCGCCGCCCGCACCCGGCTGCTCGCCGAATGGGCCGCCGGGGTCCTGCTCACCGCCCTGCTCGGCGCGGGCGTCCTGGTCCGCCTGGCGGCGGCCGGCGACACCGCCGGTGCGGCCGCCTGGTCGGCCGGCGCCCTGTTCATCCCCTCGCTGGCCCTCGCCCTCGGCACGCTCTCCCGCAGCCACCGGCTCTTCCAGGCCCTCTACCTCCCGCTGTGGTACCTGGCCGTGAACCAGGTCGCCGCCCTCGACTTCATGGGCACCGTCCGCCGCGACGGCCACCCCGCCGGCCCCTCCCCCGTCCTGGTCGCGGCCCTGGCCCTGGCCCTGCTCGCGGTGACCCTTCTCACCGCCTCCGCCCGCCGTGCTCTGCGCGACTGATCGCCCGGGGCGTGCGTCGGCGGCTTGCCGCCCGGCCTCGACCGGAGCCTCCACCGGCTTCGCAACGTCGTCGAACGCTGCTTCAACAAGGCTGCAATGGCGGGCCTGGCCACCCGCTACGACAAGACCCGCGAGTCCCACCCGGCCACCGTCACCGTCGGGGTGGTCCGAGGCATGGCCGGTCGGCCTGAAGCGCGCGGGCTCAGGCAGCCTGGAGACATCCGAGGGGATCAGGACGTCCATGTCTTCTGTCCCGGCGTGCACCCGTGACCGGCTCCGGCAGGACTTTCACAGTCGAAGACCGTCCCTGCCGCCGCCGACTGCTCGCCCGGCACGGTCCGCCGCCCGGGCGCGAGCGGGAGTCGGCCGGACAGCGCTGAGGCACGCGACAGGCCGGGGCCCGCCGGACGCTCCGGCGGCCCCGGCCAGGGAGGCGAGTCAGAAACAGCGGGGGGAAGCCGTAGCGGATGCTCCGCCGGTGGCGGCCTGGGGGCGCGCACGACGGTGGAGTGGACGGAGGCCGGCAGTCGATGTCCCCCGCCGCGCCCTCCCCGCCTGGATCGCGTGGAGCATCCGGGAGACCGTGCCGTCCCCGGCGGGCCCGCCAACGCGCCGTCGTGCACGGTGGATTGACGCTCCGTCGGCCGAGATCCCGGTCGGCGGCCGGGCGAGCCCTGCGTCGGGGTCAGCCGCGGCGCTTGGGGCGGCCTCGGCGGGGGGAGGTGCCGGAGGCGCCGCGGGAGCGGGCGGTGCCGGTGGTGCGGGCCGGGGACGGCCGGCCGCCCGTGCTCCTGCCCTTGGCGGCGCCGGGCTGCTGCTTCGCCGGGGCGGGGGCGGTCTGACCGCGGCCGCGGGAACTGTTGACCGTGCGGCCGCGGACGATGCCGATGAACTCCTCCACCAGGTCCGTGGTCCGGTCCTCCAGCCAGGACAGCGCCACCCGGGACTGCGGGGCGTCCGCCACCGTCCGGTAGGTGAGGTCGCGGCGGTGGTGCAGACGGGCCAGGGACTGCGGGACGAGGAGCACGCCGACGCCGGCCGCGACCAGTTCGATCGCGTCCGCCGTGGTCGCCGGCCGCTCGATGGCCGGGCGGCCGGGCAGCTGCTCCCACCCGAGGGTGTCGTCGAGCGGGTGGAAGACCACCTCGTCCGCGAGGTCCTCGACGGTGACCTCCTCGGCCGCCGCCAGCCAGTGGTCCTTCGGGAACACGACCACCGTCGTCTCGGTGTACAGCGGAATGGCGCTCAGGCCGGTCCGGTCGACCGGCAGCCGCACCAGGCCCGCGTCCGCGCCGCCCGCGCGCAGCGTCGGCTCGCCGTCGGCGGCTTCCACCGCGACCAGCGCGAGCGGAACGTCCGGCAGCCGTTCCGACCAGACGCGCGCCCACTTGCCGGGGGTCACTCCCGGGACGTACGCCAGCCGGAACGAGGGTGTCACCTGCATCTCTGTCACCCGACCAAGGCTACCGACCGTGACGGGGAGCGTCGGCCGCTCGCTTACCCTGGTGACCATGACATCGCTCAAGCAGAAGACCACGCAGACCATGAAGCCGGCGACGGCGGCGAAGAAGCTCGGGGTCTACCTCGGCGCCACCCCCGCCGACTTCCAGTCGGGCGTGATCTCCCGCCAGGAGCTCACCGCCCTGCAGACCACGCCGCCGCAGTGGCTGCAGGACCTGCGCCGCAACGGCCCGCACCCGCGGTCCGTGGTGGCCTCGCGGCTCGGCGTCTCGGCGTCCGGCCTGGCGCGCGGCGGCATCACGGAGGCGCTCACCACCGAGCAGATCGAGGAGCTGCGCGAGGAGAACCCGGAGTGGCTCCAGCGCGAGCGCACGATCCAGCTGGAGGTCCGCAAGGAGACCGTCCGGGTCAAGGAGAAGCACGAGAAGGAGGAGAAGCGGCGCAAGCAGGCCGCCGCGGCCGAGCGCCAGTCGGCCCGCTGACGCCGACAGGCCTGCTGACCTGCGGGTTCACCGCACGTTCGAATACGTTTCTCCCCCGGTCCCCCGGCGTGTCGCGCCGGGGGGCCGTCGTCTGTCCCGGACGACGGGAGGGAGGCGGGCGCGAGACGGACTCGGCGCGGGCGACGGCCGGGGCCGGCCGGGTGGCGGCGCGGGGCCGGGCGGGTGACCCGCCCGACGTGTCGGCGGCGAAACCGCGCCCCCGGTGTGCGTCGGTGGGAACGCGCCGCTCCCGGGCGGCGCAAGCCCCTGTCTCCGGACCTGAGAGCCGCCCATGCCCCCCACCGCGCACCTGCGCCGCCTGCTCCCCACCGCCGCCTGCACCCTGGCCGCAGCCGTCCTCGCCGCTCCCGCGGCACACGCCGCGCCACCGGGTCGGGGGGGTGGGGCGGGCACCGATCGGGGGGCCGTGATCGACTGGGACCGGGTGGCCGCCTGCGAGAGCAACGGGAACTGGCGCATCAACTCCGGCAACGGCTACTTCGGTGGTCTCCAGTTCGACCAGCCGACCTGGCGGGCGAACGGCGGCCTGGCCTACGCGCCGCGCGCCGACCTCGCCAGCCGCGAGCAGCAGATCGCCGTCGCCGACAACCTCGCGGCACGGCGCGGGCTCAGCCCGTGGCCGGTCTGCGGCACCCGCGCCGCCCGTACCAGCGAGCGGCCGCCGGTGAAGACCCGGCCGGCCGAGAAGAAGGCACCCGTCGAGAAGAAGGCGCCGCCCGGGAAGAAGGCGCCCGTCGAGAAGGAGGACACCACGACCGCCCCCAGCGCGGCACCCGCCGCCGGAACGTCCGCGGAGGCCTCCGCCGCGCCTCCCCCGGCCGACGGGTCCGGCGCCTGGACGGTGCTCCCGGGCGACACCCTGGAGGGCATCGCCGACCGGTTCGGGATCCCCGGCGGCTGGCCGGTGCTGTACGAGCGCAACCGCGCCCTGCTCGGCGAGGACCCGGACCTCATCCAGCCCGGCCAGGACCTGGTCCTGCCGCTCTGAGCCGTCCGAGCCGCTGCCAGCCGCTGCGACGGCGCCCCGGCCCGCCCCGGGCCGCGGCCCCCGTCAGCCCACCGTGGGCTGCCAGGGACCGCGCTCGGGGCGGGCCTCCGTGGTCGAGCCGTCCGGCCAGGGCGGCATGGTGACGGCGACGATCCGCAACGGGCCGGGGCTGTCCTCGTCGGCGCGGAACTGGAACGCCGTCCCCAGCGGCACCGAGACCGACGTCCCCGCGCCCAGCGCGTCCACGCTCTCCCGGCCGGACTGCCGCCGCCAGATCCGCCCGCGACCGGCCGTGACGTACCAGAGCTCCCGCACCGTGGAGTGCGACACCGCCCGGGTCACCGCGCCGGGGGCGAGTTCGAAGACCGCCTGGCTGCCGAGGCCGTCCAGCGCCAGCAGCGGCCGGACGTCGGCGCCGTCCGGGGCCAGGACCACCGGGGCGTCCCCGGCCTGCGCGGTGCGGAACGGTTGCTCGTCCATGCGAACCCGGCCCCTCTCGGCTCCGGCAGGCCCCCACCCGCCCCTCCTCGCGATGGGACCACACCCCCGCCCGTCGCGCCAGGGCGCCGCACGGCACCGCGGGCCGGAGCGGCGTCAGCCGGTGGCCGCCTCCACGGCCCACGGCCGGACGAAGGGCCGGTTGAGGTGCGCGGTGGCGAGCACCGCCCCGCTGCGGCGCGCGTCGTCGAGGAGCTGCTCGCGGCTGCGGCGGGCCGTCGCGGGGTCGGCCTCGTAGCGGTAGCCCACGGCGGGCGAGGCCAGCTGGACGGCGTGGACCAGGACGTCCCCGGTCACCAGCAGCCGGTCTCCGCCGCCCTCGACCAGCACCGACTGGTGGCCCGGCGTGTGCCCGGGGGTCGGCAGCAGGGTGACGGCGCCACCGGGACGGCCCCGCCCGGAGAGCACCGTGCGGCCGTCCACCTCGTCCAGCCGCCCGGCTCCGAGCAGCGGCTCGACGACGTAGGTGCGGGCCGTCCGGGTCGGCCCCAGGGCCGCGACCTCGGCGTGCTGCACCAGGTACCGGGCGTTCGGGAACACCGGCACGCCCTCGGGGGTGACCGACCAGCCGTAGTGGTCCTCGTGCAGATGGGTGAGGACCACCGCCTCGACGTCCGCCGGGGCGATCCCGGCCCGCGCGAGCACGGCGGGCAGCTTGCCGGGGACGGGCGCCCAGCCGGAGGCCGGGCTGCCGACCGGGCCGATGCCGGTGTCGACCAGGGTGACCCGGCCGCCGGGGCGGCGGACGGCGTAGCAGCGGAAGTCCAGCTCCCAGGTGTCGCCCGTGCCGAACGCCGCCGGGTCCAGGCGGCGGGCGCGCTCCCAGTCGGCGGCCGTCGCGCCGGGGAACGCGGCCTGGCGGGTCCCCGGGAAGGGACCGTGCGCGTCGAGCAGGGCCAGCACCTCGTAGCGGCCGAACCGGCGTACGGCGACGGCGGACCCGGTGGGCGGCGCGGCGACGGCGGACCCCGTCGCGACCAGCGGCGGGAGCGCCACCGCGCCGGCGAGGGCGAGCGCCCCGCGCAGCACCCGGCGCCGGCCGGGCGCGGCGGACGACGCGGACGACGCGGACGACGCGGACGGCGCGGACGGCGCGGAAGGGACGGTCGGATCGTTCACCGGGACTCCTCGGGCGGGGCAGTGGACTGCACGGGGGCCGACGGACCGGCCCGGCGCCCCGACCCCCGTCCGGGGCGCCGGCCGCCTCCACTCTCCCGCCTGGTCCGCCCCCGCGGCTTGTCGTTTCTTGCGCGATCCGCTCCCGTGCGGTCCCACGGCTCGCGGAACCACGCGGCTGCCTGCGCGACGGCCCTGCCTCTGCCGGCCCATGCCCCGGAGCCGGCGGTGCTGCACCGTCCCTCGCGGCCCTCGCAGACGTGCCGCGCTCCCCCGGCGCGGACCGGCAGCGGGTACGGCCGTCCGGGCAACTCCCGGAGCCTGCATCCTGGTTGAGCCGGAGGGTGACCGCCGGGAGGGAGCGGGTAGGGTGCGGACATGGCGGTGGAGCGTGCGTGCCTGCTGGACGAGGGCGACCTGTACGTCGCCGATGTGAGCTGCCTGGATCCGCCGCACGGCTGGACGGAGCTGCGGCCGGCGCCGGTGTTCGGGCTGGCGCTGGTGCGGCGCGGGATGTTCCAGGGGCGCGCCGACGGAATCGAACAGGTGCTGGACCCGGCCTGTGTGTACGTCGAACGGATGGGCTGCGAGCAGCAGTTCGCGCATCCACGGGGCGGGGACGTCTACACCGAGGTGCTGCTCTCCGAGCCCCAGGTCGCAGCCCTGCTGGGCGGCGACCCGGAGGTGCCGCAGGGACTGGTGTTCACCACGGCCCGGATGGCGGTGGCCCACCGGCTGCTGACCGCCCGGGCACGCGACGGCGCGGACTCCTTCGAACTGGCCGAACGAACCCTGGCGTTGACGGGTGAGGTGCTGTCGGCACTGGCCCCGGCGGCGCGGGTCGAGAGCGGCAGTCCGGTCCGCGACGCCGCGCGCCGACGGCTGGTGGACGCCGCGCGGGCGGCCCTGGCGGCCGACCTCGGGCTCGGGCTCGACCAGCTGGGGCGGGCGGTCGGCTGTTCGCCGTACCACCTGAGCCGGATCTTCCGGGCCGCGACGGGCGAGGGCATCGCCCGCTACCGCAACCGGCTGCGGGTCGCCCTCGCGCTGGAGCGGCTGACCGAGGGTGAGACACGACTCGCGCTTTTGGCACAGGAGTTGGGCTTCAGCGACCAGGCGCACCTGACCAGGGTGATGCACCGGACCGCCGGCCTGCCGCCCGGCCGGCTGCGCACGCTCCTCGGCCCGGCCGACCGGGGAACGGGCGGGCGGGGAACGGACGACCGGGGAACGGACGGGCGGGCGTAGGCTCGGCAGGGTGTCCCCCGATTCCTCCCCTTCCGCCCCGTCGGCCTCGCTGACCAGCCTGCACGACCGGGTGGTGCTCGCCGACCGGTTCGGCCGCGACCCGGAGCTGCACCTCTTCGAACTCGGTGACCTGGACGAGCCGTTCTGGTCACACACCGCCTGGTACACCGCCTCGGCGGACGGCCCGGTGGAGCTGCTGTACGCGGTCGGGGAGGTGCCGACCCTGCTCGGACTGGCCCGGCCGGAGCGTGCCGGCGAACTGGCCGGACTGCTGCGGGCGATGCGGCCGGTCCTGCCCCGGCGTCTGCTCGCCCACCTCACCGCCGGCGGGGTGGACGCCCTCGCACCGGACTACCGCGCCGAGCACCGGACGGCGATGCTGCGGATGACGCTCACCGACCGCACCGCCCTCGTGCCCCACCTCGGGCGCAGCGCCGGGCTGCTCGGCCCGGCGGACCTGCCGGCCCTGCTCGCCCTGTTCGCCGCCGGGTACCCGGGCAACTGGTTCGACGAACGGATGCTGACCGCGGGCCCGTACGTCGGGATCCGGGACGACGCGGGCCGGCTGGTCGCGACCGCCGGGGTGCACGTCTCCTCGCCGCAACGGCGGGTGGCGGTGATCGGCAATGTCACCACCCACCCGGACGCCCGCGGCCGGGGCCTCGCCGCTGCCTGCACGGCCCGCCTCTGCGAACTCCTCGCGGAGGGCGGTGCCGACCACATCGGCCTCAACGTCCGCGCCGACCACCCCACCGCCCTCGCCCTCTACCGCCGCCTCGGCTTCACCCCCGTCACCCCCTACGACGAGACCGTCCTCACGGCGGCCTGACGCCCCGGCGCGGAGCAGGACGTCGGACCCGCCGACTTTCCCGCGCCGAGGGCGGGCGGGGTCAGCGGGTGAGGGGCCAGGTGAGGGTGGTGGTCAGGCGGGGGCGGAGGGTGGGGTCGAGGACGGCGGGGGTGGGGTCGGTGGCGGTGGCGGTGAGGGTGTGGACGCGGCCGGGCGGGCCCGGGAGGGGGGCGGTGGCCAGGTTGACCGTCGTGCGGCCGCGCCACTGCGGGAGTTCGCGGCCGTCCACCGCCCAGCGGAGGACGGTGCCGGCGACCGGGAGGCCGACCGTGAGGCGGTCGGCGCGGGTGAGCGGGGTGCCGGCCGGGGTGGGGCTGGTGAGCGGGACGGCGTGCCGGTAGAAGCCGGCGATCATCGCCTCGCGCCCGGGCAGGTTGAACTCCCGCCCCAGCGACCGCATGATCGAGTTCTCGGTGGGCCGGTACAGCCCCTTGGGGTAGTAGCCGCCGCCCTCGTAGCTGCCGACCACTCCCCCGTCGGGCGAGGTGCGGCCGAGCCAGCGGTACCACTTGGTGCGGTCGCGGGCCAGCCGGTCGGCGGTGGACATGCTGATGTTGGGCTCGTCCGGCTCGCCCAGTTCGGCCGGGTAGACGTCGTCGCCGTCGTAGAAGTACTCGTCGGCGAGCTTGCCGAGCGAGTGGCCGGTCTCGTGCACGGCGATCTGGCCGGCCCTCGGGTTGCCGCCCGCCACGGTGGCGATGCCGTCGTAGCCGAGCGGGGAGGCGACGTTGTAGCCGGCGCCGCCGTACTTGGCGGTGTTGGCGACGACGAGCACGAGGTCGGCCTGCGGGGCCTTCGCGGCGTAGGTCTCGACGGCCGCGGTGTCGACGCAGAGCAGGCGTTCGATGTCCTCGCACCAGAAGTAGGAGCCGAGGGCGGTGTCGCGGACGGTGGCGCGGTCCGGGTCGCCGGTGATGCCGGACTCGGCGGAGACGGTGGCGACCGCCCAGACGTTGAACAGGCCCCGGTAGGTGGCGTACGGCTCGACGGCGCTCAGCTCCTGCCACTTGGCGAGGGCGTCGGCACGGAACTTCTGCTGCTCGGCGGCGGTGTAGCCGTCGCCGATGACGACCACGTCGACCTTGTCCGCCGGCTCGCCGCCGCGCAGGACCGGCGTGACCTCGCCGTCCCCGGGGGCCGGCGCGAGTCCGGGCCGGCCCCCGGTCAGGTACGGGGAGGCGGCCGGCACGGTGGCCCGGCCGATCGAGCCGTCGTCGCCGAACACCTCGACACCGTGCCGCGGGCCTGCCGGGGAGGCGGCGAAGGCCGGGGCGGCGCCGAGGGCGGCGAGGGCGAGGGCCCCGGTCAGGGCGATCGAACCGAACCTGCGACGGCGCACGGACGTTGCTCCTCTGCGGACGACGGGACGACGGGACGGCGGGACGACGGGACGAGGGGGCCGGAACGGGGCCGGCGGGCCGCCATGGTAGGCACCTGACGCCCCGTCGGCACAACCCCTCAGCCGACGTGCACCCGCGGGCGCCGGGAGCGGTCCGGCTCGGCCTCGCGCAGGACCTCCCTGGTGACCGGCGCGACCTCGCCCTGCCCGAACAGGAAGAACCGCAGGAACTGCGCGAACGGATTGCCCTCGGTCCACTCGAAGTAGATGTGCGGCTGCTGGCCGGTGCGGTCGCGCACGGTGAGGAGCAGCGCGGCGAGCGCGTTGGGGACGCTGGAGCTCTCCAGCGACAGCACCCGGTAGCGGTCGTGCAGGACCTCGCCGTGCACGGTGAGCACCGCCTCGAACTCGGACGGGTCACGGACCGTCACTTCGACGAAGACCAGGTCGTCCTCGGCGGGGATGTCGTTGTCGGCCCGGATCTGGTGCTTCTTCGCCTGGTACTCGGCGAGGTCGCGGCGCTTCGGCTCGTTGGCGATCAGCCGCAGCGGCCGGTGGGTGTAGTCGCGCACGAAGCGCTCGGCGGCCTCGTCGAAGACGATGTCGGTGACCCGCAGTTCGAAGGCGCGCTTGAGGCGGGAGAGGAAGGAGACGAGCATGATGGCGGCGATGAAGCAGGCGCCGATCTTCACGCCGTCGGGGCGTTCGGCGATGTTCAGGGCCGTGGTGTAGAGGAAGACGGCCGCGATGGCCGCGAAGCCGAGGGTCCAGCGGTGCTGGCGGGCGGCGCGGGCCGCGATGGTGACGGCGATGGCGGCGGAGCTGATCAGCACCAGGACGCCGGTGGCGTAGGCGCCGCCCTGGGCGTCCACACTGGCGTCGAAGATCCAGGTGACCAGGAAGGCGATCAGGGTGAGCACGATGACCATCGGCCGGACCGCCTTCGCCCAGTGCGGGGCCATGCCGTAGCGGGGCAGGTAGCGCGGCAGCAGGTTGAGCATGCCGGCCATCGCGGAGGCGCCGGCGAACCAGAGGATGGCGATGGTGGAGAGGTCGTAGACGCTGCCGAAGGTGTTGCCGAGGTACTCGTGGGCCAGGTAGGCGAGCGCCCGGCCGTTGGCCTGGCCGCCCTTCTCGAAGGCCTCCTTCGGGATCAGCAGGGTGGTGATGAGGCTGGTGGTGATCAGGAAGACGCTCATGATCAGGGCGGCGGTGGTGAGCAGTTTGCGGGCGCCGCGGATCCGGCCGGCCGGCTTCTCCTCGGTGTCGTCGGGGTCGCCCTCGATGTGCGGCATGACGGCGACGCCGGTCTCGAAGCCGGAGAGGCCGAGCGCCAGTTTGGGGAAGGTCACCAGGGCGACGCCGACCATCGCGAGGACGTTGCCGTGTTCGGCGGTCAGCGCGTCCGCCCAGTCCCCGACCACGTGCGGGGACCGGAGCACGTGGGAGAAGCCGGTGACGACGACGACCACGTTGAGCGAGAGGTAGATCCCGACCAGAACGACCGCCAGCCCGATCGCCTCGCTGAAGCCCTTGAGGAAGACGCCGCCGAGCAGGGCGATCAGCACCAGGGTGATGGGGACCTGGCGCCCGGTCAGGGCGTCGTGCAGGTGCGGGTTCTCGACCAGGTGGGCGGTGGCGTCGGCGGCGGACAGGGTGATGGTGATCATGAAGTCGGTGGCGGCGAAACCGAGCAGGGCGAGGACGAAGAGCTTGCCCTGCCAGAACGAGAGCAGGCGTTCCAGCATCGCGATCGAGCCCTCGCCGTGCGGGCTCTCCCGGGCGACCCGGCGGTAGACGGGCAGGGCGCCGCAGAGGGTGACGACGACCAGGACGACGGTGGCCACCGGGGAGAGCAGGCCGGCGGCGAGGGCGGCGATGCCGGGCTGGTAGCCGAGGGTGGAGAAGTAGTCGAGGCCGGTCAGGCACATCACCCGCCACCAGGGGCGGCCGCGTTCGGCGGGTGCCTGGGCGTGCGGTCCCGGGTGCTGTTTGGCCATGTCGGAGAGGCCTTCGAGCAGCCAGGACCGGAACCGCCGGCCGTGCCCCGGGGCGCCTTCGCCCGGGCCCTCCGTCGCCGAGGAAGCCACCCTGCACCCCTTGTCCACGGTCCCGAGAGCCGTCCGGCCGACGGCGGGGCGGCAAGGCGACAGGTTATGCCACCGGGCCGCCGACCTGCGGGAACGCCTCGGCGGTGTCCCCTCATCGGGCCAGTGCGGCCGGACACGCGCGAGCCCCCGGAACCGGGCGGTTCCGGGGGCTCACGGATCGGCGGCCGGGAGGGTCAGCGGAAGGTCCGCAGCCGGAGGCTGTTGCCGACCACGAAGACCGAGGAGAAGGCCATCGCCGCGCCCGCGATCATCGGGTTGAGCAGGCCGGCCGCGGCCAGCGGCAGGGCGGCGACGTTGTAGCCGAAGGCCCAGAAGAGGTTGCTCTTGATGGTGCCCAGGGTCCTGCGGGAGAGCCGGATGGCGTCGGCGGCCGCGCGCAGGTCGCCGCGGACCAGGGTGAGGTCGGCGGCCTCGATGGCGGCGTCGGTGCCGGTGCCCATGGCGAGGCCGAGGTCGGCCTGGGCGAGCGCGGCGGCGTCGTTGACGCCGTCGCCGACCATCGCGACGACCTTGCCCTCGCCCTGCAGCCGCTGGACCACCGCGACCTTGTCCTGCGGGAGGACCTCGGCGATCACGTCCTCGGCGGGGATGCCGACCTCGGCGGCGACGGCCTCGGCGACCAACCGGTGGTCACCGGTGAGCAGCACCGGCCGCAGGCCCAGGGCGCGCAGCTCGGCGATCGCCTCGGCGCTGGTGGGCTTGACCGCGTCGGCGACCTCCAGGACGGCCCGCGCGCCGCCGTCCCAGCCGACCGCGACGGCGGTGCGGCCGGCGGCCTCGGCGGCGCGCTTGGCCTCGGCGAGCGCGGCGGGCAGGTGCTGCGACCACTCGGCGAGCAGGGACTCGCGGCCGGCGACCACCGCGTGGCCGTCGACGACTCCCTGGACGCCGAGGCCGGGGACGTTCTCGAAGCCCTCGACGGCGGGCAGGGTGCCGAGCCGCTCGGCGGCGGCGGTGGCGACGGCGGCGGCGATCGGGTGCTCGGAGGCGTGCTCCAGGGCGCCGGCCAGGCGCAGCGCCTCGTCCTCGGTGACGCCCTCGGCGGTGCGCACGGCGAGCAGGGTCATCCGGCCGGTGGTGACGGTGCCGGTCTTGTCGAGGACGACGGTGTCGACGCGGCGGGTGTTCTCCAGCACCTCGGGGCCCTTGATGAGGACGCCGAGCTGGGCGCCGCGGCCGGTGCCGACGAGGAGGGCGGTCGGGGTGGCCAGGCCCAGGGCGCAGGGGCAGGCGATGATCAGCACGGCGACGGCGGCGGTGAAGGCGGCGGTCCAGCCCTCGCCGGTGCCGAGCCAGTAGCCGAGGGTGGCCAGGGCCAGGGTGATGACGATCGGCACGAAGACGGCGGAGATCCGGTCGGCGAGCCGCTGGGCGGCGGCCTTGCCGCTCTGGGCGTCCTCGACGAGCCTGGCCATCCGGGCGAGCTGGGTGTCGGCGCCGACCCTGGCGGCCCGGACGACCAGGCGGCCGCCGGCGTTGACGGTGGCACCGGTGACGGTGTCGCCGGGGCCGACCTCGACGGGCACGGACTCGCCGGTCAGCATCGAGGCGTCGACGGCGGAGGCGCCCTCGACCACCACGCCGTCGGTGGCGATCTTCTCGCCGGGGCGGACCACGAACAGCTCGCCGACGGTCAGGCCGGCCACCGGGACGCGGACCTCGGCGCCGCCGCGCAGCACGGTGACGTCCTTGGCGCCGAGTTGCAGCAGCGCCTTGAGCGCGGCGCCCGCGGTGCGCTTGGAGCGGGCCTCGAAGTAGCGGCCGGCCAGGATGAAGGCGGTGACCCCGGCGGCGGCCTCCAGGTAGATGTTGGACGAGCCGTCGGAGCGGGCGATGGTGAACTCGAAGCCGTGCCGCATGCCGGGCATCCCGGCGTGGCCGAGGAACAGCGCCCACAGGGACCAGAGGAACGCGGCGCCGGTGCCGAGCGAGACCAGGGTGTCCATGGTCGCGGCGCCGTGCCGGGCGTTGGTCCAGGCGGCCTTGTGGAACGGCCAGGCGGCGTAGGTGACGACGGGGGCGGCGAGGGTGAGCGAGAGCCACTGCCAGTTGTCGAACTGGAGGGCGGGGACCATCGCCATGGCGATGACCGGGACGGCCAGGGCGAGCGCGGTGATCAGGCGCTGGCGCAGCGGGGCGAGTTCGTCGGCGGGCTCGGCGCCGTCCTCCGGGCCGGTGGACCCGGCGGCGGGGCGGGGCACGGCGGCGGTGTAGCCGGTGGCCTCGACGGTGGCGATCAGGTCGGCGACCTCGACGGCGCCGGTGACGTTCACCTTGGCCTTCTCGGTGGCGTAGTTGACGGTGGCGGTGACCCCGTCCATGCGGTTGAGCTTCTTCTCGATCCGGGCGGCGCACGAGGCGCAGGTCATGCCGCCGATCTGGAGTTCCACCTCGGTGGAGGCGGGTGCCTGGGTGGTCATTCGGGCTCCTCGTGGGTCGTCGGTGGGGCGGTGGGGCGGGTCGGGATCCGGGGCCCGATACCCCTGGGGGGTTCGGGGAGGCGGCGCCGGCCGGGGGCCGGGCCCCGGACCCGCCGGGCGGTCAGGCCCGGCCGGTGAGCTCGTAGCCGGCGTCGTCGACGGCGGCGCGCAGGGCCGTCTCGTCCAGCTCCGCGGCCGCGGAGACGGTGACCAGGCCGGCCGGGACGTCGACGCGCACGGCGGTGACGCCGGGGAGGGCGGAGACCGCCGCGCCGACGGCCTGCTCGCAGTGGCCGCAGGTCATCCCGGCGACGGCGTAGACGGTGGTGACGGCCGTGGTGGCGGGGTCGACGGTGGCGGTCGAACCGGTGGAGCAGGTGCCGTCGCTGGAGCAGCAGGACATGGGGTCCTCCGTGGGTAGCAGGGTTCCGATACCCAGTGGGGGTATCGGCTCGCGGTGAGTCCATTTATACCCCTGGGGGGTATGCGCCGCAACCCCTCGCCCGAGATCGGTCCTCCTTGACTCCATACCCCCTGGGGGTATCTAATCGGGGCGTCGGAGGACCAGCTCGACGACCCCTGGAGATCCCCATGCCCGGCTACCACCACGAGAAGGACCAGGTGCAGCGCAGGCTGCGCCGGGTCGAGGGCCAGATCCGCGGACTGCAGCGGATGGTCGAGTCGGACAGCTACTGCATCGAAGTGCTCACCCAGATCTCGGCCGTCACCAAGGCGCTCCAGTCGGTCGCGCTCCAGCTGCTGGACGACCACCTCGGCCACTGCGTCCAGGACGCCATCGCCAAGGGCGGTGCGGACGCCGACGCCAAGGTCACCGAGGCCTCGCAGGCGATCGCCCGCCTGATGCGGGCCTGAACCGCCCGCCCCCACCCGCTCACGCCCGCGCACCGAGGAGTCCGCCATGAACACCGCCCTGAAGATCGCCGCCTTCGCCACCGGTGTGACCACCGCCTTCGGCGCCGCGTACGGCGTCGGCCACCTCACCGGCGACGGAACGCCCGCCGCGCGCCCCGCGCATGCCGCGCACACCGGCCGGACCCCGGCCCCCGCCGACACCGGCACGGCGGGAACGCACGCGGCGGCGGACACCGCGGCGGACGCGGCCGACCGCCTTCCCGGCGGCCTGCAGATCTCCGACCGCGGCTACACGCTCGCCCTGGAGAACCCCTTCGTCACCGCCGGCGCCCCGGCCGAGCTGCGGTTCCGCGTCCTCGGTGCCGACGGCCGACCGGTCACCGGCTACCGCCCGGCGCACGAGAAGGAACTGCACCTGATCGTCGCCCCGCGCGACCTCTCCGGCTTCCAGCACCTCCACCCGGTCCGGGCCGCCGACGGCACCTGGAGCGCGACCGCCGCCCTGCCGGCCGCCGGGGAGTACCGGGTGTTCGCCGACTTCACCCCGGCCGACGCCACCGAGGGCCTGACCCTGGGCGCGGACCTGCACGTCGCCGGCGAGCTGCGCCCGGCTCCGCTGCCGCAGACCGGACGGACCGTCACCGTCGACGGCTACACCGTCACCCTGGACGGCGAGCTCGCCCCGGGCCGCGCCGGGCAGCTGACGCTGAACGTCGCCCGGGACGGGCGGCCCGTGACCGACCTCCAGCCGTACCTCGGCGCGGCCGGCCACCTGGTCGCCCTGCGCGCGGGCGACCTCGCCTACCTGCACGTCCACCCCGACGGCCACCTGCCCGAGGGCGCCGCCACGGCCGGCGGGCCGGCGATCGCCTTCACCACCACGGCGCCCAGCGGCGGTGAGTACCGGCTGTTCCTGGACTTCCGGCACGAGGGCACCGTGCACACCGCCGCGTTCACCCTCCCCGTCGGCGGCGCCCCGGCGCCGGCCACCGCGGCGCCCGCCGCCGAACCGCCCGCCACCGCACCCGCCGCCGGTCCCGCCGGTGAGACCGCCACCGCACCGGCCGGGCACGGCGGTGCGGGCCACCAGCACTGAGAGCACCCCCCGACCACGCGAACGGGCCCCGCACCGGAGGAACTCCTCCCGGTGCGGGGCCCGTTCGCGGGTGGCCCGCCGGATCAGCCGAAGTAGCCGAGCGCACCCACCGCGCACAGTCCGCCGGCTCCCATGAACACCGGCATCAGCACCTTCAGCTCCACCCAGCTGCCGGCCCGGAACCGCATCCCCTTCGGCGGGCCCAGCGGGTACCAGCGCTTGCGGCCGATCGGGATCGGCCACAGCACCGGGCAGCCCGAGACGGTCAGCGCGTCGCCCAGGCAGTGCACCAGCGCGCCGAGGGTGATCGGCAGGCCGATCCACAGGTACTCCTGCCCCGGCTGGTCGAACAGCCAGAGCGCGCCGTTGCCCGGCTTGTCCAGCACCCCGGTGATCAGCCAGGTGGAGGCCGCACCGAGCAGCCAGACCAGGACGTCGCTGGAGACCCGGGCCTGGCGCCACAGCAGGCCCTCGATCGCCAGCACCATGTGCACGAAGAGCACCACCAGCACGCCCCACCGGCCGCCCCACACGGTGACGGCCGACGCGCCCGCGCCGCACAGCACCGCCCAGACCCAGGTGTGGGTCAGGGTGCGGTGGCCCCCGGAGCGCCGGGGGTCGTGCCGGCTGCGGGTCGCCTTGTACACGGCGTAGGAGAGATGGTCGATCACCTCGCAGAGGACCCGCGACACCGGGCCGAACGCCCGGGATATGGTCGCCGCCTTGTGGTCGAGGTCCGGCGCCAGCGCGGCGCCCGCGCAGATCAGCGCCCCTGTCAGCAGTACCGGCCAGGGCATCGGTTCGCCCATGGCCTCCGCGATCGCTCCCACGCCCAGCCACGCCGCCGCGCCCGACAGCGAATGCGCCGGTCCCATCATCTTGTCGGCTCCCGCCCTCGTCCTGAAGCGCCCGTCGCGAGGGCTTTCGCGAGGGCCTGACCGGGCGGCAGCATAGCCGCCCATGATCGGAAACATCAGGAGCTGTGAATTCACTCGAATGGCGTAGGGCAATCAGCAGTGAGGGTGAGGCTGCCCCACAGGGGCACTGACGACGCGTCACCCACCGGGACGGTTCAGCCGCCCGGGCGCGTCGCTCCTCCGCCGGCCGCACCGCGCCAGCGCGGCAGGGAGAGCGTGGTGAGCGCGCGCAGCAGCCACTCCACCGGGCCGTACGGGTGCCGGGCCAGCCACCAGCGGCAGAACACGACCTGCGCCGCGAACAGCGCGACACCGATCAGCGCCACCCCGGCCGGCGCCACCCGCCCGACCAGCCCGGCCCCCACGCCGGTGAACACCAGCACGCAGACCAGCGACTGCGTCAGGTAGTTGGTGAGCGTCATCCGCCCGGGCGGCGCCAGCACCGCCACCAGTCGCCGCCCGTGCCGCCCGCCGGCCAGGCGCAGCACGGTCGCCGCGTACGCCGCGGCCAGCGCCGGCGCGGTGATCACGTCCACGCCGAGCGCGAACACCTCGGCGGCCGGGCCGGGGTGGCCGAGCGCCGACCAGGTGTAGACGCCGGCGCCGAGCAGTCCGAGCGGGAAGCCGACGGCCTGGAGCCGGCGCAGCGTCCGGTCGTGGCGGGCGAGGTCGGCCAGGGCCCGGTGCCGGCCGGCCGCCAGGCCGAGCAGGAAGGCCGCGAGGGCCGCCGGGGCCTGGAAGAACACCAGCAGGAGCAGCACGTCCGGCAGCTGGTCGAGGTGTGCCCCGACGACCGCCCCGAACCCGCCGCGCAGGGCCTCGGTGGCGCGCTGCGCGTCGGCCGCGGCGGCGGCCGGGTCCCCGCCGTCGGCGCCGCGCAGGGCCAGGGCGAGCAGTCCGTAGGCGGCGGCGGTGACCGCGAGCAGGGCGAGGGCCGTGCGCACCGCGGTGCGCGGCCGGATCCGGTGCAGCGCGAGCAGGACCAGTCCGAGCGCCGCGTAGGTGGTGAGGATGTCGCCGGGGAAGAGCAGCACGGCGTGCAGCGTCCCGAGCGCGAAGAGGCCGGCCAGGCGCCGCAGGAAGCGCGGGGTGAAGCGGGCGCCGCGCCGTTCGGCGGAGTCGAGCTGGAGGGTGAAGCTGTAGCCGAAGAGGAACGAGAACAGCAGGAAGAACTTCGCCTCGAACAGCAGCGCCACCACGGCCCGCACGGCGGTGTCGAGCGGTGAGCCGAAGCCCGGCTCGTCCACGCCGGTGCCGTGGTAGGCGGAGGCGAGGTAGGTGATGTTGACGGTCAGGATGCCGAACAGCGCGAAGCCGCGCAGGGCGTCGACGTCCGCGAGCCGCTCCGCACCGGCCCCCTCGCGCGGTGCGGCGGCGGTGGCCGCCCCCGTCCGGGTCTGCTCCATGGAACCCCCTCCAAGAACTATTGCAAGGAAAACTCTCGTTCAGAGAATGAACGTTGTATGGTCGACCATGCAAATCCGGAACGCGAGGAGAGGGGCGCACCACCATGGGGAACGAGGACGGGGACGGCGGGCCCGCGCTGCTGCGCGCGGTGCCGGCCGGTGCCGAGGCGCGGGTCGCCGCGCTGTACTGGGAGGCCTTCGGCCGCAAGCTCGGCCCGGCGCTCGACCCGCCCGAGGCCGGTCGCGCCTTCATCGCCGGGCACCTCCACCACGACCGGGGGATCGTCGCGGTACGGGGCGGGGAGGTCGTCGGCGTCGCGGGCTACCGGCTCGGCGGGCGCGGGCTGACCGGCGGCAGCGCCGGTGACGTGCTCGCCGCCTACGGCCCGGTCCGCGGCCTGCCCCGGCTGGCCGTGCTCGCGCTGTTCGAACGCAGGCCCGAGCCGGGAGAACTGGTGATGGACGGCATCGCCGTGGACTCCGGGCAGCGCGGGCAGGGCATCGGCGGACTGCTGCTCACCGAGGTCGCGGCGGTCGCCGCCGAGCACGGCTGCCACCGCATCCGCCTCGACGTCATCGACGTCAACCCGCGCGCCCGCGCCCTCTACGAGCGCCACGGCTTCACGGCCGCCCGCACCGAGCGGACCCCGTACCTGCGGACGCTGCTGGGCTTCGGTGCCGTCACCACCATGCACCGCCCGGTCACCCCGGCGGACGCCCGCGCCCGGCCGCCCGCCGGAGGACTCCGGGAGCGGCCGGGCGCGGGCGGTGGGGGCGTCGCCGCCCCCGGCGGTTGACCGGGGCTCAGCCGAGCTGCGCGCCGTAGACGTGGTCGACCGCGAGGATCATGAGGACCCGCCGGTCGGCGACCATCGCGGCGCGGTACTCGTCCCAGTCCGGGTGCTCACCGGCGGCGCGGCGGTAGTAGTCGACCAGTACCTCCACCTCGGGCCCCGCCGGGTCGTCCGACGGGCCGACCAGGGTGACCGTGCCCTCGGCGGTGGCCCAGGCCCGGCCGTCGGCGCGGGTGACCTCCAGGGCGGCCCGCGGGTCGCGGCGCAGATTGGCGGTCTTGGCGCGGCCCTCCGTCATCGACACGTAGAGCCGCTCGGCGGCCCGGTCGTAGTACGGCATCACGGGCGAGAGCTGGGGCCGCCCGTCGGACTTGATCGTGGCGAGCACGCCGAGGCGGCTCTCGGCGAGCAGGGTACGGGGATCGAAGGTCGTCGTCATGCCGGTCATTCTCCGCCGCCCTCCCCGCCGGAGGGCGCAGGACGGCGGAACTGCTCGACCAGCGCGGCGTAGCTCGCGCCGCCCTGCCCGGCCGCCAGCGCACGGCCCGCCAGGGTCCGGATGAGGTCGGGGAGTTCGGTGCTCACGCCGAGGTCGGCGCTCTGCTCGGCCAGGTGGTCCATCGCGGCCGCGTGGGTCTCCAGGGTGGCGTCGTCGGCCGGGTAGGCGCCGGCGTCGATCTGGCCGGCGTACCCGGCCAGCCAGCCGGCCACCGTCACGGTCGAGCGGGCGGCGAGCGGGGCGAAGGCCGCCGCGTCCACGCCCGCCGCGCCGAGCAGCGCGGCGCCGTGCAGGAAGCCGTTGAGCACGCTCCACATCAGGCCGAGCACGGCGGCGTCGTAGAGCGCGGCCAGGCCGTGGTCCTCCCCCAGGTGGACGGTGGCGTCGGGGGCGAGGACGCGCAGTGCGGGCTCGTGGCGCTCGAAGTCCGCGCGGGCGCCGCCGTACACCACGGCGGCCTCGGGCGTGCCGACGGCCGGCGGCACGGCGAGGATCGCGCCGTCCAGGTACCCGCCGCCCGCGGCGGCCACCCGGGCGGCGTTCTCCCGGGCCTGCGCGGCGGTACCGGAGGTCAGGTCGACCAGGACCCGCCCGGCGAGCGGGCCGGGGCCGGCGGCGTCGAGGCGGTCGAGCAGGCCGCGGACGGCGGCGTGGTCCGCCACGCAGACCACCACCAGCCCGGCGGCGGCCACCGCCTCCTCCGGCGAGGCGGCGGCGCGGGCTCCCGCCGCGACGGCGGCGGCGGCCTTCGAGGGGGTGCGGTTCCACACCGTGGTGGGATGGCCCGCGCGCAGGAACGCCCCGGCCAGGGCCCGTCCCATCAGGCCGAGGCCGAGGACGGCGACGGGGGTGTCCTTCGCCGGTGCGTTGCGGGATCCGTTCTGGTCGTCGGTCATGGCGCCATCCTGGACCCTCACACCAATGGGAAGGTCAAGCGGCGAAGATGACGACGGATCAGCGCTTGAGGTAGGCGAGCACGGCGAGCACCCGGCGGTTGTCGTCGGCGGAGGCCTCGATGCGGAGCTTGGCGAAGATGCTCGCGGTGTGCTTGGCGACGGCGCTCTCGCCGATGTGCAGGGTGTTCATGATCGCGGCGTTGGAGCGGCCCTCGGCCATCAGCCGCAGCACCTCGTGCTCGCGCGCGGTCAGCTCGGCGGTGGTGCCCCGGGCGTCGCTGCGGGCCAGCAGCTTCGCGATGACCTGCGGGTCCATCACCGTGCCGCCGGCCGCGACGCTGCGCACCGCGTCCACGAACTGGGCGGTGTGGGTGACCCGGTCCTTCAGCAGGTAGCCGATCGCGCCCTCGCCGCCGGCCAGCAGCTCCTGGGCGTAGAGCTGGTCGACGTACTGGGAGAGGATCAGCACCGGCAGGGCGGGGCGCGCCCGGCGTGCCTCCAGCGCGGCGCGCAGTCCCTCGTCGGTGAAGCTCGGCGGCAGCCGGATGTCGACCACGGCGACGTCCGGCCGCTGCTCGCGCAGGGCGCGCAGCAGGGCCGGTCCGTTGTCGACGGCGGCCACCACCTCGCAGCCGTGTTCCCGGAGCGTGCGGATCAGGCCGTCCCGGAGGAGGAAGAGGTCCTCGGCGAGGACGACGCGCAGGGGGTCCGGGAGGGGACCGGGGAGGGGATCTCGGAGCGGATCTCGCACGGTATCTCCAGGGTCACGGTGGTCGGGCCGCCCGGCGGGCTGTGCAGGGCGAGGGTTCCGTCGACGGTACGCAGCCTGCGTGCCACGCCGCGCAGGCCGGTGCCGCCCTCCGGTCGGGCGCCGCCGCGGCCGTCGTCCACGACGACGGCGCGCAGGGTGGCGTCCGCGTGCGCCAGACGGACCGTCACCTCGCGGCCGCCCGAGTGCTTGGCCGCGTTGGCGAGCAGCTCGGCGACGGTGAAGTAGGCGGCGGTCTCGACCGGCACCGGCAGGCGCCCCGGCAGCTCGGCCGTGACGTGCACGTCGAGGAAGCTGTCCAGCGCGAGGGAGCGGACGGCGTCGCCGAGGCCGCGGTCGGTGAGGATCGGCGGGTGGATGCCGTGGACCAGGTCGCGCAGGTCCTGCAGCGCCCGCGCCGACCCGGCCCGCACCTCGCGCAGCAGGGCGCGGGCACCGGCCGGGTCGGAGTCCAGCAGCCGGGTGGCCTCGTCCAGCGCCATGCCGACGGCGACCAGCCGGGCCTGCGCGCCGTCGTGGAGGTCCCGTTCGATGCGCCGCAGTTCGTCCGCCCGCGCGTCCAGCGCCTCGGCCCTGGTGTCCGTCAGGTGCTCGATCCGGCGCACCAGTTCGGTGGTGTACGGCGCGGAGAGCGCCCGGCGGCTCCAGCCGGCGTGCAGGTCCAGCGCGGCGGGCGCCAGCCGCAGGCCCGCCCCGGCGAACAGCAGGCCGAGCACGGCGGCGGCCAGCATCGAGGCGGTGGAGTCCACGAGCACGAAGGCGTACCAGTTGTCCGGGCCGAGCCACGGCCAGACGAAGGGCTGGACGACGGCGCCGAACAGCCCGAACGCGACGAGCCACAGCGGCACCGCGACCAGCAGCCCGCCGGTCCACGGCTCCAGCCACGACCACCTGAGGTCCCGCCAGAAGCCGTCGTCGCCGAGGATGCGCACGGCCCGCCGGCTCCGCGGGCCGTCCGCGGGCGGCAGCGGCTCGGGCGGGCTGATCCCGGTCCCCGTCCAGCGCTCCGTCCAGGCCCGGCCCCGGTCGGACGCCCGGCGCAGCGCCTGCGCCGCGCCGGGCAGCAGCGGCCGGCCCACCCCGACCGGGAGCAGCACCAGCGCCCCCACCACCAGCGCGCCGACCGCGCTCACCGCGAGGGAGTGCAGCGACAGCAGCTGACAGCGGGCCAGCGCGCGCAGCTGTGCACGCGCCGTGTTCTCCGCCTCCGCGCCGTCCTGCCCCGTCGCCATGCCCGCCCGTCGCTCCGTCACCTCAGCGCGCCCCGTGCCGCGCCGCCGGGATCCTATCCGGCCCGGCCACCGGCTCCTGCCGGTACGCCCCTTCCCGGTACGCCACGGCCGGCTGCGTCCCGTCCGGACGCGTCCCGTCCGGCTGCGTCCCGTCCGGCTGCGTCCCGTCCTGCTGCGTCGTGTCCGGGCGCGCCCCGCTCCGCCGGCGGGACCGCAGCGCCCACGCCACCGCCGCCACCAGGCAGGCACCGCCGAACAGCACCATGGGCGGCACGGCGCCGTCCTCCTCGTCCATCGTCAGCAGCATCCCCAGGTTGACCAGGGTGTGGAAGCCGCCCGAGAGCAGCAGCCGGTCGGCCCGCACGCCGTCCAGGGCGAGCCCGAGGACGACCGACATCGCCACCGCGGCCAGCAGGAACCCGGCCGCGTACGCGGGCCGCCGGGCGAACACCTGCACGTGCCACCCGCCCCAGAGCAGTCCCACCGCGACCGAGGCGGCGACCGGCCCGAAGCGGGTGCGCAGCAGCGGCTGGAGGAAGCACCGCCAGCCGATCTCCTCCCCGCAGGCCCCGAGCAGCTGCGCCAGGACGATCAGCGTGAACGGGTGGGCGAGGGAGCGGGGATCGGTGAGCCGGGCGTCGCCGTCGAGCAGCGCGTAGGCACCGGCGGCCAGGGCGATGATCAGCGGCGCGGTGAGCAGCAGCGCCGGCCCGGTGCGGCCCGGGCCCGCCCACGCGGTGTCCTTCCGGGCGCCGCTCGCGCCGGTGCCGGCCCCGGCCAGCCGCGCCCGGATCCGCTCCGGCCACACCAGGGCGGCCACCAGCACCCCGGCGGCCGGGCCGAACTGGGTGAGCTGGAGGACCTCGTCCGGGATCCCGGTCGCCGGCTGGAGTGCGCCCAGGGCTCCGGCGGCGGGGAAGGCGACGGCGAGGAACACCGCCGCCTCCGCCTTCCACGCCGGCCGCCGTCCCCGGCGCTCCCCCTTCTCCAGGCCCGTCTCTGTCCGCATGTCGTCCGCCTCCGGTCCGCTCGATCGCGTGCTTCCTTCGGCATCGACTCTTCCGTCCCGCAGGCCCCGGGCCATTGCGGGTAGCTGCCCAGGAGGGGTACAGCCAGCTGTACCCCCCAGCGGCTCCAGGAGCGCACCGGGTCCGTGGTTCAGAGGTCGAGGAGTTCGACGGTGACGGCGGCGGTGTCGCCCGGTTCCAGGCCCTCGGCCGTGCGGACGGCGCGTTTGACGGGCAGCACGTAGCAGCCGCGGGTGCTGTCGGGGAAGATCGACGTCTGCCAGGCGCTGTCGCCGAGGGTGACCCGCACGCGCAGCGAACCGAAGCCGCGGCGCGGGCCGGCGGCCACGTCGCGGATCTCCTCGGAGGCCTCGACGGGCAGGCTGACGAAGGTCCAGCTGTCGGCTCGCCGGGCGTCCCAGATCCAGAGCTCGGCCTCAAAATCGAACACCACGGGCCCAGCATCGCACGCGGCACCGACAGACCGGCCGCTCACACGTCCGTGACCGGTCATTCCCGCCGGCGGGCCGGTCCTCCTCCGGGAACCGGCCCGGCGCGGCGTCAGCGGACCACGTCGAAGACCTGCTTCTGCAGACCGTTGGAGTAGACCGCGTGCTCGACCAGCGCCAGCTTCTGGGCGTCCTTGTCGGCGGTGCTGAACAGGCGCTTCCCGGCGCCGAGCAGCAGCGGGTAGACGAGCAGGTGGTAGCGGTCGATCAGGCCGGCGTCGGAGAGCGCCCGGTTGAGGGACGCGCTGCCGTGGACGATGACCGGGCCGCCCTCGGTCTCCTTCAGCGCGGCGACCTCGTCGAGCGAGCGCAGGATGCTGGTCTCGCCCCAGTTCGCCACCAGGTCGTCCTCGGTGAGGGTGGTGGAGACGACGTACTTCGGCAGTTCCTTGTAGCGGGCGAACTCCGCCATGTCCGGCCAGACCGGGCTGAAGGCCTGGTAGCTGACCCGGCCCAGCAGCATCGCGGTGGCCTCCTCCTGCTCCCGGCCCTTGATCTCGTAGGCCTCCGGGACGAACTCGATGTCCTTGAAGGTCCAGCCGGAGTTGCGGTAGCCGGGTTCGCCGCCGGGGGCCTCGACGACGCCGTCGAGGGAGACGAAAGCGGTGCTGATCAGGGTGCGCATGATGGTTCCTCGGTGAGCGGTGAGTGCGATCGGTGGTGCGGGTGGGTCTCGGCGGTCAGGCGAGGACGCCGGTCAGCCACTGCTGCCAGGCGGCCTCGACGCCCTCCGGCCGGGGGCCGAAGAGGTGGTGGAACATCAGGACCAGGCCGGCGCTGTGGTGGAAGGTGTAGAGGCCGTCGGCGGTGCGGACGGAGAAGCGCTCGCCGTCCGCCCAGACCACCTCGCCGTCCAGGGCCGGCAGCCCGGCCGGCTCGGCACTCAGCCGCGCGCCGACGGCGGGCGGGGACGGCAGGGCGAGGGCGCCGGCCAGCGCGGCGCGCAGCTCCTCGGCCGGCCGTCCGGGCACCGGGCCGACGGCGAAGACCGGGGCTGCGGTGCGGCCCGGGAAGTGCGCCAGGTACTCGCGCAGGGTGTGCAGGTGGAACGGCCAGCCGCGGCGCAGCGCGTCGTACTCGTCCTCCCAGTCGTCACCGAGCAGGCCGCTGTGGACGACGCGGAGCACGGTGGCGGCGCCCTCCCGGCCCTCGATGAGGTACTCGAAGGCCATGAAGCGGCCGTTCTCGGCGGTGGCGGTGCGGGTGGCCAGCCGTTTGCCGGGCTCGTAGGCGGTGATCACGGCGTCCTCGCGGTGGCCGCCGATCTCCATGACGGCGGTGCCGCCCTCGCGCGGGTCCAGCTCGTTGCGGCCCATGAACCAGGAGTCCAGGCCCGGTCCGGTGGCGATCGCCTCCCAGACCTCGTCCGGGCTCGCCGGCAGGACGGTCTCCAGCTCGATCTCGAACGGGTGGGTCATCGTGCGTGCTCCTGTCCCGGCTCGGCGCCGGTGTCCGTGGCGGGGATCTGGTGGAGCCCGGCGACCACCCGGTGGGTGCGGCCGCCGGGGGCGGACTCGTCGTGGTAGCGGCTGACCAGCACGGCCACCGCCTGGGCGAGTTCGTCGGCGAAGGCGGTGCGGTCGGCCGCGGAGGCGAACCGCACCTGGGCGTCGATGCCGAAGGTGGCGACCCGTTGCCCGGCCCGGGCGGCGCCGGTGAGCAGGGTGCCCACCTCCTGCACCAGCCGGGAGCCGAGGGCCAGCAGCCAGCGGGCGGAGAGCTGGTCGGGCGAGCGGGAGGGGTCCGGGCTGACGGCGGCCAGGACGGCGGGCGAGATCACGTAGGACGCGGCGGTGGCGCGGTACACCCGTTCGGTGACGTTGCCCTTGCGCCGTTCCTCGGCGAGTTCGACGAGTCCGTGCCGCTCCAGCTCCTTCAGGTGGTAGTTGACCTTCTGGCGGGGCAGGCCCAGCCGGGCGGCCAGCATGGCCGCCGAGCCGGGCTCGGCCAGGGCGGCGAGGATCCGGGACCGGATCGGGTCCAGGGACGCCTCGGCCGCGGCGGGTTCTTCGATCACAGCGACGTCCAGCACGTCTCCAGAGTGCTGCCGACAAAAAAGTTTGTCAAGGAAAAAATTCTTGTCGGCGCTCCGCGTCGCCCGCGGTCGGGCGCCGGCCGTAACCGGGCGCCGGCCGCGGTCAGGCGCCGGCCGCCAGCTCCGCGTCGGCCCGCTCGGTGATCAGGGCCAGCACGCGGCCCGCGGCGGCGAGGTCCTCGGCCGGGATGCCGGCGTAGAGGCGGGCGGAGATCGCGGCGCTCTCGGTGGCGGTGGCGTCGGCCAGCGCGCGGCCGGCCTCCGTGAAGCGCAGCCGGGACGCCTCCGCCGGGTCCTCACCCAGCAGGCCGGCGGCCGTCAGCCCGTCGACGACGGCGCGCACGTCCGGCTCGGGGGCCTTCAACGAGCCGCGGACGTCGGCGACGAGCGCGTCCCGGCCGATGGAGCCGCCCGCGAGGACGACGGCGCGGAGCGTCACGCTCTGCTCGAAGCCGAGGCCGTGCCGGGTGAGCATGCCCTCCAGCAGGGCGCGGGCGGCGTAGTGCGCGAGGGCGATGACGCGGCCGTTGACGGCGGGCGCGGGCGCGGACGGGGTCGCGACGGAGGTCATGACTGCTCCTTGTCGTGGGCGGTGCGCGGGTCGAGGGGGGTGTCGAGCAGGAGCGCCAACTCGTCCTTGAACTGCCGGGTCCGCTCGCTCCCCTGGCCGCCGAGCGGCTCCAGCAGCTGGTCCAGCAGCCGCTGGACCACGGCGATGGCGCGGCGGGCGACGTCCTGGCCCTGCTCGGTGAGGGCGAGCCGCATGGCGCGGGGGTCGCGGGGGTCCCGGGTGCGGGCGAGCAGGCCGGCGGCCTCCAGGGTGCGGGCGAGCTTGGAGACGTACAGCGGCTCCAGCCCGGTGTGGTCGGCGAGCCGGCGCTGACTCGGCTGCTCGCCGGAGCGCGCCAGGCCGTGCAGCGACGCCACCAGCACGTACTGGGCGTGCGTCAGCCCCAGCGGCGCGACCGCCCGGTCGACCGCCACCCGCCACTTCATCGACAGCCGCCAGACCAGGTACCCCGCGGTGGCGCGCTCCGCTGCTGAACTCACGTCAGATACCGTACATGGCTACTATGTTCATGGCTACTGTCGGACGGCGCTCCGCCGAGCAGCAGGGCCGCTCCCGGGCGCAGACACGCGGCCGGGGCCCACGCACCCGCGTGGACCCCGGCCGCCGACCGGTTCCGTCAGGCCTCCGGGCGGACGTTGTCGGCCTGCACCCCCTTCTGGCCCTGGACCGCCTCGAAGGACACCTTCTGGCCCTCGACGAGGGACTTGAAGCCGCTCCCTTCGATCGCCCTGAAGTGCACGAACAGGTCGGGGCCGGACTCCGGGGTGATGAAGCCGTAGCCCTTCTCGTCGTTGAACCACTTCACGGTGCCGGTCTGGCGCTCGGCCATGTCTTCTCCTTGCACGCGGGTCACGCTGACCGCGCCAGTCTCTCACGCAGCGAGACCGCGGCTGTGCGAAGCGTAGCGGGGGCCGTCGGCGCCCCGAGAACCTGCCGGCCCGGCGCCGGGCCGGCTCACGGGCACGGCGTCCGGCCCGCGCCCCCGGGGGTCGTGGGCGCGGGCCGGACGGTCCTCGGTGCCGCGCCGGCCGTGCGCCGGCCGGCGGGTCGGGTCAGCCCGCGTGCGGGATGCGCGGCGGGCTGAAGTACCACTGCTGGGAGGCCGTCCAGTTGCAGGTGTAGATCTGCAGCTGGTTGCCGTCCTGCACGACGCCCCCGGGGACGTCCAGGCACTTGTTGGACTGCGGGTTGATCAGGACGTCGCCCTGGTAGCGGACCCACCGCTGGGCGTCGGAGCCGTTGCAGTCCCACAGCTGGACCCGGGTGCCGTCGGTGGTGCCACTCGACGCGACGTCCAGACACTTGCCGAGCGCGGAGAGGGTGATGCCGGTCCCGTCCGGCTTGTCGGTCCCGGTCCACCACTGGGAGTACGTGCCGTTGCAGGTGTAGATCTGCACCGGGGTCCCGTTGGTGGTGTCGCCGCCGCGGACGTCCATGCACTTGCTGTGGTTGAACACGCTGATCGTGCTGTTCGTCGTCACGGCGCTCGCCGTCCCCGGCAGGGCCGTGACGGCGATCGCGGCCGCCGCCAGCGCGCCCACCACGTACCCCTTGCGCACGAGCTTGATCATCGGTCGTCCCGTCCTCTCTCGAACCTTCGCGCCGAGGTGCCCCCGGCTCACGAGGAGGACTGTTCCGCAGCCCCGTGCACGCCCGGTCGACGCGGACGTCAACAGCCCGTACACACCCGTCGGCCAGGGCCCGGGAAGCCTGTGGACGCCTGGTGCGGCGCGCTCCGGGACGAAGGCCGGCGGTCGCGGGCGGCGGCCCGCCCGCGCCGAAGGGGCTCTACTGGGTGGCGTCGCAGCTCTGACAGCGGCTCACCGCGAGGCGCTCGGTGTTGCCGCCGGTCGCCCGCAGGGGGCTGGAGTCCGAGAGCCGGCGCCACGCGCCCGGCGCGGGGTCGGTCACCCAGCCGTAGACGGGCGGCCGGACGTCGGCCGGGACGATGTGCATGCAGCCGGGCAGGTGGGCCTTCCCGCTCCCGTGCACGATGATCGTGGACGGCGGCCAGCCCTCCCACTCCGCGCCGAGGCCACCCCTGCCGGCCTCTCCCCGCGGGGCGCAGTCCGCGCAGTTGCTCAACTCGTGGCGGCAGTAGTCCATCCGGTCCTCACTCCGTCCGGCTCGCGGACCCGCAGTCTACGGGTGCGAACCGGCCGGCTCCGACCCGTGCGCCGCCGCGCACCGGGAGCCCGGGACCGGTCGCTCAGGTGTGCGCGACATCCCGGTACGACCACGGGAACTCGGCGTCGTAGACGGCCACGAGCAGGGGATCGCGGAACTCGGCGTGGAGCATGATCGGATCGCAGGCGGACCACCGGGGCGGGTGCCACGGATGATTGCCCCGCCGAGACCACCGGCGGCCGCGGGAGCGGGGATTCGAGCCACCCGGAGGCCAAATCCGGTACTCCTCGCGGGATTTCGGGGCCGGGCGGGCGCGGCGGAGCGGGGGCTGTGGAAGCATGGGGCGAGTGAAGCGTGACATATCACATGGCTTCGCGTTCCCCTCACTCACTGCCGTCGGCTTCGAAGGAGAGAAATCGATGAAGCGCCATGTCGCGGTCCTGGTCGCCGGTGCCGCGCTGGCCGGGCTCGGCGTCGCGGGCGCCGGTCAGGCCGCCGCCCGGACCACGGGCACGACCACCTGTGCCTGGGGGCCGTTGGGGTTCGTCCGGAACCAGGTCTGCCTCACGGTCAACGGCAGCCTCGCCTCCGCCACCGGTTTCTCCGCCGGTTCCGGCGGAGTCCCGCGCCCCGTCTCCTACACCCTCGAAACGCTCATCACCGACGGCGGCGTCCTGGAGCGCGAGGACGTGACCGCCACCGTGCCCGTCGGCGGGCTCACCGTCGGCCCCGTCGCGAGCAACGTCCCGTGCGGCTCCAGTGTGACGGCCGTCTTCCGCGTCACCACACCGGGCCGGCCGCCCCTGACCGCCACCGTCACGGCGCCGGTCACCTGCTGATCCCCGGGGGATCCCGCCCCTCGCAGGAAATCGTTTGGCGGAGCACGGCGATCACTGCTAACTTGCCGGAGGCCGTGCGAGAGAACGAGGAGGTGGTACCCGTGAACGCAGTATCGACATGGGTGCTCCCCTCCGGGGTCACGGTCGGGCGACGATAGGTCGTCCGGGAGCGCCGTTCCAGAGCACTCCCGAAAGGCACCATCGTGCACTTCACCTCCGAGAACCGCTTCGACGACGGCGTCCTCGAACGCGCATTCACCCTCGGCGAGATCCCCGGCATCCTGTGGACCCCCGGGTCCGCCTCCGCTCCCGCCCCGCTGATCCTGATCGGCCTTCCTCCGCTCGGGCTGCGCCAGGTGTACGCCCGGGTGGCGGGCCGGGCCCGGTACTACGCGGCGGAGTACGGCTTCGCCGCGGCCACCATCGAACTCCCCGGCAGCGGCGAACGGCCCCGGTGGGACGCCGCCGAGCAGGCACGCGCCGACCTGCGCCGGGTGATGGCGGCGGGCGGGCCGGTCACCGAGGAGATCGTCGACGCGCTCGTCCTCCCGCTCGTCGAGAGGGCGGTGCCGGAATGGCAGGCCGCCCTGGACGCCCTGCTCGCGCTGCCGGAGATCGGCGGGCCGGTGGGGTACGAGGGGGGCGTGATCTCCATCGGCGTGCGACTGGCGGCGGTCGATCCGCGCATCGCGGCCGCCGGCCTCTTCGCCGGGAGTTTCGTGCCCGCCGCGATCGTCGAGGAGGCCCGCCGGGTCACCGTCCCGTTGCAGGTCCTGTTGCAGTGGGACGACGAGGGGAACGACCGGCAGGCAGCGCTGAACCTGTTCGACGCCTTCGGCTCCGAGGAGAAGACGCTCCACGCCAACACGGGCGGTCACACCGGCGTCCCGCACTTCGAGCTCGACGCGGGCGCCCGGTTCTTCGCCCGGCATCTGACGTGAGGCCGGGCGGGGCGTGAACGTGGGGGCGGGGCCCTGCCGGTTCGGCAGGGCCCTGTCGGGAGGAGCGCACGCGCAAGGGCTGGTATTACTGGGGCATGCAGGAAGAGACGGCACGCTCCGCGATCGACACGTTCATCTCCGCGTTCAACGCCTCGGACGACAGCTATGTGACGGCCCTGCTCTCCCAGGCCCTGACCTCGGACGTGGTGTTCTGGGGGCCGTTGGGCCGCAGCGAGGGCATCGCGGCGGTCGAGCGGTTCGTGCTGGACATCCGGCACCACCCGGCGGGGACCGGCACGATGGCGCGCTGCTCGGAGGTGGACATGCCGGACGAGTGGGCCCGGTACCGGTGGGTCTTCACCACGCCGGACGGAGGCCCCCGCCTGTCGGGGACGGACGTCGTCCATGTGCGGCGGAACCTCATCGACCAGATCATTGTGTTCGCCGGGGAGATCGAGCCGTCGGACTCCTGCGCCGGGGGCGCGCCGGACGATGAACGCGGGGCCCCTGCCGAAACGGCAGGGGCCCCGCGAGGTGAGCGTGTGTCAGACGGTGCCGAACTCGCCCGCCTGGAGAGCGGCGACGAAGGACCGCCAGGCGGAGGCGGGGAAGACGAGGACGGGACCGGAGGGGTCCTTCGAGTCCCGGACGGGCACGGCACCCGGGAGACTCGCGGAAACCTCCACGCACTGACCGCCGTTGTCGGAGTACGAGGACTTGAACCAGCGTGCGCCAGACAGGTCGAGGTTCATGGGGCTAGCTCCTTTCGAGCGTTGTGGATCACGCCAAGCCTTGGGCAGCGTTTCCACCACCAGCCGACCGCACTTCCCCTCCCAGGCCGAGACGATTTCACGCCTTCATCACCCCTGAGCGGCGACCGGCCCCAGCCCCGCGGGGGGAGATCCCGTCAGACGGTTCCGAACTCGCCCGCCTGGAGAGCGGCGACGAAGGACCGCCAGGCGGACGCCGGGAAGACGAGGGCGGGACCAGAGGGGTCCTTCGAGTCCCGGACAGGCACGACGCCCGGGAGACTCGCGGAAACCTCCACGCACTCACCGCCGTTGTTGGAGTGCGACGACTTGAACCAGGACACCTTCGACACGTCAGAGTTCATGGAGTGAGCTCCCTTCGAGCCTTGTGGATCAGTGCCAGGGATGCCGCCCTGGGCAGCACTTCCATCATCAGCCGACCGCACTTTCTCTCCCAGGCCGAGACGATTTCACGCCTTCATGGCACCGCTTCGCGGCAGCCGCCGGCGATCACTCCGCAGCGGCGACCGGCCCCCAGCAGTAGACCCGCGCCGGACGGTGATCGCGGGGCCCCTGCCGATATGGCAGGGGCCCCGCGAGGTAGCACGCGTCAGACCGTTCCGAACTCGCCGGCCCGGACGGCAGCAATGAAGGAGCGCCACACGTCGGAGCGGAAGAGGAGGGCGGGACCGGAGGGGTCCTTCGAGTCCCGGACGGGGACAATGCCGGGGATGTCTGGGGCGACCTCGATGCAGTTCCCGCCGTTCTGGCTGTAGCTGGACTTCAGCCAGGCGGCGCCGGTCAGGTCTACGGGGGCGGTGCGGCTCATGGGCGGAGGTCCTTCCGGGCTGCGCGGATCATTTCGAGGGATGCCACATCCGAGCTGGATCCCACCTGGAGCCGATCGTAGTCTCTGGCCCACAGGGTGACCGTTTGGGACTCCCTGGTGAGGAAACCGCGCTCTTGGGATTCGGTGTACCCCAGCATGCTGCGGTCTGCCATGGTCAGCAGAACGACCGGCAACGCGAGGGACCGACGCTCGCCCATCGAGAACGGCGCCACCTGAATGATAGTCCGAGGGCGGTCCGCCAACTCCACCAGATGGTCGGGTGGTTACCGCATAAGGGTGCAGGTAGGAGACTCAGCCCTCCGCGGCCTCCTCCTTGAGCACCCCTCGCCGCACATCCGCCGCGGGCGCGCCGGGACAGGAACGCGGGGCCCCTGCCGAAGCGGCAGGGCCCCCGCGAAATGAGAGCACGTCAGACGGCGCCGAACTCGCCCGCCTGGAGAGCAGCGACGAAGGATCGCCAGGCGGAGGCGGGGAAGACGAGGGCGGGACCGGAGGGGTCCTTCGAGTCCCGGACAGGCACGACACCCGGGAGACTCGCGGAAACCTCCACGCACTGACCACCGTTGCCGGAGTACGACGACTTGAACCAGGACACCTTCGACACGTCAGAGTTCATGGAGTGAGCTCCCTTCGAGCCCTGTGGATCAGTGCCAGGGATGCCGCCCTGGGCAGGGCTTCCACCACCAGCCGACCACACTTTCCCTCCCAGACCGAGACGATTTCACGCCTTCATCACCCCGCAGCGGCGACCAGTCCCCAGCAGGAGAGCCACGCCGAGGCAGAAACGCGGGGCCCCTGCCGACTCGGCAGGGGCCCCGCGAAATGAGAGCACGTCAGACGGCGCCGAACTCGCCCGCCTGGAGAGCGGCGACGAAGGATCGCCAGGCGTCGGAGGGGAAGACGAGGGCGGGACCGGAGGGGTCCTTCGAGTCCCGGACAGGCACGACACCCGAGAAGCTCGCGGAAACCTCCACGCACTGACCGCCGTTCGTGGAGTACGACGACTTAACCCAGGATGCGCCAGACAGGTCGAGATTCATGGGGCTAGCTCCTTTCGAGCCTTGTGGATCAGCGCCAGGGAGGCGGCCTTGGGCAGTGCCTCCACCACCAACTGATCGTACTGCCTCTCCCATGCCTTGACCGTTTCGCGAACCCGCTCAAGATAGCCACGAGCATGTGATTCGGCGTAGCCGACGACCGAGCCGTCCGGTAGATCGAGCAAGGTCACCGGCAGCGCGAATGGCAAGTGCTCACCCAGCGCGAACGGGGCGACCTGGACGGTGATGTTCGGGCGGCTAGCCAGTTCGGCGATGCGGTCGAACTGCTTCGCCATCACAGGTGCTCCTCCGACCGATCGGACCAGACAAGTCTCGTCCATCACCAGGTGGATCAGCGGCGGGTTCTTCTTGTCGAAGAGGCGCTGGCGGGACAACACGAACTCGACACGCTGCTCGGCTTCGGGCTGAGTAATCGCCCCTCGCTGAACAGCCGCATATGCCAGTGCCTCCGCGTACTCCGGCACCTGGAACAGTCCGGTGACGATCATCATCGAGAACTCGCGCAGACGACGGCACTTCGCCTCGCCGTCGGCGAACTCCGGGAAGCCCTCCAGCAGGCTCGCCTTCGCATGCCGGCGCCAGAGTTCGTAGAACGTGCCTCCGGTTTCGAATACCTGGTCGGCTTTAACAGCGAAGTTCCTTGTTGGAGGACGCTTCGCTCGTTCGACGTACGAGACCAGGGTGTTGGAGTACCCCATGCGCTTCGCCAACCCGACCTGCGACCACCCCCGCGCCCGTCGCAGCCTGGCAAGTTCCTGACCGAAGCGAACAGCCGGAGATGACATTGCGTCAACGACGAGCTCATCCATGAACGCTGGCACCTTTCACGCGCCCAATTGGTCAACGTTCAGACCCTGGCCATCGTAAACCGGAACGGGCCACTATGGCTACGCCCCGTGAGAGATCCGGGACCCTGCGCAACCAATGGAGCCCCCATGCCCAACCGCCCCCGCACGCCCGTTTACACCCCCACCGTCGGCGAGGTCGTCCGGGACCTCGGACACCGGGACTTCACCGGCGATCCCGTCGAGGCCGTCTACATGGACACCCTCGCCGGGCTCGCCTACCTCCGGCCCCTCGCCGGCGGCTGCGAGTGGACCACCAAGCCCGAACACGTCCAGGCCCTGGCCTCGCCCCGCTTCATCACCGTCCAGCACCCCAGCCGGCCGCGCACCGCCGACGTGGCGTGAGGCTGCTCGCCGCCGTCCTCGGCGTCGCCACCCTCTCCACCCTCACCGCCACCACCGCCTGCTGGCCCATCCACCACGGGCCGCTCGCACCGCAACTCCTCATAGCCGGGCTGATCCTCACCGCCGGCATCTCCGCCGGACTGCCCGCCTGCCTCCCCTGGCTCTCGCCCGAACAGGAGCACCCCCGCATGCCGCACACCCTCCCCACCCTCCTCACCCGCCCACCCCGCCGACGCCTCGGCCACCAGGCCCTCGTCCTCAACCACGACGGCGCGATCCTCCTCGTCGCAACCGCCTACAAAACCGGCCTCCAACTCCCCGGCGGCAGCGCCGAAGCCAACGAACTCCCCCACCACGCCGCCCGCCGCCACACCGAAACCGAAACCGGCCTCGCCCTCCCCCTGCGCCACATCCTCGCCACCGACTACGTCCCCGCCCAACGCCTCCCCGAAGGCATCAACTTCGTCTACTGGGGCGGCCACCTCACCCCCGCCCAGGAAGACATCGTCGCCCGCCACCGACCCCCCGCCACCATCACCGCCGTCCACTGGCTCCACCCCCACCACCTCCCCGACGCCATGACCCCCGACCAGCACCGCCGCACCACCCACGCCCTCACCGCCCTCACCCGCGGCATCCACCTCCCCTTCCTCCTCCGCGGCACCCCCGCCGAATAGCCACAACGCCCGCCGTTCCGCCTGCGCAGGCGGAACGGCGGGCAGGACCGTCAGAGAGCCGTCAGGCGAGCCAGTCCCGGGCGGGGTGTGCCTCAGTAGGTGACGACGGCGCGGAAGCGGACGTTGCCTTCGGTGACCTTGGTGACGGCGTCGACGATCCGTTCCTTGGGGAAGGTCTCGATCATGGGGGTGACCTTGCCGGATGCGGCGAGGTCGAGGGCTTCGGTGAGGTAGTTGAGGCCGTTGTGGGTGGCGCCGATGAACTTCTGGCGCTGGGCGAAGAACGGCTGGGGGTTGGTGGGGATGGTGAACTCGCCGAAGGGGTCGAGGCCGAGCAGGACCGCCCGCCCGTTGTGCCGCAGGCCCTGGATCGCGGCCTTTCCGGCGTCGTAGGAGTTGGAGCACAGCAGCAGGACGTCCGCGCCGCCGGCGGCCTGGAGTTCGGCGCCGTCGGCGACGACCTGGTCCGCGCCGAGCCGGCGGGCGAGGTCGTGCTTGTCCGGGGAGTGGGTGATCGCGATGGTCTCGTGGCCGGCCGCCTTGGCGAACTGGACCGCGAGGTGGCCCAGGCCGCCGATGCCGAGCACGGCGATCCTCTCGTGGGGCTGGGGTTCGGCGGCGCGCAGACCGCTCCAGGTGGTGTACCCGGCGCAGAAGATCGGGGCGGCCTGCTCGTAGGAGAGGCCGTCCGGGATCAGGACGGTGCCGGTGGCGGTGACCGCGATGTACTCGGCGTGCCCGCCCTGGACGGTGAAGCCGGTCAGCCGGGCGTTCGGGCAGTTGACGGCGGCCTGTCCGGACAGCGGGAGGTTCTCCCGGCAGTACGCGCAGCGCCCGCAGGTGGACTGCACCCAGGTGGTCCCGACCCGGTCGCCGACCTGGCGGGTGTGGACGCCTTCGCCGACCTCCACGACCTCGCCGACGACTTCGTGGCCGGGGATGTTGGGGAAGAGGTCACCGGCGGCGCCGCGGGTGGTCCAGATGTCGGTGAAACAGATGCCGGTGGCGTGGACCTTGATCAGGACCTGGCCGGGTTCGGCCTTCGGGGTGGGGACGTCGCGCAGTTCCCAGGTGGCGTTGAGCGCGGGGATGACGGCGGCTTTCATGACCGGTCCTCTCGGTGGAGCGCGACCCCAAAAGGGGGTAACTAACTGGTTATGGACAACGTACGCCCGCTCACGCCGGCCGTCAATAACCGGTTAGTTACCGTGTCGGGTATGGTGATGCCATGCCACCGGACTCCGCCCCCACCAAGGCCCGCCTGCTCCGGGCCGCCTTCGAGGAATTCACCCAGTACGGGCTCGCGGGCGCCCGCGTCGACCGCATAGCCGAGAAGGCCGCCAGCAACAAGCGGCTGATCTACGTCTACTACGGCAACAAGGAACAGCTCTTCGACGCGGTCCTCGCCGAGCACCTGGGCGTCCTCGCCGACGCGGTCCCCTTCACCCCCGACGACCTGGCCGGCTACGCCGGCGCCATGTTCGACCACCTCGTGCGCGAGCCGCAGATCCTCCGGCTGGCAGCCTGGCACCAGCTGGAGCGGCCCGAGACCACCCCCGTCGAGGCCGACGCCTACCGCCTCAAGGTCGAAGCCGTCGCCGACGCCCAACGGCGGGGCACCGTCGCCGCGGACATCGACGCCGTCGACCTGCTGGCCCTGGTCCTCGGCCAGGTGACCTCGTGGTTCGCGGCCTCGCCGGCCCTGCGCACCGCCGCGCCCGAGGAGGCCTTCGCCCCCGCACGCCTCGAACGCCACCGCGCGGCCCTGACCGCCGCCGTCCGGACCCTCACCCGCCCCGGCCACGACCCCGGCAGCGGACAACCGCGCTAGCCAGGCCCTCTCTGCCGGATCACGCCAGGCGGTCGCCCGCCGGAGCACGCACCCCGCTCGTCCGACGTGGTCCGAAGGAAGAGGACCTGGTCCCGGGCCGACTCCACCGAGCCGGCCGAGGGCCTGATCCGGGGAGAGCCGAAGCCGGTGGCGTACGAGCCCCCCGCCGCGGCCCCACTGCTCCACCCTGCCGAACCTCCCGGCACGGCGCGGCGCGCCCGCGACCGGCGCGGCGGCGCGGGCGTCACCATCGCCTGGCCCCGTGTCCGGCCGCCTCATGCAGGGAGACCCCGATGCCAGACCGTGTCCCCCGGCCGCGCCCGGCCCACCCGCAGGCGGTACCGCTGGGGACCGGGGCCCGGCGGTGGCTGTTCCGTCCGCCCCGCCGCCACGGCGAGGTGGACACCGGGCGCAGCGTCAGCTTCCTGGAGCTGTTCTACGACCTCGTCTACGTGGTCCTGGTCGGCCAGGCGGCGCACGCGCTCGCGGAGGATCTTTCCTGGCGGGGTGCGGCGACGTTCGCGGTGGTGTTCGGGCTGGTGTGGATCGCGTGGCTGAACGGCTCGCTGTTCTACGAGATGCACGGCCGCGAGGACGGTCACACCCGTTCGCTGGTGTTCGTGCAGATGCTGCTGCTGGCGCTGATGGCGGTGTACGTCGGTCACGCCGGCGGCCGGGACGGCCGCACCCTGGCGGTGCTGTACGCGGTGCTGCTGGCGCTGCTGGGCTACCAGTGGTACTCCGTCTACCGGCAGGACCCGCCCGAACTGCGCGCGACGCCCCGGCGCTACCTGGCCGCCGTGGCCGCGGGCATCGCCGTGATCGCGGCGTCGGCGCCGCTGTCGCCCGATGCCCGGCTCGTCGTGTGGGCGGTGTTCGTCGTCGCCTGGTGCGCCGTGGCGTGCGTCATCATCGCGGTGTGGCGCAGGGGGCCGAGCTACGACGTCGTGACCGACCCGATGGTCGAGCGGTTCGGGCTGTTCATCATCATCGTCCTCGGCGAGGTCGTCATCGGTGTCGTGGACGGCCTGACCGCCGGCGAGCGCGGTCCGCGCGCAGTGGCCACCGGCCTGCTCGGGCTCGCGGTCGGCTTCGGCTTCTGGTGGAACTACGCCGACCTCGCGGCCGGGCGCAAGCCCCGCGAGACCGGCCGGAGCCTGGCGACGTGGATCTTCGCCCACCTCCCGCTGACCATGGCCGTCGCGGCCTCCGGCGCCGGCATGGTCGCCCTCGTGGAGCACGCCGCCGACCACCGGACGCCCGCGCCGGTGAGCCGGCTGACCGCCGGCTCCGTGAGCGCCATGCTGCTCACCACCGTGGTGCTCCTGCCCACCCTGACGGACTACCGCCGCTACGCCCGCGCCTACCGGCCGGTGCGGGCCGCGCTCGCCGTGGCCGCCGTCGTCGCCCTCCTCGCCGGCTGGTCGCGCCCCGCCCCCTGGCTCCTGGCGCTGGTCCTGGCGCTCCTGCTGCTGGCGACCTGGCTGTTCGCGTTCGTCCGGTGGCTGCGCGAGGGCTCCCTGATCAACGAGCGGCCGGCCGACTGACCCCGGTCGGCCTCCGTCCTCCGGGGCGGGGCCGTTCTTCCCGGTGGGCCGGCGGTTCAGACGCTCTTGGACATGCCGCCGTCGATGACGTGGTTGACGCCGGTGATGTTGCCGGCCGCGTCGGAGAGCAGGAAGACGATCAGGGGAAGGCGTCGGGCATCAGGGCGCTGATGGAGGAGACGTTGACGATCGCTCCCCGGCGCTCGATGCGGCTGGGCAGGACCGCCCGGGTGGCGCGGACGGTGCTGAGCACGTTGATCTCGAACGCGCGGGTCCACACGGCGTCGTCGGCGTCGTGGAAGCCGACGGACGAGCCGCTTCCGCCGCCCATGTTGTTCACCAGCAGGTCGATGCCGCCCAGTTCGGCGAGCGCGGTGCCGAAGAGGGAACGGACTCCCGCCGCGCTGCGGCGGGTGGCGAACGCCGTGCCGCCCTTCGGCGGCCGTCCCGTCCCGCAGGGCGGCGGCAGGGGCCCGTGCCCGCCCCCGCGCCGCTCGTACGGCCCCCTCCGCGGCGACGGCGAGCGGTCCGGCGCGGGTGCCCAGCGTCACATCGGGCGGTGCGGGGCGCTCCCGAGGGCGGGGACGGCCCGGTATTGCGGGGCGGAAGGCCTTGCCGTACGGGCCGAGGGCCCGTCCGATTCGGGACCTCCGGCCTGTTTTCCCCTGACCTTCGCCCCCGGGGGACACCCTCCGGAGCCGGGCAACCCTGGACGGTCGCCCGGTGGACTCCGGGCGGACGGCCCTCCGCTCCCGGCGGGCCGGCCACGACCGTCTACGCGGCGCACGGGTGCGACAGCACGCGGTGCGCTCCGGAGGACCCGAACGAATGTCCCGCACTATCGACAACGCCCCGTATACCGCCTTCCACCGCAGGCTCGCGCTGGCCTGTTCCGGTGGACCGTTGCTCGACGGATACATCCTGAGCATCGTGGGCGTCGCCCTCATCGGCATGCGCCCCGAACTGGGGCTCTCCACCGCCGACGTCAGCCTGATCGGCGCGGCCGCGCTGGTCGGCATGTTCGTCGGCGGCGCGCTCTTCGGCGTGCTGACCGACAAGATCGGGCGGGAGGTGATGTACACCGCCGACCTGCTCGTGATGATCGTCTGTTCGGTGCTGTCCTTCTGGGTCGACGCGGTCTGGGCGATCGCCCTGCTGCGCTTCGTCCTCGGCATGGCGGTGGCCGCCGACTACCCGATCGCGACGTCCCTGCTCGCCGAGTGGCTGCCCGCCAAGCACCGCGGGCGGCTGCTCGGTCAGCAGATCGTCGCCTGGTACGCCGGCGCCGTGCTCGCCTACGTGACCGGCTACCTCTTCCTGCAGATCGGCGGCCCCGGCAGCTGGCGCTGGATGCTCGGCAGCTCCGCCGTGCTGTGCGTGGTGTTCCTGGTGATCCGCCGCGGCTCGCCCGAGTCGCCGCGCTGGCTGGCCGCCAACGGCCGGGTCGGCGAGGCCGTCCGGCTGGTCGAGCGCCACCTCGGCGTCCAGGTCGACGGCCGCGAGCTGATGCCCGCGCCCACCGCTCCCGGCGCCCCGACCGGCCTGCGGCTGCTGATGACCCCGCCCTACCGGCGGCGCACGCTCTTCTGCGGACTGTTCTTCCTCTGCCAGGTCGGCCCGCTGTTCGCGATGCTCACCTTCGGGCCGCAGCTCCTGGAGGCCTTCGGCATGCCGGGCGGCACCGTGCTCGAAACCCTCGGCACGGGGCTGATCAGCCTGGTCTTCCTGCTCGGCTGCTACCCCGCGCTGCGTCTGATCGACACCTGGGGCCGCCGCCCGGTGATCATCCGCTCGTTCGCGCTGATGATCGTGCCGCTCGCCGTGCTGGGCGTCTGGCCGGACGCCCCGGCCGCCGTGGTGGTCGTCGCGCTCTGCGCGTACGCCTTCCTGTGCGGCGGGCCGAACGTGCTCGACTGGACCTACCCCAACGAGCTGTTCCCCACCGAGGTCCGGGCCACCGCCGTCGGCGTGGCCACCTCGGTGAGCCGGATCGGCGCGGCCGTCGGCACCTACCTGCTGCCGCTGTCGCTGACCGGGATGGGCACCGGACCGACCATGCTGATCGCCGCCGGCGTCACCGCGTGCGGCCTGCTGGTCTCCGTGCTCTGGGCCGAGGAGACCCGCGGCACCGCGCTCGGCGCGGCCGTCGGCACCCCCGGCGCCGTGGCCCGCAAGCCCCGCGCGGCCCGGCCCTCGCCGCAGCCGGTGCGCTGAGGCGCCGGCCCCGCCCCGCCGCCGGGGCCGCGTCCGATGCGTTCGGGCGCGGCCCCGGCGGCGTCCGGCGCCCTACGGCGCCCTACTGGCCGACGCGGCCGTCCACGCACTCGCGCAGCAGGTCGGCGTGGCCGCAGTGGCGGGCGTACTCGTCGATCATGTGCACCATCACCTCGCGGACGGCGGCCTTCTCCCGGCCCGGGCGCGCGCCGAGGTCCTCGCGGTGCCGGGCGAGGGTGGCGTCCAGGACGGCCTGTTCGCGCTCCAGGACGGCGAAGGCGGCGTCCACCACGGCCGGGTCGGCGACGGCCCCGTCGAAGTCGGCGTCACGCGGGCCGTAGATCTTGGGCCGCGGCTCGCCGTCGGTGAGCCAGTTGTCCCAGTCGCGCTCCACCTCGGCGAGGTGGCGGACCAGACCGAGCAGCGACATCGTCGACGGCGGCACCGAGCGGCGCGCCAGCTGCTCCGCGTCCAGGCCGTCGCACTTCAGGCGCAGGGTGAGGCGGTAGTTGGTGATCGCCTCCCGCAGGGTCGCCAGTTCACCGTCGGGGGCCGGGCCTTCGTTGTCGCGCGGGTCGTCGTCCGGGTCCATCCACATGTCGGGGTAGACGGTTGCCGTGGTCCAGCGTGCGGGTCGTTCGCTCATGCGCGCCATGATCGTTGCTGAGGGGCAGGGCCGCCACCGGGTTTCACGCGGGGGCGGCGCCGGTGTCCCCGGGGAGGTCGAAGGACCAGTGGAACACCTCCCGCGGCCCCGCCTGCGCCACTCCCCCGGCGCTGCGGTAGACCGAGCGGGCCACCGGGTTGTCCGCCTCCGTGACCACCCACATGCCGTAGCAGCCGAGATCGCGCGCCAGGTCGGCGAGGGCCGAGGTCAGCGCCGGGCCGATGCCGCGCCCGCTGAAGCGCGCGTCGACGCCCAGCTCGTGGAGGAACATCCCGGTGCCGCGGTCCGGGCGGGTGGTCTCGACCCCGGTGACCACCGCGGCCGGTGCGTCGTCGACGTAGGCGACCAGCAGGTGGTGGCGCTCGTCGGCGAGGAAGCGGGCGGTGGCCTCGGGAAGCGGCGGGGACTCGAAGAGGTGCCCGGCGGCCTGGACGTCCTCGGCGCGGGTGACGCGGCGGATCTCCATGGGGTGATGCTGACAGAATCCCGGCGCGGGAGACAGCGGGTCTCGGGCCAAGTCCGCCGGGCCGCAAGGAAATCCGGGTGCTTCCGGCCGGGCGGGGCGATAGGGTCCGCGCGTGGACGCACGGGTCTGCGGGGAGGAACGGGGCTGCATGGACGCACGGGACTGCGGGGAGGAGCGGCTGGCCGGCGGGAACGCCACCGCGAGCGTCGTGCGGATCGGGGACACGGTGCGCCGGCCCGCCGGACCGTGGACGCCTGCCGTGCACGCGCTGCTGACGCACCTTCACGGGGCGGGCTTCCGGGCCGCGCCGCGGCCGCTGGGCATCGACGACCAGGGGCGGGAGGTGCTGGACTTCGTGCCGGGACGGGTGGTGTGGCCGGACCGGTCCGCCCTGCTGGACCCGGTGCCCCGGCTCGCCCGGGTGGCCCGGCTGATCCGCGAGTTCCACGACGCGGTGGCGGGGTTCACGCCGCCGGCCGGCGCCCGGTGGCAGGTGCTGATGCGGGACGACTCCGCGGCGGCCGGCGAGATCATCGCCCACCAGGACCTGGCGCCGTGGAACCTGGTGGTCGACGAGGACACCGACCGGTGGGCGTTCATCGACTGGGACACCGCCGCGCCCGGCTCCCGGCTCTGGGACCTCGCCTACGCCGCCCACGGCTTCCTCCCGCTGGCCGCCGATCCCGCCTTCCGGCGGGCCGACGCCGCCGGGCGGCTGCGCGCGTTCGTCGACGCCTACGGGCTCGACGAGGACGAACGGCGGCGGCTGGTGCCGATGCTGGGGCGGCGCACCCGGGCCATGCACGACTTCCTGCGCGAGCAGGCGGGCCGCGGTGTCCAGCCGTGGACGCGGCTGTGGCAGGAGGGGCACGGTGACACCTGGCTCGCTAACACCGGGTACATCGAGGAGCGCGAGGAGCGGTGGCTGCGGGCGCTACTCGACGGCTGAGGGGCGGGCGCCGGGTCCGTCGTCCGGCGCCTGCGGGAGCGCGACGACCGCCTCGGTGGTGCGGCAGAGCGCCTCGACCGCCCGGCGCAGCGCCCGCCAGGCGGCCAGGCCGAGCAGCACCCCGGCGGGTGCCGAGGGCCACCACCAGGCGCCGAGCACGGTGAACGCGACGGCCCACACCAGGGCCTCGCAGGCGGCGTCGTAGGCGTCGCGCGCGGCGCCCAGGGCCTCGCGGGCCTGGTCGGAGGCGCCGAGGAACAGGCCGGTCCAGGCCTCGGCGACGTCCGTGCCGGTCGTCTCCAGGACGCGCCGCTCGGTGGCCCGCAGCCGGTCCCCGCACCAGGTGGGCCCGGCCGGTTCGGCGGGGGCGGACCGGGCGCGCAGCGCGTCCAGGCGGGCGGCGCGCGTCTCCCGGCCGGCGGCGCGGGCCCGCACGGCCTCCCGGGCGATCTCGTCGGCCGGGGACCAGCGGCGCCGCCGCCGCTCGGTCAGCCGCCGGCCGAGCGGTGACAGCCACCAGGGCCACGCGCCGGAGGCCAGCGCGCCGGCCGCCCCCGCCGCGAACGGCACGGCGAGGGCGGCCGCCACCGCGGCGGCGGCGAGCAGCACCAGCACCGCGGCGCCGTCGGAGCCGGGCCCCTCGCCGAGGCGCAGCGCCCCGGCGATGCCGGCGCGGGCGCGGCCGAGGTCGGACCAGTGCGCCCAGCCCAGCCGTCCGCCGCCGACCACGGCCACCACGACGAACAGCGCGGCCGGGAGCAGCCGGCGCAGGAACCAGCCGTCGGGCAGGCGTTTCTGGAGTTCGAGGAGCAGGCCCACCGGCGGCTCAGTCCACCGGGCGGAGCGGGCCGCCGGTCAGCGCGCAGAGCGGGTCGGGCCCCTCCGCGGGCGCCTCTCCCGGCAGGTCGACGCGGGCGCAGCGGCCGGTGGGGCAGATCCGGCCGACCGAGCGGGCGGGCGGTCCGGCGGGCCAGTCGCCGATGCCCAGGGTGGCGCGCAGGCCGATGCCGCCGGGGACTCCGGCCGCCTCCACCGCCTCGTGCAGGGCCCGCAGGGCGTCGCGCCAGGCCGGCTCGGCGGGTGCGGCGTCACGGACGACGGCGAACGGCGCGTCCCAGGCGGCGGGGCCGAGGAGGTCGCGCAACTCCCCCGCGTTGCGGCACAGGTACTCGACGGCGTCCGCGAGGACCCGCTCGGCCTTGGCGTCGTTCCCCACCCGTACTCCGTTCGTCCACGGGACGTTCCGTCGGTCCCCTGCGTTCCCCCGCGTTCCCCTGCGAACTGACGATACGTCACGCTACGGTGGTGCGGTGGGCGAGGTCCGGGATCGGGTGACGGCACGGTTGTCGGCGGCTCAGGGCACCTCGGGCGCGGCCGCGTTGCGGCTCCCCGAGGCCGCGCAGGACGCACTGGCGCTGCTGCGGGAGGTGACGGCGGACCCGGCGGGCGCGGTCGACCTCGCGGCGGTCAACCTGGTCTTCTGGACGTTCTGCCTGCGGCACACGGGCCCCGCCGATCCGGACGCGGCCCGCAACACCGCCGTCATGAGCTTCGCCTTCGGCTTCCTGTACCCCCGCGCGCCCGCGTCGGCGGTGTTCCCCGAGCCGTTCAAGGCCGCCTTCGACCCCGCCGATCCGCTGCACGACGCGCGGTTCGCACTCCTGGTGGCCGACACCCACGGCGAGTTCGCGCTCGCGCCGGACACCGCCGAGGACATCCGGCGGGCCGCGCTGGACCGCGCGCTCGCCTGGTCCGGCCTGGCGCGGAGCCTGCTGCCGCCGGAGCACGCGTCGGACCCCGTGGCGCAGGTGCAGGCCTTCCGCTTCGAGGCGGCCCGCTTCGAGCTGGCCGCCGATCCCGACGCGCTGGCCCGCGCCGCCGGTCACGGGCGGGTGGTGTGCGAGGCGCTGACCGCCGAGGCGCGGGGCGGCCCGCTGCCCCCGGACGGCGCCTCGGTGCTGAGCGCCGCCCTCGGTGTCGTGGCGGACGCGGCCAGGATGCTCGGCGAACCGGCGATCGAGGAGGCCGAGCGGCTGATCGCGGCGGCGCCGCCCGGGACGCTGCCGCCCGCCGCCGTGCAGGCGCTGCGCGACGTCCGGGAGCTGCGGGCCCGGGCGACGGCCTGGCCCGGGCAGTTCGACCTGCTGATGGGGATCGCCCTCGCCAACGGCGGCGCGGCCGACGACGACCACGGCCGGGTCGCCTGCGCGGTCCGGCGGCTGCGCGCGGCCCTCGCCGCCACCCCGGCCGGGCATCCGCAGCGCGGTGCCGTCGCCGGTGTCCTGGCCGAGGCCCTGGAGACGCTCGCCCGGGTGCACGGCGACGCGGCGGCGGCCCGCGAGGCCGCCGAGCTGCGGGCCCGGGAGCCCGGGGCGCAGGGCGGGGCGCAGGGCGGGGACCTGTCGCCCGAGGAGGCGCTCGCGTTCGTGCGGGACGCCTACGAGCGCTCGGACGGGCCGCCGGTCATCACGATGGAGCTGCTCTCCGTCGCGGCCTCGCCCGACGGACAGCCGGCCACCGACGAGCGGATCGAACGCTTCCGTGCCGCACTCGCCCAAGTGGTCCCGGAGCACCCGCGCCGCTACGCCTACGACGCCGTGCTCGCCTCCCTGCTCGGCCTGCGGGCCGGGCAGCTGCACCCGTCCGACCCCGGGCGGGCGGCGCGGCTGGACGCCGAGGCCCGGACGCTGGGCCGGGAGGCGGCGGCCGCGGCTCCGCCCGGAGTCCCGCTGGTCGCCGCACTGGCCTCCGGCCGCTACGAACTCGCCCTGCCCTACGCCGCCGCCATGGCCCTGCTCGCCGCACCGGACGGCAGCTTCGACGATCCGGAGCTGGCCGCCTCGGCCGCCCTGCTGTCCCGCATCACCGACCTCTCCGACCGCACCGAGCGCAGTCCCGGCGACCCCGACGCCCTCGCCGAGGGCGTCGCGGTCATGCGGGACCTCCTGGCCGGCCTCCCCGAGGGCGACTCCCCGGACCGCGCGGAGCTGTCCGCCGCCCTCGGCACCGCCCTGTACGCCCACAGCGCGGCCTCGCGCGACCTGGCGGCCGCCGACGAGATCGTGGCGCTCCTGCGCTACGCCCGGGAGCACTCCCCCGAGCGCGACCCCGCGGCCGACGAGGCCCTGGCCCGGACGCTGACGCTGATCTCGACCCTGCGGTTCGACCCCGCGGCCGCCCGTGAGGCGGCGGCGGTGCGGGCCGAGGCGGCCGCGAGGGGCGCCGGCGCCGTGGGCACCGACGGCGCCGGGGACGCACCCGCGGACGTCGAGTCGGCGGCCATGGCGGCCATCAGTGAGCTCCACAGTGCGCTGCAGAACTACATCCTGGGCCATGAGCCGGCCCAGCTCGAACAGGCCCGGCAGGCGGCCCTGCGGCTCAAGGAGCTCGGCGCCCGGGCGGGCGACGACCCGGCCGCCGCACGGCTCGGGCTGGACCTGGCGGGCGACACCTATCTGAATCTGCTCGACGGAGTGGGGCCCGGCGGCGGCCCGAGGGGATCCGTCACCGACGACCAGCTGGAGCGCTGCCGGGCGGCCTTCGAGGCCTGCCCGCCCGGCCACCGCTACCGGCTGAACGCCGCGATGACGTACACCAGGATGCTCGCCCACCGGGCCATGATCGTCCGCCGGCAGGACCCGGCAGGGGTGACGCCGCTGCTGGACGAGGCCCGTCGGGTCATCGACCTCGTCGCCCCGGAGGCTCCCGAGGCCCTCACCGAGGGGCTGCGCTCGTTCATCACCATGGCCGGGGCCGGTCCCGAGGAATTCCCGCGGCTCCTGGACGCCGCGGCCGAGCGCGGCCCCCTGGCCATCTTCTCCGCGGAGCGCTTCCCGTCCGTACTGGCCGACTTCCTCGGCCCTTCGGCCGGGATCGACACCGCCTCCTTCCCGGGCGTCCCCACGATGCCCGCCTGGCTGGGGGCCCACGAGGCGATCGGCGCGGCGGCCGGCGCGATACGGCGCTCGCGGGAACAGGGCGGCGGGATCGACGCGGCCCTCGACCACATCGAGACCGCCGTCGAGCTGCTGCCCCGGATCACCGACCGGGGCAGCGACCAGCAGTCCGCGGAACACGCGCTGATCTCCTTCGACGGGGACCTGCGGGGCGTCACCGACCTGGTGCTGATGACGATCACCCTCGAAAGGGCGCCCCGGCGGTTCCTGGAACTCCTCAGGGATCCGGGCCGCGTGCCCGGACAGTGGAGCGGCGCGGGGCAGCGGAACCCGATGGTGGAGACCGGACTCGGCGTCATCGACGGTCCCGAGGTCGACCGGGCCGTCGAGCTGCTGGAGCGCGGGCGCGGCCTGCTGCTGGCCCGGCGGATCGAGGCACGGGTGGACGTGAGCGAGCTGCGGGCCGCCCACCCGGAGGCGGCCGAGGCGTTCGAGTGGATCACCGACGAGCTCGCCAGGCCGCACCCGGAGGTCCTTCCCGAGCAGGCCAGGCTGGACGCGCTGCACGCCTCGCGGGCGCTGGACGACCTCATCGGGCGGATCCGCCGGCTGCCCGGCTTCGAGGGCTTCCTGCGGCCGCTCACCGCCGAGCGGCTGCGCCGGCTGGCCGCGGACGGCCCGGTGGTGCTGCTCCAGCAGGGGCCCGGACACTGCCACGCCATCGTCGTCACCGGGGAGCGGATCACGGCGCTGCTCCTCGCCCCGGAGACGCCGGAAGTCACGGAGCGCGCCCGGCAGCTGCGCGAGGCCGTCGACGCGATCAACGCCCGGGGCGGCGCCCGGCCCTCGCCGCCGGCGCTGGTGCGCGCCTCGGCGACCGTGCGGGGCTGCCTGTCCTGGACGTGGCACGACATCGTCCGGCCCGTGCTCGACCACCTCGGGATCGCCGGGGCGCCGCCCGAGGGCGGGGCGTGGCCGAGGATCTGGTGGGTGCCGACCGGAGTGTTCAACGCCCTTCCGCTGCACGCCGCCCAGTGCGCGCCGGAGTCGGCGGACTGCGAGAGCGGCGGCCGGGGCTGCGGGGCCGCGCTGGACGCGGTCGTGTCGTCCTACGTGCCCGGCTTCCAGACCCTGGCGTACGCCCGCGCCCGGGCCGGGGCGCGGGCCGGGGGCGCGGGCGGGGCCGCCGGGAACGCGGACGCCGGGAACACGGACGCCGGGTACGCGAGCGCGCTGCTGGTCGCCGTCCCCGAGGACGAAGTGCCCGGCGTCGCGGCGGCGGCCCGCTACGCGGCCGGGCTGCTCGGGGCGCCCGAGCCGCTGGTCGGCGCGGCGGCCACCCGCACCGCCGTGCTCGGCGCACTCGGGGAGGCCCGGTGGGCGCACTTCGGCTGCCACGCGGCCACCGATCCCGACGAGCCGTCCGGCGCCCGGCTCCACCTGCCGAGCGGCGAACAGCTCTCCGTCCTGGAGATCTGCCGCGCCCGGCCCGACGCCGCCCGGCTCGCCTTCCTCACGGCCTGCGGCACGGCGCGCAGCTCGGAGCGGCTCAGCGACGAGGCGATCCACATCACCGGTGCCTTCCTGCTCGCCGGGTTCCCCGAGGTGGTCGGCACGCTGTGGGAGATCGACGGCGAGCACGCGGAGCAGGTCACCCGCGCCTTCTACCGGCGCGTCACCGCCGGGGACGGCGGCCCCTCGGCGAGCGCGCTCGCCCTGCACCACACCGTCCGGGAGCTGCGGCGCCGGCTGCCGGGCCGGCCGCAGCTGTGGGCGGCGTACGTGCACGCGGGGGCGTGAGCGGCGCGGTCGGGGGCTGTGGGGACTACTCCCCCGGCACGCCGGGCAGGCCGGGGGTGAAGCCGTCGAGGGCGTGGCCGCACGGGCAGGTGCGGGTGACCGGCAGGGCCTCCAGGGCCGCGAACAGGACGGTCCGCAGCCGGTCGACGTTGCGGGCGAACACCTCCAGGACCTCGGCGTGGGTGACGCCCGCACCGCTCTCCACGCCCGCGTCCAGGTCGGTGACCAGGTTCAGCGAGGTGTAGCAGAGCGCGAGTTCACGGGCCAGCACGGCCTCCGGGTGACCCGTCATGCCGACCGTCGACCAGCCGTTCGCGGTGAACCAGCGCGACTCGGCCCGGGTGGAGAACCGCGGCCCCTCGATCACCACCAGCGTGCCGCCGTCCACCGGCTCCCAGCCGGCCCCGCGCGCCGCCTCCAGCACCGCCGTCCGCCCCGCCGGGCAGTACGGGTCCGCCATCGGCGCGTGCACCACGCCCGGCACCGGACCGTCCGGCAGCGGCACGCCGTCGTAGAAGGTCTGCGCCCGGGCGGCGGTGCGGTCCACGAACTGGTCGGGCACGAGCAGCGTCCCCGGCCCGTACTCCGGCCGCAGGCCGCCCACCGCGCACGGCCCGAGCACCTGCCGCACCCCGAGCGAGTGCAGCGCCCAGAGGTTCGCCCGGTAGTTGATCCGGTGCGGCGCGATCCCGTGCCCCCGCCCGTGCCGGGGCAGGAACGCCACCCTCCGGCCGCCCGCCTCCCCGACGAACAGCGAGTCGCTGGGCGGCCCGTACGGGGTCTCGACGACCACCTCGGCCACGTCGTCGAGCAGCGCGTACAGCCCCGACCCGCCGATCACCCCGAGCTCCGCCCGCTCCTCCGCCATGCCGCCCGCCTCCCGTCGCCCGGAACCTGGTGACCCTCAGCGTACGACCCGGCCCTTCCGGGAGGGCCCGGCCGCGTGCGCACCGGGGTCAGTCCAGGAGGGTGGCGAGGCGCTCCAGGAGCCAGGCGGCGAGGGCGCGGGCGGTGCCGGCGGTGGCGGCCTTGGCGAGCTCGGCGGGGAGGTGGGGGTAGTGGGGGTGGGGGTGGTCGGGGTGGTGGCCGGGGGTGGTGGGAGGAGTCGGCGGGGCGGGGGGCGTGGGGCGGTGCTTGCGGGGCATCGGGGTCTCCCTGGTGGGTGCGTGGGTGTCCCGGCCGGTCGGCCGGGACGTCACGATCCCGTCCGGGAGGGGTGGTTGAGGCCGGTCGCGGACGGATCCGGAGGATCGCGGAGCGGGGCGCCCGTCGTCGCCGCCCGGCACTACGCTGGGAGGCCGGCCGGCGGAGGATCGCGGACCGGGTGCGACGGGTGAGGGGCGGGGCGTGGCCGTAGGGGCGAGCCGGGAGGCGCAGCAGGCACTGCGGGAGTTCGGGCAGCGGCTCGACCAGTTGCGCAGGGACGCGGGTGATCCCGACGGGCCCCGGCTGATCGAGGCCGACGCCGGCGGGCGGCTCACGAAGACGGTCGTCAGCGAACTGCAGAAGGGGCGGTCCGGTGTCCACCGGCTGCACCCGTGGGAGGTCGTGTCGGCGTTCGTCTCGGCGTGCCGGGTGTACGACGAGCGGAACACCCGCGTCCTGAGCGCCGCGCGGACGGAACTCACCCACTGGAAGGGCGAGTACACGGCGCTGGTGAACGTGGTGGAGCGCCTGGACCGGGCGGTGGCGGAGAAGGAGAAGGAGGAGCGGCCGGAGGCGAGGCCCGGGCTGCCGGTGATCGCGCCGCCGCCCGCCGTACCGGCCGGGTTCACCGGACGGGAGGAGGACCTTCACGGGCTGCTCGACCTGCTCGGGCAGGACGCCGGGACCGCCGTCGTGGTCGCCTCGGTGCGCGGCATGGGCGGCATCGGCAAGACGACGCTCGCCCTGGCGACCGCGCACGCCGCGCTGGCCGGCGGTGCCTTCGCCGGGGCCGTCTTCCTCGACCTGCGCGGCTACGACGACACGCCGCTGGACGCCGGGCAGGTGCTGGACGGCGTGCTGCGGCAGCTGGGCGTGGAACCGGAGCTGATCCCGCCGGACCACGACCAGCGCGCCGCCGTCTACCGCGCGCAGCTCGCCCTGCGGGCGCGGCACGGGGAGGGGGTGCTGGTGGTCGCCGACAACGCCTCGCGGGTGGAGCAGATCGAGTGCCTGCGCCCCGGCGAGGGCCCGCACCGGTTGCTGGTCACCTCCCGGGAGGACCTGTCCGCCGTCGGTGCGTACCTGGTCGACCTGGACGTGCTCCCGGCGGAGCGGGCCGTCGAGCTGCTGGACGTCACGGTGCGCACGGCCCTCCCCCAGGACACCCGGCTCGCCGACGACCCCCGGGGCGCCGGGCGGATCGCCGAGCTCTGCGGGTACCTGCCGCTGGCGCTGCGGATCGCCGCCGCGCAGCTGGTGGCCGACCGCGGCCTGAGGCCGGGACAGCTGGCGGACGAGCTTGCCGATCCGAGGGAGCGGCTGGATCTGCTGGACGACGGCACGCGGACGGTCCGGGCCGTCCTGGAGCGGTCGGTGCGGCGGCTGACGCACCCGCAGGAGGAACTGTTCCGCCTGCTGTCCGTCAACCCGGGGCCGGACATGGCCACCGAGACGGTGGTGGCGTTCGCCGGAACCGGCAAGCCGAGGGACGTCCGGAGCCGGCTCGCCGCGCTCCAGAAGGCCAGCCTGCTGCGGCAGGCCCCCGGGACCGGTCGGTGGAGCATGCACGACCTGGTGCGGGCCTACGCCGGGGAGCTGGCGCAGCAGCACCCGTCCGAGGCCGGTGCGGCGCTGGGGCGGCTGCTCCGCTTCTTCGAACGCACCGCCACGGACGCGGACATCCGTCTGGAGCACAGCAGGAAGGAGGGGCGGCAACTGTTCCGCAGCCGGGTGCAGGCCCTCCAGTGGCTGGATGCCGAACACCCCAACCTCGTCGCCGCCGTTCACACCGCGCACGCCGTCGGCCGGCACGAGGTCGCCGTCGTCCTGTCCTCCAAGCTCATCAGCTACCAAGGCCTGCGCCGGTTCCACGCGGACCAGTTCGCCGTGTGCTGCACCGCGCGCGCCGCAGCGGAGGTGACCGGGACCGACCCGCACATCGCCGGCACCTGGGGGAACCTCGGTGTCGCTCTCAATGCGCAGCAACGCTTCGAGGAGGCCGAGGCGGCGTTCCGGACCGCCCTGCGGATCTTCCAACGCCTCGGGGACGCCTACCACGAAGCCGCGGCCTGGGAGAACCTCGGCACCACGCTCCAGCAGCTGCACCGCCACCAGGAGGCGGAGGAGGCCCAACGCATCGCGCTCGCCATGGTGCAACGGCTGGATCAGCCGCACCTGGAGGCCACCGTGTCGGACAGCCTGGGCACCACACTCCAGCGGTTGCGCCGCCACGAGGAGGCCGAGGCCCTTCACCGTGCCGCCCTGACGATCTTCCAGCAGCTCGGCGATGCCCATGGCGAGGCCATCTCGTGGAACAACCTCGGCACCGCGCTCCGGGAACGCGGCGAGTTCCCGGCAGCCGTCGAGGCCGGCGAACGGGCGGTGACGACACTCCCGGAGTTGGGCGACCACCACCGGCACGGGGAGGCGCTGGGCGAGTTGGCGACCACACTGGAGGCGGCCGGGCGTGATGCCGCCGGGGTGCGGGAGGCGGCGGCGGAGGCCTACCGACGGGCCGGGGACGACGAGGCGGCGCGGAAGGTGCTGGAGGGCGGAGGATGACCGTGGGACCGCTGGTGCACGTGTGCGACGGGCCGGGTGGGTTGGTGGTGTGGGGGGTCGCCGAGCCGGAGCGGTGGGCGGTGGACGTCACCGTCATGGTGGAGGCGGGCGAGGACGTCGCGGCGGTGGATCTGGACGCGCTCGGGGACGTGCTGGCGCACCTGGACGAGGTGGTGGAGCGGGCGCGGCGGTTCGTCTGCGCCGAGCTGGGGGTGACGCAGGAGGAGGCGGCGCTGGACTCGCCCGAGGTGAACGTCTACACCGACGGGTGGATGCTGCGGTTCGCGGAGGGGGATCTGCCGATCGGTGATCCGTTCGGGGTGGCCGTGTGGTTCGAGGGGCTGCGGCCGGTGCGGGTGGAGGACCTGAGCGAGGCGGAGGAGATCGGTTACTGAACGGCGTCCCACGCGTGGAGGGCGGCGAGGGCGGTGGTGCGGTCGGCCGGGCCGAGGAGGTAGTCGGCGACCGGGGTGAGCAGCAGGGTGGTGCTGCCGGGGGCGGGCAGCAGCCGGGCCTCGTCCCAGGTGTGGCGGATGACGGTGCGGCGCAGCAGGGTGCCGTGGCGGGGGGTCGGGCGGGGGGCCGTGGTGGCGGCGTCGGTGCGGCGGCGGTGTTCGGGGGCGAGTTCCGGGGTGAGGGCGGTGCGGACGGCGGCGAGGGTGCCGAGCGGCAGGCGCGGGGCGGCGAGGTCGAGCAGGGCGGCGGCCTCGGGGGCCAGCCGGTAGGCGGCCAGGACGGCGGCGGTCTCGGCGGGTTCGAAGGGCTGGCGGGTGAGACAGGAGAGGTCGAGCAGGGTGAGCGGGTCGGGTTCCGCCCCGGCGGGCGTGTGCAGGTGGGCCTCGGCGAGGGCGATCAGGCACTCGACGTGGTCGTCCGCGACGAGGTAGGGGCGGACCGGCACGCCGGCGTGGTCGCCGGGGAGGGCGGCGGTGGTGAGGTCGACGCGGTACCAGGGGTCGAGCAGGGGGTCCTCGGCGGGCCAGCGGACGGTGACCGCGGTGTGGTGCGGGCGGTCGCCGAGGAGGGTGACGTCGATGGTCTCGACGGGGTGGTCGGTGACCAGGCGCACGACGGCCTGCCAGAGCGCGGCCTCCCCGGGGGCGACCAGGTCCAGGGAGGCCTGGGGCCGGAGCAGGCCGGACGGGTAGTAGCCGGCCAGCGGGATGCCGTGGATCGCCCGCACGCCGGTGGAGCGGGCGAGGTCGTGGGCGAGGCGGGCGTAGTGGTCGGCGCGGGCGCGGGCGCGGCGCAGTTCGGCGCGGGCGGGCTCGCCCATCCGGACGTCCTCGCGGGCCAGGGCGGAGAGCACGAGGTGGGGCAGGTGACGGCTGCCGCGGGCGCGGTGGAGCAGTTCGGCCGGCCCGTCGGCCGGGTCGACGTCGAGCAAGTCGTACAGCAAAGCGGTGTTCACGGACGTCCGCCTCCGAAGGTATCGTCATGGCGCCCGACGCCGCCGACGGCCGAGGGCGGGGGCGACCACGACCGGTTACCGGGGGTACCCGGTCGCGGGAGGTGAAGGGGGGCGGACCGGACCGTCTCCGGAGGGCCCCGCACGGTGATTCTGGCCGGGCGGGTTCAACGCGCGGTCACCACAGGCTCAACGGAGCCTCGACACGGCGCACGGCCTGGTGGTTGATTACGTCACAGAGAAGCTGACATGTGCACGAGCGGGGCGGGCACTGTCCTTGGGCAGCAGGGGGCAGGATGGGCGATCTCCGTTTTTCCGTACTGGGTCTGATGCGGGCTCACCGCGGCGCGACGGCGCTCAAGGTGGGCAGCCCGCAGCAGCAGGCGATGCTGGCCGTGCTGCTGCTGCGGCCCGGCCATTCGGCGAGCGCCACGGACCTGATCGCGGCGCTGTGGGGCGAGGAGCCGCCGAGCGCGGCGATGACCACCGTGCGGACGTACGCGTGGCGCTGGCGCAAGGTGCTCGACGCCGTGGACCCGGCGGAGCCCGGGGAGCCCGGGGAGAAGGCGACGGGCAGCGTCCTGGTCTCGATGGGCGACGGCTACCGGCTGGTCCTGCCCAAACTGGCGGTGGACGCGGCGCAGGCGGAGGCGCTGGCCGCCGAGGCGGAGCGGACCGCCCGCGCCGAGCCGCTGCGCGCCCGTGACCTGCTCAACCAGGCGCTGGAGCTGTGGCAGGGCGAGCCGCTGGCCGGGATCCCCGGGCCGTTCGCGGAGCGGCACCGCCAGCGGCTGGAGGAGCTGCGGCTGACGCTGCTGGAGGAGCGGATCGGCCTGGATCTGGCGCTGGGCCGCTACTCCCGGTGCATTCCGGAGCTGACCGCGCTGACCACCGAGCACCCGCTGCACGAGCGGGCGTACGGGCTGCTGATGCGCGCGCTGTACCAGGCCGGGCGGCAGGCGGACGCGCTGGCGGTGTTCCGGGGCGTGCGGCAGCTGTTCCTGGCGGAGCTGGGGGTGGGGCCGGGGGCGGAGCTGGAGCAGCTGCACCGGCGGATACTGGAGGGGGACCCGGGCCTGGCCGCGCCGGAGGCACCGGGCGGCGGCGGGGCCGCGGGCGCGGCGGCGCCGGGCCCGGCCGCGGCGGAGGGCACGGCCGCGGAGCGCGCCGAGGCGGCGGACGGCGAGGGCGGTGCGACGGACCCGGGCGGCACCGAGGGGGCCCGGGCACCGGGCCGCGGCGCCCGGCCGTCCGGCGCGCCGCCGCGCCCGGCCCAGCTGCCGCCGGACGCCGCCGACTTCACCGGCCGCACGGCGCCGGTGCGGGTGCTGTGCGAGGCGCTGGCCGCTCCCCCGGAGGACGGCGGGGCGCCGGGGCGGCCGCAGCAGGCGCTGGTGGTGGCGACGGTGGTCGGGATGGGCGGGGTCGGCAAGACGGCGTTGGCGCTGCACGTCGCGCACCGCGTCCGGGACGCCTACCCGGACGGCCAGCTGTACGCGGACCTGCGCGGCTCGGACCCGGTGCCGGCCGATCCGGAGGCGGTGCTGAGCGGCTTCCTGGTGGCGCTCGGGGTCCCGGCGGACGCGGTGCCGGACGGCCTGGACGCGCGCTCGGCGCTGTTCCGCTCGGTGGTGGACGGCCGGCGCCTGCTGCTGGTGCTCGACAACGCCAAGGACGCGGCGCAGATCCGGCCGCTGCTGCCGGGGGCGGTCGGCTGCGCGGTGCTCACCACCGGCCGCACCCGGCCGGCCGGGCTGCCGGCGAGCGTGCAGGTCGACCTGGACGTGTTCCAGCCGGAGGAGGCGCTGGACCTGCTGGGCCGCACGATCGGCGCGCAGCGCCTGGCCGCCGAGCCGGACGCCGCCCGGGAGCTGGTGGTGGCCTGCGGGAACCTGCCGCTGGCGGTGCGGATCGTGGCCGCCCGGCTGGCGGCGCGCCCGGGCTGGACGGTGGAGACGCTCAGCCGCCGGCTGCAGGTGGAGCGGCGGCGGATCGACGAGCTGCGGATCGGCGACCTCGCGGTGGCGGCGGCCTTCGAACTGAGCTACCGCCAGCTGACGGCTGACCAGGCGCGGGCGTTCCGGCTGGTGGCCTCCGTGGACGGGCCGGACATCGGGCTGCCGGCGGCGGCCGCGCTGCTGGACCTCGACGCGTACGACGCCGAGGACCTGCTGGAGGCGCTGGTGGACGTGGCGATGGTGGAGTCGCCGTTCCCGGGGCGCTACCGGTACCACGACCTGCTGCGGGCCTTCGCGCGCCGACGACCGGCGCAGGGGGTGGAGGACGGCGGCGAGGCGGAGGCGGTGACGGAGGCGGTGACGGCCCGGGACCGGCTGCTGGACCACCTGCTGGCCACCGCCTGCACCGCCTTCCAGCACGCCGTGCCGGGCGATCCGGCGGCGGGCGCGCTCGGGCCGGCGCACTCCCCCGGCGTCGCGCTGCCCGGGCGGGAGGCCGCCCGGGCGTGGGCGGCCGTCGAAGGGACGGGCGCGGTGGCGCTGGCGGCGCAGGTGGCCGCCGACCCCGCCACCGGGCAGGGGCCGGCGCTGCGGGCGGCGATCGACCTGCTGATCGCGCTCACCCCGTTCGTGCTCACCCCGCCGAGCCGTCAGCTCGCCGCGACGGCCGACGCGCTGGCCGAGGCGGCCGCCCGGGACGGCGACGTCCGGGCGGAGGGGCGGGCGCACTTCCTGCGCGGCAACGTCGCGCTGGCCGCGACCCGGCTGGACGCGGCCGAGGCGGCGTCCCGGCGGGCGGTGGACGCGGCGCGCGCGGCCGAGGACTCGGTGGTGCTGCGGCAGGCGCTCAACGACCTCGGGCTGATCTGCCAGTTCCTGAGCCGCTACGACGAGGCGGTGGACCACTACGACGAGGCGCTGGTGCTGGCGAACCGGCTCGGGCACCGCTCCGGTGCGCTGGTGACGACGGTGAACGCGGCGCTGGCGCGGGTGCGCAGCGGCCGGGCGGACGAGGCGGTGGCGATCTGCCACGAGGCGCTGGCCGAGCTGAGGACCCGGCAGGACGATCCGGGCCGGGCGTACACGCTGTACGTGCTGGGGCTGGCGCTGCACGCGCTGGGGCGGCACGAGGAGGCGGTGACCTGGTTCGGCGAGTGCCTGGCGGTGTCGGTGGCGGCCGGGCTGCGGGACCGGGCGGCGCACGCGCGCTACCGGCTGGCGGACAGTCTGCGCGAGCTGGGCCGGGCGGGCGAGGCGCTGGACCACGCCGGGCAGGCGTTGGCGCTCTGCGTGGAGCTGGGCGCGGAGCGGGACCAGGCGCAGGCGCTGGTGGTGCTGGGCTGTGCGCTGGCGGACCTCGGGCGCGGGGCCGAGGCGGGGGCGCGGCTGCGGGAGGCGTACGCGATCTTCCGGCGGCTGGGGCTTCCGGAGGCCGCCGAGGTGGCGGGGCTGCTCGCGGAGCCGGCGTTCGCGCTGGTGGATCCCTGAGGCGCGGGTGGTACGGGGGCGGCAGAAACGGTTCTGCGTGCGGTCGTCGGGCGGGCGGGGCTCAGGAGCCGGTGCTGTTCCAGTCCGAGTGGCCGCTGCCGTCGGTCGGGGTCGGGGTGGGCGTGGCGGTGGGGGCGGTGGTGCCGGTGCCGGTGCCGGTCGCGCCGTCCGCCATCGCGGTGCCGGCCGCGCCGAGGGCGAGCAGGGCGCCGAGGCCGAGGCCCGCGACGGCCAGGCTGATCCGGGCGGTGCCGATCGTCGAACGCTTCGCCATGACTGCTCCTCGGGTGGTCTTCCCTGCCGGGAAGGCGGGTGCCGGGCTCTCCCCGGCTGACGTGATCAGCATGGCAAGGGGCGTTCAACGGCCGATCGACGCACGAGCAGCGTGCGTCGACCGGCCGCGTCGATCGGGGTGTTGAGCGCTGTCGCCGCAGGTCAGGCGGCCTCGCGGAGCTCCAGGGTGCAGCACTTCACACTGCCGCCGCCCTTGAGCAGCTCCGACAGGTCCATCCCGATCGGGCGGAAGCCGTGCGCGCGCAGCACGGCCGCGACCCCGGTGGCCTGCTCCGGGAGCACCACGTTCAGGCCGTCGCCGGCCACGTTGAGCCCGAACGCCGCGGCGTCCTGCTCCCCCACCAGCAGGGCGTCCGGGAAGAGCCGGCGCAGCACCGCCCGGCTGCCGGCCGAGAACGCGCCCGGGTAGTACATGATCAGGTCGCCGTCGAGCACGCTGAGCGCGGTGTCGAGGTGGTAGAAGCGCGGGTCGACGAGGTCCAGGCCGATCACCGGGCGGCCGAGGAACTCCTGCGCCTCGGCGTGCCCGGCGGAGACGCTGCGAAAGCCCCGGCCGGCCAGCAGGTAGCGGTCGGTGAGCAGCAGGTCGCCCTCGCCCTCGTTGACGTGCACCGGCGCGTGGGTGGTGAAGCCGTGGGCCCGGAGCCACTCCAGGTACGCCGGGCCCTCGGCGGCCCGCTCGGCGTTGCGGAACCGGGCGCCGAGCGCCCGGCCGTCGACGACGGTGGCGCCGTTCGCCGCGTACACCATGTCGGGCAGGCCGGGCAGCGGGTCGATGAGGTCGACGCGGTGGCCGAGGTCAACGTACAGCTCGTACAGGCGCTCCCACTGGGCCACCGCGAGGTCGGTGTCGACCGGCTTGGCCGGGTCCATCCACGGGTTGATCGCGTAGCTGACCTCGAAGTGGGTCGGACGGCACATCAGGTAGCGGCGGGGGCGGGCGGTGCGGGTCATGGCGGGCTCCGAGAGGGCGGGGGCGGGAGGAGCGGGGGCGGCGGGAGCGGGGGCGGCGGCTCAGCGGGAGGCGGCTCAGCGGGCGGCGGGGCGCTCGGGGAAGTCGCGCATGGCGCGCAGCGGGCTCGCCAGCAGCACGGCACCGGCGGAGAGCAGCACGGACGCCATGATCCAGATGGTGGTGCGGGCGCCGAGCAGCTCGCCCAGCCAGCCGCCGAGCAGGGCGCCGACCGGGATGGCGCTGAAGTTGACGGTGGCGGCGCTGGCCCGGATCCGGCCGATCATCGCGGGCGGGCAGTAGGACTGGTAGAAGCTGCCGGCCAGGACGTTCCCGGCGATCACCCCGCAGACCGCGACCGACCAGGCGACCGCGCTCACCGCGAGCGGCAGCCGGGCGCCGGCCATCGGCAGCAGCAGGATGAACGGCGCGGCGACCAGCTCGCAGAGCAGCAGCCCGCGGGCGGTGCCGAAGCGGCGGGCGATCCGCCCGGCGAGGGCCGCCCCGGCCAGGCCGCCGACCGAGACCACCGCGAAGACGGCGCCGATGCCGCCGGGCGAGACCCCGACGCTGCGGACCAGGAAGATCGTCTGGACGGCCTGGATGCCGTTGAGGCCGAGGTTGCCGACCGCCCCGAAGACCGCCAGGGTCCGCAGGTGGGGGTCGTGGGCCAGGAAGCGCACGCCCTCGCCGATCTCGCGCAGGATGCCGCGCCGCTCGGAGACCGGCGGCGGGGTCTCCTGCACCTTGATGGTGCCCAGGCAGAGCGCCGAGACCAGGTACGTCACCGCGTCGGCGAGCAGTCCGCTGGCCGCGCCGAACACCTGGGACAGCAGTCCGGCCAGGCCGGGCCCGGCGATCTCCGCCGCCGAGTCCCCCGAGCGCAGCTTGACGTTGGCCTCCAGCAGGTCGTCCTTGGCGACGATCGACGGCAGCACGGCCCCGTAGGCGGTGGAGAAGAACACCTTCACCGCCCCGGCCAGCAGGGCGACCAGGATCAGCTGGGCCATCGTCAGGGCGTCGAACCAGCCGGCCACCGGCACGCTGCCGAACAGCACGAGCAGCAGCAGGTCGCAGACCAGCATGACCTTCAGCCGGGGCCAGCGGTCCACCCAGGCACCGGCCAGCAGGCCGAGGAAGAGCCAGGGGACCCAGGCGGAGGCGGTGAGCACGCCGACCATGAACGGCGAGGCGTCCAGGGTCACCACCGCCACCAGGGCGAGGGCGACGTTGCCGACCGCGGTGCCGAGCCCGCTGGTCGTCTCACCCACCCAGAGCTTGCGGAAGTCCGCCTGGGCCCACAGGCCCCAGCGGCTGCGGCGGGGTGCGTCGTCCACCGCGGGCGGCTCGACCGGGACGGTAGTGGTGGTCATCGCGGGTCACTCTCCAGCGTGTCGGCCAGCACGGCGGCGATCCGTGCGAGGGGCTCGGGTTGGGTCAGGGCGCCGTGCGCGCAGTCGATCCGGTGGGCGGTGACGGGACCGCCGAGGTAGGGGGCCCAGGCGGTCTCGTAGGGCCAGTCGGCGGGCTTGTCGGCGGTGGCGCCGACGAAGACGGCCGCGCCCCGGTAGTGGCCGGGCACGTGCTCGGCCATCAGCTTGCGGTGGTGTTCGAAGACGTCCGGCAGCAGGCCGGCGGCCTCGCCGAGCAGGGCGGTCAGATCGGCCTGCCCACGCCCGTCGGCCGGGTCGTAGCCGAGCGAGACGAGGAGTTCGGCGAGGGTCTCCACCGGGTCGTCGGAGGCCGGGGGCTCCTCGGCGACCGCCCCGGCCGGGAGGCCGTCGAGCAGGGCGAGCAGGGCAACCTCCTGGCCCGCCGTCTGGAGCTGGACGGCCATCTCCTGGGCGACCACCGCGCCGAACGACCAGCCGAGCAGGTGGTACGGGCCCCGGGGGCGCACGGACCGGATCTCCCGGACGTAGTCGGCGGCGATCTCGGCGACGGCGGCCGGTGAGCCGCCGCGCAGACCGCGGGCCTGGAGGCCGTACACCGGGCGCCCCGGGTCGAGGTGGCGCAGCAGGCCGGAGTAGACCCAGCTGATGCCGGCGGCGGGGTGGACGCAGAACAGCGGGGCCCTGCCGTCCCCGGCGCGCAGCGGGAGCAGCACGTCCAGGGCGTCGGAGCGCCCGCCCCCGGCGGTCTCCAGCCGGCGGGCCAGCCCGGCCACGGTGGGGGCCTCGAACAGGGCCCGCATGCCGAGCTCGACGCCGAAGGCGGTGCGGATCCGGGCGAGCAGCTTCATGGCGAGCAGCGAGTGGCCGCCGAGGTCGAAGAAGCCGTCGTCGATCGTGACGCCGTCGACACCGAGGACGTCCGCGAAGAGCGCGCGGAGCCGGTGCTCGCGGGGGGTGCGCGGGGCCCGGCCGGTGGGCGAGGCGGAGAGGTCGGGGGCGGGCAGGGCGCGGAGGTCGACCTTGCCGCTGCCGGTCAGCGGGAAGGCGTCGAGCGCGACCACCGCCGCCGGGACCATGTGGCCGGGCAGCGACTCGGCGACGAAGGCGCGCAGCTCGGCCGCCTCGGGCGCGGTCGCGCCCTCGGGGACGACGTAGGCGACCAGGCGGGGGCCGCCGGCGCCGTCCTCGCGGGCCGTCACGGTGGCGGCCCGCACGTGCGGGTGGCGGGTGAGCGCGTGTTCGATCTCGCCGGGTTCGATCCGGAAGCCGCGGATCTTGACCTGGTGGTCGGTGCGGCCGAGGTGGTCGAGGCCGCCGTCGCGGGTGCGGCGGACCAGGTCACCGGTGCGGTACATCCGGGCGCCGGGGGTGAACGGGTCGGCGACGAAGCGCTCGGCGGTCAGCGCGGGGCGGCCGAGGTAACCGCGGGCCAGGCTGCGGCCCGACAGGTAGAGCTCCCCGGGGACCCCGGGCGGGACGGGGGCCAGGTGCTCGTCCAGCACATAGGCCCGGGTGCCGAGCACGGCCCGGCCCAGCGACGGACGCTCGGTGGCCGCGAACGGGTGGGTGAGGGTGTCGACGGTGGCCTCGGTGGGGCCGTAGAGGTTGCGGGCCTCGGTGCACGGGGCCGCGCGCAGCCGGTCCCAGAGGTCCTGGCCGACCGCCTCGCCGCCGAGCAGCAGCAGCCGCGGAGCCGCCTCACCGTCCAACAAGCCCTCGGCGACGAGTTGTCCGGCGTAGCCGGGGGTGATGCCGAGGGTGTCGATCCGGGCGGTGCGGACGTGGCGGACGAGGGCGGCGGCGTCGCGGCGCAGGTCGTCGCCGATGAGGTGCAGCTCATGGCCGGCGATCATCCAGAGCAGGCTGTCCCAGGAGGCGTCGAAGCAGAGCGAGGCGGTCAGGGCGGCGCGCAGCCGCCCGTGGGCGCGCCCGGGGCCGGCGAAGGTCTCGGCGCGGTGGTGGGCCAGCAGCGCGGCGATCGAGCCGTGGGTGACCACCACGCCCTTGGGGCGGCCGGTGGAGCCGGAGGTGTAGATGACGTAGGCGGCGTGCGCCGGGTCGGGGCCGGCGGCGGGGGCCGGCGCGGGGGCGGCCGGTTCGCCGGAGTGCACCGGGAGGGTCGTCAGCCCGGTGAGCAGGCCGGGCAGCGGCCAGCCCGCGCCGGTGACGGCCAGGGCGGGCGCCGCGTCGGCGAGCATCGCGGCCGTCCGCTCGGCCGGGTACTCCGGGTCCAGCGGGAGCGAGGCGGCGCCGGACTTGAGGACGGCGAGCAGGGCGACCACCGTCTCGGCCGAGCGCGGCAGGGCCAGGGCGACGACCGTGTCCGGTCCGGCTCCGGCCGCACGCAGCCGGGCGGCCAGGTGGTCGGCGCGGGCGTCCAGTTCGGCGTAGTCCAGCCGGAGGTCACCGAAGACCAGGGCGGTCGCGTCCGGGGTGCGGGCCGCCTGCGCGGCGAAGGCGGCCGGCAGCAGCGGCACGTCGGCGGGCAGCGGGACGGCGGGGGCGAGGAGTGCGGCGCGCTCGCCCTCGCCCAGCAGGTCGGCCCGGCCGATCGGCTGCTCCGGCCGCGCCGCGACGGCGGCCAGCAGCCGGCCGAAGCGCGCGGCGATCGCCTCGACGGTCTCCCGGTCGAACAGGTCGGTCGCGTAGTCGATCGCGCACTCCAGCCCGGCGGGCGTGCCGTCGGCGTCGAAGGACTCGCCCATGCCGATCGAGAGGTCGAACTTGGCGGCGTACCCGCCGACCGGCTCGACGTCGGCCGGGAGCCCGGCGAAGACCGGCGGGGCGTCGCCGGTCCCGGTGGCGCCGGGGGTGCCGCCCTGGAGCAGCAGCATCACCTGGAACAGCGGGTGGCGGGCCAGCGAGCGGACCGGGTTGAGCTCCTCGACCAGCCGCTCGAACGGCACGTCCTGGTGGGCGTGGGCGTCGAGCTGACTCTCCCGGACGCGGCCGAGGAGGTCGGCGAAGGCGGGGTCTCCCGAGGTGTCGGTGCGCAGCACCAGGGTGTTGACGAAGAAGCCGACCAGGTCGTCCAGCGCCTCGTCCGAGCGGCCCGCGACCACCGAGCCGATCGGCACGTCGGTGCCCGCGCCGAGGCGGGTGAGCAGGGCGGCGAGCGCGGCCTGCAGGGTCATGAACATCGTCACCCGGTGCTCACGGGAGAGCGCGACGAGCGCGCGGTGGAGTTCGGCGCCGAGCGGCAGGACGACGCGCTCGCCGCGGTGGCCGGTGTCGGCGCGCCGGGGGCGGTCGACGGGCAGTGCGATCTCCTCCGGCAGTCCGGCCAGCGTCTCGCGCCAGTAGGCGAGTTGGCGCGCGGCCGGGCTCTGCGGGTCGGCCTCGTCGCCGAGCAGCCCGCGCTGCCAGAGCGCGTAGTCGGCGTACTGGACGGGCAGCGGGCGCCAGTCGGGCGCGGTGCCGTCGCGGCGGGCGGCGTAGGCGGCGGCGAGGTCGCGCAGCAGCGGGTCCATCGACCAGCCGTCCCCGGCGATGTGGTGCAGCACCAGGACGAGCAGCTGGTCACCGCTGCCGTCGCCCGCCGGGAGGAGGTGCGCACGGACCGGCAGTTCGGCGGCGAGGTCGAAGGGGACCTCCGCGCAGGCGGTGACCGCCTGCGCGGGGTCGGCCGGCGCCGTGGTGCGGTGGTCGAGCGGGACCCGGGCCTCGCCGGCCGGGAGGATCCGCTGGTACGGCTCGCCGTCCTGCTCGGCGATCACCGTGCGCAGGCTCTCGTGCCGGGCGACCAGGTCGCCGAGGGCCGCGGCGAGCACGGCGGGGTCGAGCGGGCCGCCGACGCGCAGGGCGAGCGGCAGGTTGTAGAGGGCGCCGGGGCCCTCCATCCGGTCGATCAGCCAGAGCCGGCGCTGGGCGAAGGAGAGCGGCAGCCGCTCGGGGCGCGGTCCCGCGACGAGGGCGGGCCCGCGAACGGCGCCGCCGTCCAGGCGCTGGGCGAGGCCGGCGACGGTCGGGGCCTCGAAGACGTCCCGGATGCCGAGTTCGGTGCCGAACACCGAGCGGACCCGGCCGGCCAGCTTCATCGCGAGCAGCGAGTGGCCGCCGAGCGCGAAGAAGTCGTCGTCGATGGAGACCCGGTCGAGGCCGAGGACGTCGCCGAACAGGCCGCAGAGCAGCTCCTCGCGGGCGGTGCGGGCCGCGCGGCCGCCGCCGAAGAGGCCGAAGTCGGGGGCGGGCAGGGCGCGGCGGTCGATCTTGCCGCTGCCGGTCAGCGGCAGCGCGGCGAGCGGCACGACGGCGGCCGGGACCATGTGCCCGGGCAATGCCTCGGCGGCGAACCGGCGCAGCTCCAGGGCGAGTTCGGGGCTCGGCGGGGTGGCGGTGGCGCAGTGGGCGACCAGCCGGCGGTCCCCGTCGGCGCCCTCGTGCAGGGTGACCACGGCCTGCTGGACGCTCTCGTGACGGGCCAGCACCTGTTCGATCTCGCCGGGTTCGATCCGGAAGCCGCGGATCTTGACCTGGTGGTCGGTGCGGCCGAGGTGGTCGAGGCCGCCGTCGCGGGTGCGGCGGACCAGGTCACCGGTGCGGTACATCCGGGCGCCGGGGGTGAACGGGTCGGCGACGAAGCGCTCGGCGGTCAGCGCGGGGCGGCCGAGGTAACCGCGGGCCAGGCTGCGGCCCGACAGGTAGAGCTCGCCGGGGACCCCGGGCGGGACGGGGGCCAGGTGCTCGTCCAGCACATAGGCCCGGGTGCCGAGCACGGCCCGGCCCAGCGACGGACGCTCGGTGGCCGCGAACGGCTGGGTGAGGGTGTCGACGGTGGCCTCGGTCGGGCCGTAGAGGTTGCGGGCCTCGGTGCGCGGGGCCGCACGCAGCCGGTCCCAGAGGTCCTGACCGACCGCCTCGCCGCCCAGCAGCAGCAACCGCGGAGCCGCCTCACCGTCCAACAAGCCCTCGGCGAGGAGCTGTTCGGCGTAGCTCGGGGTGACGTTGACGACGCCGACGGACTCGCCGTGGACGTACCGGACGAGGGCGGCGGCGTCGCGGCGCAGGTCGTCGCCGACGAGGTGCAGCTCATGGCCGGCGATCATCCAGAGCAGGCTGTCCCAGGAGGCGTCGAAGCAGAGCGAGGCGGTCAGGGCGACGCTCAGCCGCCCGTGGGCGCGCCCGGGCCCGGCGAAGGTCTCGGCGCGGTGGTGGGCCAGCAGCGCGGCGATCGAGCCGTGGGTGACCACCACGCCCTTGGGGCGGCCGGTGGAGCCGGAGGTGTAGATGACGTAGGCGGCGTGCGCCGGGTCGAGGCGCAGGGGCGGGGCCTCGGCGGGCCGGTCGGCCCAGGCCCCGGCGTCGGCGGGCAGCACGGTCAGGCCGTCCAGCACCTCGGGCAGCGGCCAGCCGTCGGCGGTGAGGACCAGCGCGGGCGCGGAGTCGGCGAGCATGTGGGCGGTGCGCTCGCGCGGGTACTCGGCGTCCAGTGGCAGGAAGGCGGCCCCGGCCTTGAGCACGGCCAGCTGGGCGACCAGGGTCTGCGCCGAGCGCGGCAGGGCGAGCGCGACCACGCACTCCGGGCCGATCCCGGCCGCCACCAGGCCGTTCGCCAGGCGGTTGGCGCGGGCGTCGAGTTCGGCGTAGCTCAACCGCGTGGCGCCGAAGACCAGGGCGGTCGCGTCCGGGGTGCGGGCCGCCTGCGCGGCGAAGGCGGCCGGCAGCAGCGGCACGTCGGCGGGCAGGGGGACGGCGGGGGCGAGGAGTGCGGCGCGCTCGCCCTCGCCCAGCAGGTCGGCCCGGCCGATCGGCCGGTCGGGGTCGGCCACCACGGCGGCGAGCAGGCGCCCGAAGCGGGCGGCGATCGACTCCGCGGTCGGCCGGTCGAACAGGTCGGTCGCGTAGTCGAGTGCGCAGTCCAGGCCGGCGGGCGCGCCGTCGGGGCCGAAGAACTCCTCCAGCGTGACGTTGAGGTCGAACTTGGCGACGCCGGTGTCCGAGGGCAGCGCCTCGACGGCCAGGCCGGGCAGCTCCAGCACGCCCTCGCCGGCGGACTGGAGGACCAGCGCCACCTGGAAGAGCGGGTGGCGGGCCAGCGAGCGGGCCGGGTTGAGCTCCTCGACCAGCCGCTCGAACGGCACGTCCTGGTGGGCGTAGGCGCCGAGGCCGGTCTCCCGGACGCGGCCGAGGAGGTCGGCGAAGGTGGGGTCCCCCGAGGTGTCGGTGCGCAGCACCAGGGTGTTGACGAAGAAGCCGACCAGGTCGTCCAGCGCCTCGTCCGAGCGGCCCGCGACCACCGAGCCGATCGGCACGTCGGTACCCGCGCCGAGGCGGGTGAGCAGGGCGGCGAGCGCGGCCTGCAGGGTCATGAAAAGGGTGACCCGGTGCTCGCGGGAGAGCGCGACGAGCGCGCGGTGCAGCTCGGCGTCGACCGGCAGGGCGACGCGCCCGCCGCGGTGGTCGGCGCGGGCGCCGCGCGGACGGTCCGCGGGCAGCGCGATCTCCTCCGGCAGATCCGCCAGCGTCTCGCGCCAATAGGCGAGTTGGCGGGCGATCAGGCTCTGCGGGTCGGCCTCGTCGCCGAGCAGCCCGCGCTGCCAGAGCGCGTAGTCGGCGTACTGGACGGCGAGCGGCTCGAAGGCCGGCCGCTCGCCGCCGAGGCGCAGGGTGTAGGCCTCGGCGAGGTCACGCAGCAGCGGCCCCATCGACCAGCCGTCGCCGGCGATGTGGTGCAGGGCGACCACCAGCACGTGCTCGTCCTCGGCGACCCGGAGCAGGGTGGCCCGCACGGGCGGTTCGGCGGCCAGGTCGAAGGGGCGGCGGGCGGCGCGGTCCACCTCGGCATCGACGGACTCCGCTGCGCAGTCCAGGAGTTCGACCGCAATGGCGGCGTCGGCGAGGATCCGCTGGTAGGGCTCGCCGTCGTGCTCGGCGATGACGGTGCGCAGGCTCTCGTGGCGGGCGGCGAGGTCGCCGAGCGCCGCGGTGAGCGCGGCGCGGTCGAGCTCGCCGGTGAGCCGTAGTGCGAGCGGCATGTTGTAGAGGGCGCCGGGGCCCTCCATCCGGTCGATCAGCCAGAGCCGCTGCTGGGCGAAGGAGAGCGGCAGCCACTCGGGGCGCGCCGCGGCGGTGAGCGCGGGCCGGACCTCGGCGCCGTCCAGACGCCCGGCCAGGCCCGCGACGGTCGGGGCCTCGAAGACGTCCCGGATGCCGAGTTCGGCGCCGAGCACCGAACGGACCCGGCTGAGCAGCTTGGTGGCGAGCAGCGAGTGGCCGCCGAGCGCGAAGAAGTCGTCGTCGGCCGAGACGGCGCCCTCCAGGCCGAGGACCTCGGCGAACAGGCCGCAGAGGATCTCCTCGCGGGCCGTGCGGGCGGCCCGGCCCCCCGCGCTCGCGGTGAAGTCGGGGGCGGGCAGGGCGGCCCGGTCGAGCTTGCCGTTGACGTTGAGCGGCAGCGCCTCCAGGGTGACGAAGGCCGCCGGGACCATGTAGTCGGGCAGCGCGGCGGCGGCGTGGGCGCGCAGCTCCGCCGGGTCGGCGCCGGTGGCCAGGTAGGCGACCAGCCGGGTGCCGGCCGGGCCGTCCCGGTGCGGCAGCACGGCGGCCTGCCGCACCTGCGGGTGGCCGGCCAGGACGGTCTCGATCTCGCCGAGTTCGATCCGGAAGCCGCGCACCTTGACCTGGTGGTCGGTGCGGCCGAGGAACTCCACCGAGCCGTCGGCGCGGCGCCGGGCGAGGTCGCCGGTGCGGTACATCCGGGCGCCCTCGTCGTACGGGTCGGCGACGAAGCGCTCGGCGGTCAGTGCCGGGCGGCCGAGGTAGCCGCGGGCCAGTCCCGCGCCGCTCAGGTAGAGCTCGCCGGGCACGCCGACGGGCACCGGGCGCAGCCGCGCGTCGAGCAGGTGGGCGCGCAGGTTGGACAGCGGGCGGCCGATCACCGGGCGGGTGACGCCGGCGTCGAGGCGGTGGTGCAGGGCGTCGACGGTGCACTCGGTGGGCCCGTAGATGTTGAGCACGAGGGTGTCGGGGGCGGCGGACAGGGTGGTCCACAGCTGCTGGCCGCAGGCCTCGCCGCCGATCATCAGCACGGCGGGCGGGCAGGTGGTGAGCAGGCCCTCCTCGACCAGCCGTTCGGCCTGGCCGGGGGTGACGTCGAGGACGTCGGCGCCGGTGTGCTGGAGGTGGCGGACGATGGCGGCGGCGTCGCGGCGCAGGGTGTCGTCGAGCAGGTGCAGTTCCTGGCCGGCGGTCAGCCAGAGCATCCCTTCGAGGAAGGTGTCGAAGGAGGTGGAGGCGGTCGAGGCGAAGGTGAACCGCCGCCCGGGGCGGGCCTGCCGGGCCAGCCGGAGGGTCGTGTCGCGGTGGAAGGCGTACAGGTTGGCGACGCCGCCGTGGCGGACCACGACCCCCTTGGGGCGGCCGGTGGAGCCGGAGGTGTAGATGACGTAGGCGGCGTGCTCGGGATCGATCCGCACGGACGGCTCGGCGTCGGACCGGTCGGCCCAGGCGTCGGCGCCGGCGGGCAGCACGGTCAGGCCGTCCAGGACCTCGGGCAGCGGCCAGCCGTCGGTGCTCAGCACGGCGGCCGGGCGGGCGTCGGCCAGCATGTGGGCGAGCCGGTCGCGCGGGTGGTCGGCGTCCAGCGGCAGGTAGGCGGCGCCGGCCTTGAGCACGGCCAGCTGGGCGACGATCGACTCGGCCGAGCGGGGCAGGGCGAGGGCGACCACCGATTCGGGGCCGATGCCGGCGGCGGTCAGGCCGTGGGCGAGCCGGTTGGCGCGGGCGTTCAGCTCGGCGTAGCTCAGCCGCAGTCCGCCGAAGACCAGGGCGGTGGCGTCCGGGGTGGCGGCGGCCTGGGCGGCGAAGGCCGCCGGGAGGAGCACCTCGCCGCCGGGGCGGGCGGTGTCGTGCCAGCGGGCGAGCTGCGCGTGCCCCGCCGCGCCGAGCACGTCCAGGTCGGCGACCGGGCGGTGCGGCTGCTCGGCGGCCTGGGCGAGCAGGTGGACCAGCGCGGCGGCGAGCCGCTCGGCGGTGGCGCGGTCGAAGAGGTCGACGGCGAACTCCAGGCCGCCGGACAGGCCCGCCGGGGCGCCGTCCGGGTGGTGGCGCTCGGAGAGGTTGAGGGTGAGGTCGAAGGCGGTGGTGGGCAGGCCCAGCGGCTCGTGGACGGCCCGGGTGCCGGGGAAGGCGGGGCCGCCGCCGGCGGTGTTGTCGAAGGCGATCATCACCTGGAACAGCGGGTGCCGGGCCAGCGTGCGGGCCGGGTTGAGCTCCTCGACCAGGCGCTCGAACGGCACGTCCTGGTGGGCGTAGGCCGCCAGGTCGGCCTCCCGGACGCGGGCCAGCAGCTCGGCGAAGGAGGGCGTGCCGCTCAGGTCGGTGCGCAGCACCAGGGTGTTGGCGAAGAAGCCGACCAGGTCGTCCAGGGCGGTGTCCAGGCGCCCGGCCAGCGGGGTGCCGATCGGCAGGTCGTCACCGGCGCCGAAGCGGTGCAGCAGGGCGGCCCAGCCGGCCTGGACCACCATGAACAGGGTGACGCCGTGCTCGGCGGCCAGGGCGGCGAGCCGGGTGTGCAGGGCGGCGTCGAGGTCCAGCTCGACGACGTCGCCGCGGTGGGTGGGCACGGGCGGGCGCGGGCGGTCCAGCGGCAGCGGCAGCTCGTCGGGCAGTCCGGCCAGCGCCTCGCGCCAGTGGACGAGCTGGCTGCCGAGCAGCGCGTGCGGGTCGCCGTCCGCGCCGAGCAGCCGGTGCTGCCAGAGGGTGTAGTCGGCGTACTGGACGGGCAGCGGCCGCCAGGACGGTCCGGCGCCGGCGCGGCGGGCGGTGTAGGCCTCGGCGAGGTCGCGGAAGAGCGGGCGCAGCGACCAGCCGTCGCTGGCGATGTGGTGCATCACCAGGGTGAGGACGTGTTCCTCGGGGCCCTCGGGGCGCAGGTAGGCGTGCAGCGGCACGTCCGTCGCCAGGTCGAAGGTGTGGTGGACGAGCTCCTGCGCGGGGCGGTCGGTGAGGGTGAGCAGCGGCGCGGGCGGCGCGGCCAGCACCCGCTGGCGGGGCTCGCCGTCGAGCTCGGTGAAGACGGTGCGCAGGCTCTCGTGGCGGGCGGCGACGTCGCCGAGGGCGGCTTCCAGGGCGGCGGTGTCCAGCGGGCCGGTCAGCCGCAGGGCGAGGGTGACGTTGTAGGTGGCGGCCGGGCCCTCGGCCTGGCCGAGGAACCAGAGGCGGCGCTGGGCGAAGGAGAGCGGCAGGTGCTCGGGGCGCGGCTCCGGGCGCAGGGCGGGGCGGGCCGGGGCGCCGGCGATCCTGGCGGCGAGGGCGGCGACGGTCGGGGCCTGGAAGAGGTCGCCGATGGCGAGTTCGAGGCCGAGCTCGGTGCGTACCCGGCCGACCAGGCGGGTGGCGAGCAGGGAGTGGCCGCCGAGGGCGAAGAAGTCGTCGTCGACGGTGATGCCGTCGAGGCCGAGGATCTCGCCGAACAGGGTGCACAGGGCCTGTTCGCGCTCGTCGCGCGGGGCGCGGCCGGCGGTGTCGGCGGTGAGGTCGGGGGCGGGCAGGGCGCGCCGGTCGACCTTGCCGTTGGCGTTCAGCGGCAGGGCGGGCAGCACCACCACGGCGGACGGCACCATGTAGCCGGGCAGCGACTCGGCGGCGAACCGCTTGAGCTCGGCGGCGAGTCCGGCGGCGGTGCCGGTCGCGTCGGTGCCGCTCCCTGCGGTGCTGCTCGCGTCGGCGGCGCAGTAGCCGACCAGCCGGGTGTCACCGGGGCGGTCCTCGCGGGGGACGACGATGACCTGGCGGACGGCGGGGTGGCGGGAGAGCGCCGCCTCGATCTCGCCGAGCTCGATCCGGAAGCCGCGCAGCTTGACCTGGCCGTCGATCCGGCCGAGGAACTCGATGGCGCCGTCGGCGCGGCGGCGCACCAGGTCGCCGGTGCGGTACATCCGGCCGCCCCGGTCGTGGGGGTCGGCGACGAAGCGTTCGGCGGTCAGCGCGGCCCGGCGCCAGTAGCCGCGGGCCAGGCCCGCCCCCGCGACGTACAGCTCGCCGGGCACCCCGGGCGGCACCGGGCGCAGCCGGGCGTCCAGGACGTGGGCGCGCATGTTGTCCAGCGGCAGGCCGATCGGCGCCCGGGCGCCGGCCAGGTCGGCGGGCCGCAGGTGGTGGTGGGTGGCGAAGGTGGTGGCCTCGGTGGGTCCGTAGACGTGGGCGAGCAGCAGGTCCGGGCAGTGCTCCAGGACCCGGCGCATCAGGGTGCCCGACGCGGCCTCGCCGCCGGTGCAGACGGTGCGCAGCGCGCGGAAGGTCTCCGGGGCCTGCTCGGCGACCAGGTCGAACAGGGCCTTGGTGAGGAAGACCGCGGTGACGCCGTGCCGGACGGCCAGGGCGTGCAGGGCGGCGGCGTCCAGGGTGCCGGGCGGGGCGACGACGACGGTGCCGCCGTGCAGCAGCGGCGCCCACAGCTCGTAGGTGGCGGCGTCGAAGGCGTGCGGGGAGTGCAGCAGAATCCGCTCGTGCCGCCCGTCGCGCCAGCGGCGGTCGTCGGCGAGGCCGACGACGTCGCGGTGGCGGACGGCGACGCCCTTGGGGGTGCCGGTGGAGCCGGAGGTGAACATCACGTAGGCCAGCCGGTCCGGGTGGACGGGCAGCGCGGGGTCGTGGCCGGGCCGGTCCGCCTCGTCGCCGGGGCGCACCACCGTGGCGGTGTGCGCGAAGCCGGGCTCGGCGCGGTCGGTGAGCAGGACGGGCGCGGCGGTGTCGGCGAGCAGCGCGGTCATCCGCTCGGGCGGCAGGCTCGCGTGCATCGGCACGTAGCAGCCGCCCGCCTTGAGCACGGCGAGGGTGGCGACCACGAGGTCCACCGAGCGTTCCATCAGCAGGGCGACCGGCGACTCCGGGCCGACGCCCGCGGCGAGCAGGTGGTGGGCGAGCCGGTTGGCGCGGGTGTTGAGCTCGGCGTAGCTGACGGTGCCGCCGTCGTGGGCGAGGGCGACGGCGTCCGGGGTGCGGGCCGCCCGGGCCTCGAACAGCGCGGGCAGCGAGCCGGTGCGCACGGGCGCGGCGGTGGCGTTCCAGTCCTCGGCGAGGCGGCTGCGCTCCTCGGGCGCGAGGATGTCCAGGCTGCCGATCGGTGCCTGCGGGTCGGCGGCCGCGGCGGCGAGCAGCCGGCCGAAGCGCTCGAACAGCGCGGTGACGGTGGCGCGGTCCCACAGGTCGGCGGCGTACTCGGCCGAGCCCTCCAGGCCGGCCGGGGCGCCGTCCGGGCCGTGCCGCTCGGTGATGCCGATGTTGAGGTCGAACTTGGCGACCCGCAGGCCGAGCGGCTCGGGCGCCGACTCCAGCCCGGGCAGGCCGAGTTCGCCCTCCTCGTGGTTCTGGAGCACCAGCAGGGTCTGGAACAGCGGGTGACGGCCGAGCGCACGGGCCGGGTTGACCTCCTCGACCAGCCGCTCGAACGGCACGTCCTGGTGCGCGAAGGCGTCCAGCTGCGTCTCCCGGACGCGGTCCAGGAGTTCGGCGAAGGACGGGTCGCCGGAGGTGTCGGTGCGCAGCACCAGGGTGTTGACGAAGAAGCCGACCAGGTCGCTCAGCGCCTCGTCGGAGCGGCCGGCCACCCCGGTGCCGAGCGGGATGTCGGTCCCGGCGCCGAGCCGGGTGAACAGCGCGGCCAGGCCCGCCTGGAGCACGGCGAACAGAGTGGCGCGGTGGCCGCGGGCCAGGTCGGCCAGCGCGGCGTGCAGTCCGGGCGCCAGACTGAACGGGACGGCGTCGGCGGCGCCGGTCGGCGCGGGCGGGCGGGGGCGGTCCGCCGACAGCTCAAGCTCCTCCGGAAGGCCGGCCAGGTTGGCGCGCCAGTAGGTGAGCTGACGGCTCATCAGGCTGTACGGGTCGGACTCCTCGCCGAGCAGCTCGCGCTGCCACAGCGCGTAGTCGGCGTACTGCACCGGCAGCGGCTCCCACTGCGGCTCGCCGCCCGAGAGCCGGGCGGTGTAGGCGGCGGCGAGGTCGCGCAGCAGCGGGCCGAGCGACCAGCCGTCACCGGCGATGTGGTGGAGCACCACCAGCAGCACGTGCTCGGGGGCGCCTCCTTCGGTCGGGGTGAGCGAGAAGACCGTGACCCGGATGGGGAGTTCGGTGCTCAGGTCGAAGGCGTGGGCGGCTTCCGCGTCCCGCAGGGCCGGGTAGCCGGCCGGTGCGCACTCCACCGTCGCGAAGGCGACCGACGCCTCCGCCGACGGCAGGATGTGCTGCACCGGCACGCCCTCCCCGTCCACCGGGAACACCGTGCGCAGGGCCTCGTGCCGGGCGACCACGTCCGCCGTCGCGGCACGCAGTGCGGCGGTGTCGAGCGGGCCGCGCAGGCGGACCGCGAACGGCAGGTTGTAGAGCGCGGTCGGCCCTTCGATCTGGTCGATCAGCCACAGACGCTGTTGTGCGTACGAAACCGGGATCACGGTGCTTCCTCTGCTCACGTCACGGGCGGGTGGGGGGCGCCGTCACGCGGCGACGGCGGTGGTCGGCAGGACCGAGGGGCGGCAGTCGAGGACGTCGACCGGGCGGCCCATCGCGACGGCGATCTTCCGGTCGCCGCGGTACGGGTCGCGGCCGTGCGCGCAGAGCACGTTGTCGACCAGCATCACGTCGCCCGCCTGCCAGGTCTCCCGGACGGTGGCGGCCTCGTAGGCGGCGTTCAGCGCCTCGACGTCCTCGCGGGTGAGCGGCTCGCCGTCGCCGAAGCCGGTGTTGAACGGCAGCCCGTCCGGGCCGAACTCCTCGACCATGGCCTCCCGGATGTCCGGGTCCAGCGACCACTCGCTCCAGAACGCCAGGTGGTTGAACCAGGCCTCCTCGCCGGTGTGCGGGTGGTGGATGGTGGCCGGGCGCAGCTGGCTGGTGCGCAGGTTGCCGTCCGCCGTCCACTCCCAGGAGATGCCGTTCTCCCGGCAGTAGCGCTCGACCTCGGCGCGGTCCTCGGTGGCGAAGGCGGTCCGCCAGCCCAGCGAGACGTAGTCGGAGTAGCTGCGGTCCAGCGTCCAGCCGGAGGTCCGGCCGCGCTCGGCCAGGTGCGCCGGCAGGGCGGCGAGGACCTTGCGGACGTCCGCCGTCGGGGTGGCGCCGCCCGCCTCCGGGGCGGTCAGGCAGGCGAACAGCAGCCGGCCGGGGAAGGTCAGCGTGTAGCTGTTCTCGTTGTGCATCCGGATCGGCTGCGCGGGCGGCAGGTCGGTCGACGAGAAGACGCCGTTGCCGAAGTCGCTGCGCGGGGTGGCCTTCTCCCGGTACGGGGTGGGCTCGGGGATCAGCACGTCGCGCACGGCGGCGACGTCCTCGGTGGCGGCGACCGGCAGGCCGCGCAGGAAGACCGTGCCGTGTTCGTGCAGCGCGGCGGTGAGCTCGGCCTCGTGCGCGCGCAGCCAGGCGCAGCCCTCGGCGAGGTCGGCGCCGGCCGGCACGTGGGCGAGGGCCGGGCGCCCGGGGTTCAGCTCCCAGGTGACCATGGCGGCGCTCACCGGCGGTCGAGGCCGGCGACCAGCGAGGCCGGGCGGATGTCGGTCCAGTTGGCCTCGATCCACTCCAGGCACTCCTGGCGGGGGGCCTCGCCGTGGACGGTGGTCCAGCCGGCCGGCACGTCGATCCAGACCGGCCACAGCGAGTGCTGGTTCTCGTCGTTGACCAGGACGAGGTAGCCGGCGTTGTCGTCCTCGAACGGGTTGCTCACGGTGGTCTCCTCGGTGAGGTGGTGGTCATGGTGCGGTGATTCGAAGGTAGGGGCGCGCCGGGCCCGGAAGCGGCACGAGGCCCGGCAGGAGAGCGGCAGTTCCGGGACTGCCGTCCTCCTGCGCGGGCCTCGTCGCAGGGGTCGAACCGGGGGTCGGGCGGGCGGGGGTCGGTCCGCCGGGGTGGCCGGGCGGCCGGGTTGGCCGGGGCGGTCCTCAGCGCGGGGTGAGCCGGACCGGGAGGCGGTCCAGGCCGAAGTTGATGATCGAGCGGTTGAACTCCGCCGGGCCGGCAGGCTCGATCGACGAAGCCTTCTCCAGCGCCGCCGTGAACAGCGCGCTCAGCTCGGTCTTCGCCAGCGGCGCGCCGATGCAGTAGTGGGCGCCCAGGCCGAGCGCCAGGTGCTTGTTGGGCGAGCGGTCGAGGCGGATCTCCTCGGGCGCCTCGAAGGCCTCCGGATCCCGGTTCGCCGACCACACCCAGACCGCGACCCGGTCGCCCCGGCGGATCTGCCGGCCCGCCAGTTCGATGTCCCGGGTGGCGGTGCGCAGCGTGTGCAGCCCGACCGAGGTCCAGCGCAGCAGTTCGTCCACCGCCGAGTCCATCGACACCTCGCCGCGCTGCAGCTGCCGCCACAGGTCGGGCCGGTTGACCAGGGTGTGCAGCCCCATCGCGGCGGTGTGGCGGACCGTCTGGACGCCGCCGACCACGATGTTGTCCAGGTTGAGCACGACGTCCTCGACCGGCAGCAGCCGGCCGTTCACCTTGTAGGTGGCCATCATCGAGATGAGGTCGTCACGCGGGTCGCTGCGCCGCAGCATCACCTGGTGCAGCAGGTAGGGGATCAACTGCTGGTGTCCGGCCCGGCGTTCCTCCGGAGTGGCGCCGAGGAACGCCACGTCGCAGACCCGGACCACCAGGTCGCGGTCCTTCTCGGGAACGTCCAGCAGGTCGCACATGACGGCCAGCGGCAGCGCGGAGACGACGTCGACGAGGTCCGCCTCGCCCTGCTCGACGGCCCGGTCGAAGAGCTCGGCGGCCCGGTCGGCGATCGAGCGGGAGGCGCCGCGCACCCCGCCCTTGGAGAAGAACGGGTTGGCGGGGGCCCGCAGTTCACGGTGCCGGGGCGGGTCGGTGAGGGCCATCATCCGGCCCGAGCCGACCGGGACGTTGCCGACACCGGCGCCCAGCAGCGAGCCGGACTCCGAGCTGAACACGGCCGCGTTGCGCAGGACGTCGGCCGACTCCCGGTAGGTCATCACCGACCAGATCGGCCCGTCGTCGACGGTGTCGGTGCGGTGGACGGGGGCCTCGGCGCGCAGTTCGGCGACCAGCTCCGGGGTGTCGGGGCGGGCCCACAGCGCGGGGTCGGTGAGGTCGACGGAGGTGGTGGTCACCATGACGGCTGCTCCTTGGTGGCGGTGGCGGTGGCGGTGATGGTGGTGGTGGTGGGGAGGATGGGGCGGGTGCTCAGGAGGGTGCTCAGGAGGTCGACCGGGCCGGGCCGGTCGACGGTGGCGAGCAGGTGCCCGCCGGGCAGGACGCGGTGGCCGAAGGCGCCCCGGGTGTGGGCGGCCCAGCCGGTGAGGTCGGTGGTGGCGAGCATCGGGTCGTCGGCGCCGGCCAGCGCGTACAGTGCGGAGCCGATCGGGGCATGCGGCCGGTACCGGTAGGTGGCGCTGACCGCGAGGTCGGTGCGGATGCCGCCGAGGGCCAGCTCGACCAGCTCCGGATCGGCCCGGACCAGTTCCTCCAGGCCGGTCAGGCGCAGGAGTTCGGCGGCGTCGAGGTCCTTGGACTCGCGCTCGGTCCACTCGGCCGGGCAGGGCGCCCCCGCCACCACGACCAGCTCGGGCCTTCGGTCGGCGGGCAGCGCCCGGGCCACCTCGTAGGCGAGCAGCGCGCCGAAGCTCTGCCCGTAGAAGGCGGCCCGGTGGCCGGGGCCGAGGTGCGGGAGGAGGGCCGCGGTGACCGCCTCGACCAGGGCGGCGAAGCCGGCGGGCATCGGGTCGCGGCTGCGGCCGCCGCGCGCCGGCGGGCGCAGCGCCCACACTTCGGCGGCGGGGGCGAGATGGCGCGCCAGCGGGGTGAAGGCGGTGGCGTCCCCGCCGGCGTGCGGGAAGCAGAACAGCCTGACGGGGGCGGCGGGCCGTGGCGCGGGGAGGAGGAACCAGTCCCCCTCGGTGCGGGGCCGGGTGGCCGGGACGGCCGGTGCCGGGCGCGGCCGGGTGGAGGCGGCGGAGGCGAGGACCCGGGCCGCAGACCCCTCGGCCGGGGCGGCGGGCGGAGCGACCGGCCGACGGCCAGCACCGGGCTGCACACCGGCGACCGCCGGGCGCGGCCGAGGAGTGATCGGCGGCCGGGCGGCGGCGGAGGCGAGCAACCGGGCCGCAGCACCGTCGGCCGGAGGAACCGGCCGACGGGCAGCACCGGGCTGCACACCGGCGACCGCCGGGCGCGGCCGAGGAGTGATCGGCGGCCGGGCGGCGGCTCCACCGGCCGGGACGACCTCCGCAGCGACCGGCTGACGAGCGCCGGGCTGCACGTCGGCGGCCGTCACGGGGACGAACGGTCGCGGAACCGTGCCGGCGGCCGACAGGCGTTCGGGCGGTGCACCGGAGCCGTGTGCGCCCCCATCGACTCCTCCCGGCGCCGGTGTCGCCGGCTGCCGAGCCCCGAGTCGCGGGCCACCGGCCGCCACGGCCACGGCCGTCGGGCGACCGGCCGCCGCGTCGCCCGGTGCTGTGGCACCGATGACCGGCCGCGAGCGGGGAGTGGCTGCCTGGCGAGCGGAGGCAGGCGCCCGGGACTCAGCTGCATCGGCCGGAACCGGGACCCCGCTCGGTGAAGGGTCGGCGACCATCGCCGGACCACCAACCGCCACAGAAGCGGCCACTCCCCCGGCCGAACCCACCGGCGGCCGCGCGGAAGAACCGCACTTGGCCGCAGAGAGCGTCACCGGCTGCCGGACGCCGGACGGCGGGCCACCAGCGATGACAGGGCCGACCGCCACCGCAGCGGGGTACGCCTCAGGCGTCACCGGCTGCCGGGCTCCGGACAGCGGGTCGGGGGTGGTGTTCATCGGACGGCCGGGCGGCGGGGGGCGAGGGTGGGGCGGGCGGCGGCCGGGGCGGTGGTGGTGGCGCGCTGGACGGCCTCGGTGAAGGCGGCGAGGTCGGCGGCGTCCAGCAGGTGGCGCAGCTGGAGCTCGACGTTGAGCTTGCGGCGCAGCAGGTGGACCACCCGCAGGGCGGCGAGGGAGTGGCCGCCGAGGGTGAGGAAGTCGTCGGTGGGCAGCACCTCGGGAACGCCGAGCACGGTGCGCCACACCTCGGCGACCTGCTCCGCCACGCCCCCGCCGGCGGCCTCCGGCGCCGCCGGGGCGGCCGGGGCGGGCAGGGCGCGGTGGTCGACCTTGCCGTTCGGGGTGAGCGGCAGTGCGTCCAGGACGGTCACGGTGGCCGGCACCAGGTGGGCGGGCAGGGTACGGCGCAGGGCGGCGGTCAGGGCGGCGGGGTCGGCCGAGGGGCCGGTGACGTAGGCGGCGAGCCGGGTGTCCCCGGGTGCGGGCTCGTGCACGGTGACGGCGGCGGCGCCGACGCCGTCCAGGGCCGCGACCGCGTGCTCGACCTCGCCGAGTTCGACGCGGAAGCCGCGCAGCTTGACCTGGCGGTCCACCCGGCCGACGTACTCCAGCAGGCCGTCCGCGGAGCGGCGGGCCCGGTCGCCGGTGCGGTACATCCGGGCGCCCGGCCCGGGGGCGAACGGGTCGGCGACGAACCGGCCGGCGGTCAGGCCCGGCTGCCCGGCGTAGCCGTGGGCGAGGCCGGGCCCGCCGAGGTACAGCTCGCCGACCGCGCCGGGCTCGGTGACCGGCACCAGCCGCTCGTCCAGCAGGTGGGCGCGGACGCCGGGCAGCGGCGCGCCGAGGTGCGGGCCGGGGCCGGTGATCCGGGCGGCGATCGCGTCGACGGTGCACTCGGTGGGCCCGTAGAGGTTGTACGCCTCGATGCCGCCGTCGGCCAGCTCCCGCCAGGTGCGCCCGGGGACGGGCTCGCCGCCCATGAACAGGCGCGGGACGCGGGCGCCGCCGCCGAGCAGCGGCTCGCGCAGCAGCTGCCAGTGGGACGGGGTCAGGTCGAGGTCGGTGACGGCGTGCTCGTCGAGCAGGGCGGCCAGGGCGGCCGGGTCGGAGCGCCGGGCGTCGTCGACGACCACGAGGGTGTCGCCGCGGCAGATCCGGGCCCACTGCTGGACGGAGGCGTCGAAGGAGACGCTGGCGTTCCAGGCGACGACGGCCGGTTCGGGGCGGTAGGCGCCGATCCCCTCCAGGCCCGCGACGAGGTCGGCGACCGCGCCGTGCGGCACCTCCACGCCCTTGGGGCGGCCGGTGGAGCCGGAGGTGTAGATGACGTAGGCGGGGTCCAGCGGGTGCGGGGCGTCCGGGGCGGCCGGGCCGGGCGCGGCGGCGTCCGGGCGCAGGACCGCGACACCGGCCGGGACGGGCGGCGCCGTCTCGGCGCTGACCACGGCGGTCAGCCGGGCGTCGGCGGCCATGAAGGCGATCCGCTCGGCCGGGTAGGCGGGGTCCAGCGGGACGTAGGCGGCGCCGGCCCGCCAGACGGCGAGCAGCGCGACCGGCAGGTCGAGGGTGCGGGCGAGGTGGACGCCGACCCGGTCGCCGCGCCGCACGCCGGCGGCGCGCAGGGCGGCGGCCAGGGTGGCGGTGCGGCGCTCCAGGGCGGCGAAGTCGAGGCTGCCGTCGGCGGCGTGCACGGCGGGCCGGCCGGGGTGGGCGGCGACGGCGGCGCGCAGCCGGGACAGCAGGCCGGCGGCGGCGGCGGGGGTGGACGGGGCGGCGGTGACCGGCTCCGCGAAGGTGGTCATGGCGGGGGTGCTCCTCACTGGGCTGGGCTGACGGGTGGGGTGGGGCGGTGGTGTCCGGAGCCGGGGTCAGACGTCGGCGGCCAGGCGGGCCAGGGCCGCCGCGTAGGCGTCCATGAACTCCTCCGCCGTGGCGTCGTCGACCAGCGCCCGCTGGTGGTCCACGGCGAGCAGCACCCGCCGGGTGACCGGGTCCTGGATCAGCGAGGCGCCGAAGGTGAAGCTGTTCGGCTCGTGCCGGTAGGTGGGCTCGGTGCCGATCCGGCCGTCCTCGATGCGGGCCGAGCTGAGCCGGCCGAGCGCGTGGAAGCGCAGGTAGCCGAACTGGCTGTCGAGCGCGGTGTCGGCCATCATCCGGGCCAGCCGGGCGAACGGCACCCGGCGGTGCGGCATCATGTCCAGCTCCTCGCGGTGCACGTGCCGCACCAGCGCCGCCAGGTCCTCCCCGGGTTCGGCGACCAGCGGGACGGTGTTGAGGAAGAGCCCGTAGACCTCGGTGCCGCCGAGGCGTTCCAGCCGGCCGTTCATCGCCAGTCCGGTGGTGACCCGGCGCCGCCCGGTGATGCGGGCGAGGGCGTGCAGGTGGGCGGCGAGGGCGACGGACTTGACCGGGACGCCGAGCGCGTCGGCGACGGCCCGCAGCTGCCCGGGGGCGTCCGGCAGCACCCGTTCGACGGTGCGCGGCAGCTCGTGGACGTCCTCGCTGCCCGGCCAGAGCTGGCCGGTGGCGCCGTCGAGCCGCCGGTGCCAGTAGGCGAGCGAGTCCTCGTCCGCGGCGGCGGCCCGTTCGACGGCCACGAAGTCGCGGAAGGCGGTGCGCGGCGGCGGGGCGGGCGCGGAGACCGGGTCGGCGGCGAGCGCGGCGTGCCGTTCGAGGATCTCGGTGAGCAGGGAGGTGAAGCTCCAGCCGTCGAGGATCGCGTGGTGTTCGGAGACGGTGAGCTGGAAGGCGTCGGCGGCCAGGCGCTGGACGGTCAGCCGGAACAGCGGGGGCGCGGTGAGGTCGAACGGCCGGTCGCGGTGGTGCTCGAAGACGGCCCGGATCGCGGCGTCCTGCTCCTGCTCGGTGCGCCCGCGCAGGTCGGCGAACTCGACCGGGGCGGGCAGCGTGCCGTGCACCAGCTGGAGCGGTTCGCCGTAGCCGGAGAGGTCGAGGCCGGTGCGCAGCACGGCGTGCCGGGCCATCGCCTCGTTGACGGAGCGGCGCAGCGCGGTCTCGTCGAGCTCGCCGCCGAAGCGGTAGGAGTTGACGTTGTGGTAGCTGTCGGTGCCGCCGGCGACCTCCATGTGGAAGACCATCGAGAGCTGCATGGAGACCATCGGGTAGGCGTCGACGATCCCGGGCGGCAGCCCGGCCCGGTCGTCCTCGTCGATCAGCGCGAACGGCCGGCCGGCGTCGGGGCCGGCCTCCACGGGCCGGGCCAGCGGCAGCAGGGCGGCGACGGTGGGCGCGTTGAAGACGTCCCGCAGGGAGAGCTGCCAGCCCCGGTCGTGCAGGGCGCCGGCCAGCTGGACGGCGCGGATGGAGTCGCCGCCGAGGTGGAAGAAGTCGTCGTGGACGCCGATCCCGGGCACCCCGAGCACCTCGGTCCACACGGCGGCGAACAGTTCCTCCTCGGGGGTGCGCGGCTCGACGTGCCGCCCGGTCCGTCCGGGAGCGGCGCGCCCGGGGGCGGGCAGGGCGGCGCGGTCGACCTTGCCGTTGACGGTGAGCGGCAGGGCGTCCAGCACGGTGACGCTCGCCGGGACCATGTAGGCGGGCAGCGAGCGGCCGAGGAAGCCGCGCAGGTCCTCGGGGGCACGGCCGGTGACGTAGGCGGCGAGCCGGTCCTCGTGCACGGTGACCACGCAGGCCTCGACGTCCGGGTGGGCGGCGAGGGCGTTCTCGATCTCGCCGAGCTCGATCCGGAAGCCGCGCAGCTTGACCTGGAAGTCGGCGCGCCCGACGTACTCCAGGCCGCCGTCCGGCAGCCGCTTGGCGACGTCGCCGGTGCGGTAGAGGCGGGCGCCGGGCGGTCCGGCGGGGTCGGCGACGAAGCGGCCGGCGGTGAGGCCGGGGCGGCCCCAGTAGCCGTGGGCGAGGCTGCCGCCGCCGATGTAGAGCTCGCCGGGCACGCCGGGCGGGCAGGGGCGCAGCCAGTCGTCCAGGACGGCCGCGGTGAGGTGGGCCATCGGTTCGCCGATGAGGCTGCGCCCGAAGCCGGCGCCGCCCTCGGCGACGTCGTGGACGGTGACGTGGACGGTGGTCTCGGTGATGCCGTAGAGGTTGCAGAGCCGGGCGGGCGGCGGCGGGTCGAGCTCGTGCCAGCGCTGGACGACGCCCGGGTCCAGGGCCTCGCCGCCGAGCATGATCCAGCGCAGCGCGGGCAGCGCCCGGGGGCGGCGGCGCAGCGCCGGTTCGAGCTGGCGCAGCGCGGAGGGGGTGAGGCACAGGTGGGTGACGTCCTGCTCGTCGAGGAGCGCGGCGAACTCCTCGGGCGAGCGGCTGGTCAGGTAGGGCACGACGAGCAGGCGGGCGCCGTGCAGCAGCGCGCCCCACAGTTCCCAGACGGTCCAGTCGAAGGCGTAGCTGTGGAAGAGCGTCCAGGTGGTGCCGGGGCCGAAGCCGAAGTGCTCGCGGCCGGAGTCGAGCAGCCGGGTCACGTGCTCGTGGGCGACGGCGACGCCCTTGGGGCGGCCGGTGGAGCCCGAGGTGAAGATCAGGTAGGCGAGGTCGCCGGGGCGGCCGGCGGCGGGCGGGCGGGTGTCGGGGCGGGCGGCGATCTCGGCGGCCCGGGCGGTGAGGTCGAGGGTCCGCCAGGGGCCGTCGGGGGCGCGGTCGGGGCGGTCGGTGAGCACGGCGGTGACGGCGGTGTCGCCGAAGACCAGGGCGGCCCGGTCGGCGGGGGCGGCGAGGTCGACCGGCACGTAGGCGGCGCCGGTCTTGAGGACGGCGAGGACGGCCACCGGGACGGCGACGGTGCGTTCCAGCAGCAGGCCGACCCGGTCGCCGGGGCGCACCCCGTGGGCGCGCAGGGTGTGGGCCAGCCGGTTGGCGCGGCGGTCGAGTTCGGCGTAGTCGAGGCGCTCCCGCCCGTCGTCGACGGCCGGCCGGGCGCCGTGCGCGTCGGCGGCCCGCTCGAAGAGGTGGTGCAGGCAGTGGCCGTCGTCGAGCCGGGCGGGGCGGGGCCGCTGCCCGGCCGCGGGGGCGGCGGTGAGCCGGAGCACGGTGGCGTCCGGGTCGGCGAGGGCGGCGTCCAGCAGGGCCGCGTAGTCGGCGGCGAGACGGCGGACGGTGGCGGCGTCGAAGAGGTCGGTGCGGTACTCGGCCTCGCCGCGCAGGGCGTCCGGCCGGTCGCCGGCGGGCTCGAAGACGGACCAGGTGAGGTCGAACTTGCTGGTGCCGTTGGAGCGGACGGTGCGCCGGCCGGTGGCCGCGCCGAGGGCGAGCGGGGTGTCGTCCTCGCCGTGGGCGCCGAACACCACCTGGACCAGCGGCGGGTGTTGCGGGGTGCGGGCGGTGCCGAGGTGGTCGACCAGTTGGTCGAAGGGCACGTCGAGGTAGCCGAAGGCGTCGAAGGCGCCGTCCTGGAGGTCGGTGACCAGCTCGCGGAAGGTCGCGCCCGGGGAGAGCCTGATGCGCAGTGGCAGCAGATTGACGAAGTAGCCGAGCAGGTCGGCGAGTTCGGGACGGTTGCGGGTGGTGACCGGGGTGCCGACGAGCAGGTCGTCGGCGCCGGTCCAGCGGTTCAGCAGCAGGGCGAAGGCGGCGAGCTGCACGGTGAACGGGGTGGCGCCCTCCTGTTCGGCGAGGGCCCGGACCCGGGCGGCGGTGCCGGGGGCGAGGCCGAAGTGCTCGGTGGCGCCGCGTTCGCTCCGTTCGGCGGGGCGCGGGCGGTCGGCGGGCAGGTCGAGCAGGGCGGGTGCGCCGTCGAGGCGGTCCTTCCAGTAGGCGAGGTGCTCCTCGTAGGAGGTGAGCCGCTCCTCCTCGGCCCAGTCGGCGTACCCGGTGGCGAGGGCCGGCAGGTCCGGGGTCCGCTGTTCGGCGAACGCCCGGTAGTGTTCGGCGAGTTCGCGCTCGAAGAGTTCGGCCGACCAGCCGTCCCAGATGATGTGGTGGACGACGAACAGCAGGATGGTGCGCTCGTCGGCGAGCCGGAACGCCTCGGCGCGCAGCAGCGGGCCGGTGGCGAGGTCGAACGGCTCGGCGGCCCGTTCGGCGATCAACTCCTCGGACCGGCCGGCGCGTTCGGCTTCGGGCAGGGCCCGCAGGTCGGTGACGGCCAACGGCACGGCGAGGGTGTCGTGGACGTGCTGGCGGGGGCCGTCGGGGTGCAGGGCGAAGGTCGTGCGCAGGGCCTCCTGGCGGGCGGTGACGGCGTCCAGGGCGCGGGCCAGCAGGCCGAGGTCGAGCGGGCCGGTGACCTCGTAGGTCCAGGGGGTGGTGTAGGTGATGCTCCTCGGGTCCAGGTGGCCGAGGAACCAGAGGCCGCGCTGGAGGCCGGACACGGGTGCGGTGCGGGCCCGGGCGGCCCGGGCGTCGTCGGACGGGCGCACGGCCTCGTTCCCTTCGGTGCGACGGGGGTCGGGGTGGCCGGTCATCACGAGGCCAGCCGTTCGGCGATGGCGCCCACGGTGCGGCCGCGGAACACCACGTGCGGCGCGACCTTGGTGCCGGTCTGCTGGGAGAGCTTCATGGCGACCCGGACGGCCGCCAGCGAATTGCCGCCGATGCGGAAGAAGTTGGTGTCCGGTCCGAGGTCGTCCGGCAGGTCCAGGACGGCGCGCACGGCGTCGGCGACCAGCCGCTGGTGCGGGGTGAGCGGGTCCGCCGGGGCGGCGGCGCGGCGCGCGGCGGGGGCCGGCAGCGCCTTGCGGTCGACCTTGCCGTTGGGGTTGAGCGGCAGGGCGTCCAGCACGTCGACGGTCGCGGGCACCATGTGCTCGGGCAGCAGCCCGGCCAGGTGGTCCAGCAGCGCCTCGGGGGCGGTGGCGTCCGCGGCCGCGTCGAGGGTGACGTAGGCGGCGAGCCGGTGGTCGCCGGGGGCGGGCTCGTGGACGGTGACGGCGGCCTCCCGGACGGCGGGGTGGCGGGTCAGCGCGTCCTCGATCTCACCGGGTTCGACCCGGAAGCCGCGGACCTTCACCTGGTCGTCGATCCGGCCGGTGATCTCCAGCAGCCCGTCCGGGCGCCGGTGGCCGAGGTCGCCGGTGCGGTACAGCCGCTCGCCGGGGGCGCCGAACGGCGAGGCGACGAAGCGCTCGGCGGTCAGCGCGGGCCGGCCGACGTAGCCGTGGGCGAGGCCGCCGCCGGCCGCGTAGAGCTCGCCGGTGATGCCGTCGGGGACGGGCTCCAGCCGTTCGTCCAGGACGTGGACCGCCTTGCCGTGCAGCGGGCGCCCGATCGGGACGGCGGCGCCGGCGGCGTCCTCGGCGGTGGCGCGGTGGCAGGTGGTCAGGCCGAGGCTCTCCACCGGGCCGTAGCCGTTGGCGACGACCAGGTCCGGGTACTGGCCGAGCGCCTTGCCGACATGGGTGACGGAGGCCCGCTCGCCGGCCGTGAAGGCCACCTTGAGGTCGTCGTAGGTCTCCGGGAACTCCTCCAGCAGGAAGTTGAACAGGCTGGCGGAGAGCTGGAGCTGGGTGACGCCGTGGCGCCGGGTCAGCTCGGCGATGGCCTGCGGGTCGGGCCGCTGGCCGGGCTGCAGCACGCAGACGCCGCCGAAGGCCAGCGCGCCGTACAGCTCCAGGGCGAAGGCGTCCCAGGAGACCGGGGAGCACTGCAGCCAGACCTCGCCGGGCCCGAAGCGGGCGTAGTCCTGGCCGAGGTAGGTGGTGGTGAGCGCGCGGTGCGGCACCGCGGCGCCCTTGGGGCGGCCGGTGGAGCCGGAGGTGAACATCACGCAGGCGAGGTCGTCGCCGGTGACCGGCACGCCCGGGTCGTGGGCGGGGCGGGCGGCGATCGCGGCGGCCTGCGCGTCCAGGTCGAGGTGGCGCCCGACCGGGAACGGCGGGCTCGCGTGCCGGTGGGTGACCAGCAGCGAGGCCGCGCAGTCGGCGAACGCGCCGGCCAGCCGGCCGGCCGGGAAGTCCGGGTCGAGCAGGGTGTAGGCGGCGCCGGTCCTGAGCACGGCGAGCAGGGCGACCACCAGGTCCGGTCCGCGTTCGACGAGCACGGCGACGGTGTCGCCGCGGCCGGTCCCGCCGGCGGCCAGGTGGTGCGCCAGCCGGTTCGCCCGGGTGTCCAGCTCGCCGTAGGAGAGGCGCTGCTCGCCGCAGACCAGGGCGGTCGCGGCGGGGGCGCCGGCGGCCCGGGCCCCGACCAGGGCGTGCACCGGCGTCCCGACGGCGGCGGCGAGGGTGCCGAGCCAGGCCTCGCAGAGCTCGGCCATGGTGGCGGCGTCGAACAGGTCGGAGTCGTACTCGAAGCGGCCGGTGAAGTCGGTGCCCCGGTCGTCGACGGAGACCGACAGGTCGAAGCGGGAGACCGGGTTGGAGTACAGCTCCCGGGTCACCTCGATGCCGCCGACGGTCAGCGGGCGGGTGTCCAGCGGGTGCAGTTCCAGCAGCACCTGGCAGAGCGGGTTGCGGTTCTCGGCGCGGTCGTCCGGGCGGTCCTCCAGGACGCTCGCCGCGATGTCGTCGAACGGCGCCTCCTGGTGGCGGTAGCCGGCGATCGCCACCTCGCGGACGTGCCGGACGAGGTCGCGGAAGTCCATGGTCTCGCCGACCCGCACCCGCAGCGGCAGCAGGTTGACGAAGTAGCCGACCAGGGCGTCGAGTTCGGCCCGGCCGCGGACGCTCACCGGGGAGCCGAGCACCAGGTCGCGCTGCCCGGTGCGGCGGTGCAGGGTGAGCGCCAGACCGGCCAGCAGGACCATGAACGGGGTGGCGTCCTCGCTGCGGGCCAGCGCGCGGACCGCCTCGGCGACCGGGCGCGGCATCGCGAAGCGGTGGAAGTCGCCGCGGAAGCGCTGGACCTCGGGCCGGGGGTGGTCGGTGGGCAGCGCGGGTTCGGTCGGCGCGTCGGCCAGGTGCTCGCGCCAGTGGGCGAGTTGGCGCTCGGCGTGGGCCGGGTCCCGGTACTGCCAGGCGCTGTAGTCGGCGTACTGGACGGCGGGCTCGGGCAGCCCGGCCGGGCGGCCGGCGGCCAGCGCCTCGTACAGGGCGGCGAGTTCGCTCTCCAGGACGGGCAGCGAGCCCTCGTCCCAGACGATGTGGTGGCAGAGCAGCAGCAGGGTGGCGGTGTCCCCGGTGCGGTAGAGGTGGGCGCGCAGCAGCGGGCCGTGCTCCAGGTCGAAGGGGACGAGCGCGGCCTCGGCGACCAGGGCGTCGACCCGCCCGGCCTCGGTGTCGGTCACCGTGAACGGCACGTCCACGGTGGGGTGGACCAGCTGACGGGGGCCGTCCTCGGCCAGCTCGAAGGTGGTGCGCAGCGCCTCGTGCCGCGCCACCACGCCCTCCAGGGCCCGTCGCAGCAGCTCCGCGTCGACCGGGCCGGCGAAGCGGAACACCCAGGGCACGATGTAGGTGGGCGCGCCCGGGTTCCACTGGTCGAGGAACCAGAGTCCGCGCTGGTTCGGGGAGAGCGGTGCCGAGGCGGCGCCGAGGCGGGTCGGCGGCGGGCGCTCGCCGTCGGCGGCGGCGGTGACGGCGGCGGCGAACTCCGCGAGGGTCGGGGCGTCGAAGATGGTGTACGGGGAGATCATCCCGAAGACGTCGAAGACCCGGCCGACCACCCGCACGGCGGTGAGCGAATCCCCGCCCAGGTGGAAGAAGTTGTCGTCGGCGCGGACCTCGGGCACGCCCAGCACGTCCGCCCAGACGGCGGCGATCAGCTGCTCGGCGGGGGTGCGCAGCGGGCGGCCGGCCGGGGCGGCGTCCGGCGCGGGCGGCGCGGCCTGCGGCTCGGGCAGCGCGGTGCGGTCGGTCTTGCCGCCGACGGTCAGCGGGAAGGCGTCCAGCACCGTGAGGGTGGCCGGGACCATGTGCTCGGGCAGCCGCTCGGCCAGATGGGCGCGGAGCGCGGCGGGGTCGGGGGCGTCGCCGGTGACGTAGCCGGCGAGCCGGCCCTCGTGGGCGACGACCACGGCGCCGGCGACGCCGGGGCGGGCGGCGAGCAGCTGCTCGATCTCCCCGGGCTCGACCCGGAAGCCGCGGATCTTCAGCTGGTGGTCGGCGCGGCCGACGAACTCCAGCGGGGCGTCCGGGCCCTCGCGGCGCACCACGTCGCCGGTGCGGTACATCCGGGCGCCCGGCTCGGGCGCGAACGGGTCCGCCACGAACCGGCCCGCCGTCAGGCCCGGGCGGCCGTGGTAGCCGGAGGCGAGCAGCGGTCCGCCGAGGTAGAGCTCGCCGCTCTCGCCGGGCCCGGTGACCGGGCGCAGCCGGTCGTCCAGGACGTAGGCGCGCCGGTCGCCCAGCGGGGTGCCGATCGGGACCGGCTCCGTGTGCGGGGCGCCGGACAACTCGTGGACGGTGGCGGTGACCACGGCCTCGGTGGGCCCGTAGGCGTTGAGCAGCGGCACTCCGGTGGCGGCCCACCAGACGGCCGCGGTGTCCGGGTAGAGCCGGTCGCTGCCGGAGATCATCAGGCGCAGGGTGCGCGGGGCGCGGGCGCGGGCGCGCAGGGCCGTCACCACCTCCCGGAAGTAACCGGCCGGGAGGTTGGCCACGGTGACGCCCTCGGCGTCCAGCAGGTCCAGCAGGGCGTCCGGGCCGAGCAGGTGCTGCTCGGGGACGAGCAGGCAGGCTCCGGCGGACAGCGTGGTGAGCACCTGCTCGACGGCGACGTCCACGGTGGGGCGGGCGAGGTGCAGAACGACGTCGTCGGCGGTGAGGCCGAAGCGCTCGACGGCGGCCGCCAGGTGCCCGGTCAGCGCGTCCAGCGGCACGTGCACGCCCTTGGGGCGGCCGGTGGTGCCGGAGGTGTAGAGCAGGTAGCCGGGGGCGGGCGCGGCGTCGGGCCCGTCGGCGGGCGTGAGGCGGACGAGCTCGCCGTCGGTGAGGGCGAGAGCGGCGCCGGCGTCCTCGCGGATCCAGCGGTTGCGCTCCTCGGGGGCCTCCCGGTCCAGCGGCAGGTAGGTGGCCCCGGCCCGCAGGGCGGCGAGCAGGCCGACCAGGTGGTCGAGCCGGTCGCGGCCGGTGACGGCCACCGTCCGCCCGGGGGCGATCCGGGCGGCGAGGGCGCCGCTCAGCTCGTCCAGCTCCCGATAGCGGAGGGTCCGGGCGCCGAGCCGTACGGCCGGCCGGTCCGGATACCGGTGCGCGACGGATATGAAGGGGAAACCGCGAGATTCCATCATCCAACCCCGATGAATTGACGACGCTGCGGGCAGTGGTCCCGACCCTAGGGCGGTCTTCCGGGCCCGATCGGCAGAACTCCCGGAAGACCATCGGCAGTTTCAACTGCCGCTCTGCCAGAGGGATTTGGCGAAACGCGACCGGCCCGCCGGGGTGCACGGGGGCGCCTCGGCGGGCTCGGGGGAACACGGTCTTCGGTTGTCGCGGAAAGCGGCTCAGAATTCCCGGGAGAAATCCGGGGACCACACGTCGGCCCGGTCCAGCGCGGCCGGGGTGTATTTCCCGAGCGCGCTGATCAGCAGCCGCAGTTCGAGTGCGAGGCACTCGGCGAAGCGGACCAGCCCCGCCTGCGGGTCCTCGGCGGCGGCCAGCAGGGCCGCCCGGCCCAGGCCCACCGCGCGGGCACCCAGCGCCAGGCTCTTGACCGCCCGGCCGCCCTCCCACATCCGGCCCGAGACCAGCAGGCAGGGCGGCGGCCCGGCGGCCGCCAGCCGGCGCAGGCACTCCGCGAGCGGCAGCCCGACCTGCGCCGGGAAGACGCCCGGCGCCCAGCCGGTGCCGCCCTCCGCACCGTCCACGGTGACGGCGTCGGCGCCCGCCTCGGCGGCCACCCGGGCGGCCTCGGCGACGTCCCGGCCGGGATGCAGCTTCACCCAGACCCGGGCCCGGGGGAAGTTGTTGCGCATCAGCCGGATCTGCTGGCGCAGGATCTCCGGGGTGAAGGTGCCCGGGGTGCCGGCGCGCAGCACCCGGCCGTCCTCGCCGAAGACCGGGTCCAGGCCGTAACGGTCGCCGAGCCGGGCGGCGGCGTCCGGCTCCAGGACGGTCATCCCGCCGAGCCCCGGCTTCGCCCCCTGCCCGACCTTCAACTCGAAGGCCAGGCGCCCGGATTCGAGCAGCGGAAGGGCCGCCGGGTCGCTGTGGAGCAGGTTCCACACCTCGGCGTCGGCGTCCTCGGTGGACTGCTGGACGGCCACCCCGCCCAGCCCGTCCGGCAGGTGCTCGGCGTAGGCCCGCAGCCGGCCGAGCAGGGCGCGGTCGGCGGCCTCGCCGAGCCGCCCGTAGCCGTTCACCGGGACGATGTTCTCGCCGATCACCATCGGCAGGCCGAGCGCGCCCGCCTGCCGGCTCAGCGCCAGGCCGAGATCCCCGCCGGCCGCCCGGGTGGAGCCGGTCGCGGACACGTACACCGGCAGGGCGGACGCGAACCCGCCGATGGTGGTGGTGAGTTCGACGTCCCGGTAGTCCGGCTCGCGGCCCAGGTCGATCAGCTTGGCCAACCGCTGCGGCACGAAGACCGGCGGCACGATCCGCAGCGCGTCCAGCGCGTCCGGGGCCTGCGCCGGACCGGATCCGCCGGCCGGGCGCTCGGCGCCGAACAGCACCTGTCCGTAGCTGCCGGGCGGCGGGAAGGCCGCCGCCGTCCCGGCCCTGGCCCGCTGCCGGACCTCCTCCTCCGGGAACCCGGGGGCGCTGAGGTCGCTCACGGCGAGACCACCCCCGCCACCTTCGGGAACGCGCTGGCCTGCCAGACCGCGTCCAGCCCGGCGACGTAGCGGGTCAGCCGCTCGACGCCGATGCCGAAGCCGGCGCTGCCGGGCACGCCCTCGCGGACCAGGTCCAGGTACCAGCGGTACTTCTGCGGGTTCTCCCCCGTCTCGCGCATCCGGGTGACGATCTCGGCGTAGTCGTTGGTGCGCTGGCTGCCGCTGCAGAGCTCGCCGTACCCCTCGGCCGCGATCAGGTCGAAGTTCCGCAGCAGGCCCGGGTCCTCGGGGTTCTCCCGGTCGTAGAAGCCGCGCGAGCCCTTGGGGTAGTCGGTGACGAAGAACGGCCGGTCCCGCCGGCCGGAGAGCAACGCCTCACCGGCCCAGTCGAGTTCGGCGTCCGGGCTCTGCGGGTGGCCCAGGCCCCGGAGTTCGGCGACCGCCTCGGAGTGCCGCATCCGGCCGAAGGAGCCCTTCAGCAGCTCGGCGAAGGCCGCGGTGTCGCGGCCGAGTTCGGCGAACTCCTTGGGCAGCTCGCGCACCGTGCTGCCGACCATGTGGACCACCAGCTCCTCGACGAGCTGCACGGCGTCGTCCCGGCTCGCCCCGGCCACCTCGACGTCGAGCTGGTGGAACTCGGCGAGGTGGCGGCTGGTCCCGGCGGTCTCCAGCGGCTCCAGCCGGACGTTCGGCGCGATGCAGAAGATCTTGTCGAAGGCCAGCAGCGAGGCCTGCTTGTAGAGGATCGCGCTGGTCATCAGCTTGTAGCGGTGGCCGTAGAAGTCGACGTCGACCTGCTTGGAGCCGCGCGAACCGGGGTCGGTGACCGGACCGATGATCGGTGGGAGCAGTTCGGTGAAGCCCCGGCCGCGCAGGTACTCGCGGGCGGCGGAGAGCAGGTGGTGCTGGATCCGCAGCGCGGCGCGGGTGGAGGGGGAGGTCAGGTGGCGGCCGGGGTCCGGAAGCGTCGCGGCGGCGGTCGCGGGGATGGGCCCGTCGGTGGTCATGGCGTGGTGAGTCCCAACTCTCGTGGTGCGGCGGGTGTGCGGTCGTAGGCGAGGTCCGAGGTGTCGAGGTGCGGGGCGGCGAGGTGCGGGGTGTCGAGGTGCGGGGCGGCGAGGTGCGGGGTGTCGAGGTGCGGGGCGGCGAGGTGCGGGGTGTCGAGGTGCGGGGCGGCGAGGCCCTGGCCGGCGAGGTGCGGGGCGCCGGCGGCGCGGCTGTCGTAGCTCCACTGGACGTGGGAGAGCGCGCCGAGCAGGTCGGCGGAGCCGAGGATCGGCGGGCGCGGGCCGCCGGACAGACCGGCGATCGGCATCGCGCCGACGTCGGACCAGTGCAGCCGCCCGTCCGGCCCGAGCGAGCTGCGGGCCCGCCCGGCGTTGTCGGGGTGCAGGCAGTAGGGCACGTCGAGGTAGCCGGCCGCGAAGGCGCGGACCAGCGCCCGGCCGATGTCGGCGTCCAGCTCCAGCACGGCGCCGATCAGCGCCCGCGCCTCCGCCTCGATGCCGGTGTCGGCCGGAGCGCGCGGCGGGCGCAGGTGCTCGGCGCCCGCGGCCGCGGCGGCCGTCTCCAGGGCCCTGACGTTCTCGGCGACGGTCGGGATCCGGTGCGCCTCGGCCGTCGTCTTCACGATCAGCCGGGCCGCCCCGGTGCGCACCGCCAGCCGGGCGGCGTCCTCCAGCAGCAGCCGGGCGCCGCCGGGCGTGCGCGGGAAGACGCCCATGTAGGCGTAGAGCACGAGGTGGTGGTCGACGTCGGGCAGCAGCTCCCCGGCGAGCCGGCCGAGCACGGTCAGCGCCTCCTCGTCCTGCCGGGGGTCGGGCTGCTGGGCGTAGCTGAGCGAGATGCTGCGCAGCCCGTGCTGGCGGAAGAACAGCGCCTCCAGCACGCTCACCGCGATCAGCAGGCTCGGCGGGCAGAGCTGGCCCATCAGACAGCCGCCGAACGTCTCCAGATGCGGTTCGGCGCCGAACTCCCGGATCGAGGCGAGGAGTTCGCAGCTCCGCCGCCAGCTCTCCACCGCCTCGCGCAGCGGGGTGCGGCTGTACGGCAGGCAGTACGAGACCGGGCCGCCCTCGGTGGCGTCCAGGCCGACCGCGAGCAGCGCGCGGACGATGTGCTCGGGCAGCGCCGAGCCGTGCCGGACCTGCACCGGGAATCCCTCACCGGCGAGGCCGCGCAGCACCGCCCGGGTGACGTCCACCGGGTGGCCGGCGATCGGGTAGCCGTTCAGGCCCACGCCGTCGGCCAGCGCGCGGCGGGCGGCGGCGAGGTCGCCGGTGCGGGTGTAGCTGTCCAGGGTGATGGTGCCGACCGTGACGGCGTCGGCGTCCCGGGTGGCGAGCAGGCCCTCGCGCATCCGCAGCGGATCGGCCATGCCCATCCGGGGCTGGACGACCAGGGCGCCGGCGGCACGGGCCCGGGCGACGAAGGCGCCGAAGCCCGCTCCGGCGGGGAGGGAGCCGCCCGGCGCGGCGGTGAGGGCGCTCATCGCGGGCCCCGCGAGACGCTCGCCACGGGCAGGGCCGCGGTGGGCAGCGAGCCCACGAAGGCGCGGAAGTCGGCGACCGAGCGGCCCTCCTCGAAGACGCCGTCGAACCCGGCGGCGAGCAGCGACCGCTGCCGGTCCGGGTCCCCGGGCCCGGCGATGGTGAGCTTTCCGCCGATCACCGTGGGCGTGCCGGACAGCTCGGGGCAGCCGCGCAGGGCGCGGATCACCCGCAGGCCGTCGTGGTAGCCGTGGCCGTTGACACTGCTCAGCACGATGAGGTCGGGCGCGGTCCGGCGGCACTCGGAGACCAGCAGTTCGTCCGGCACGCAGGCGCCCAGGTTGGTCACCCGGTGCCCCAGCTCCTCCAGCAGCAGTTGCAGGAAGACCAGGTTCCAGGTGTGCGAATCCGACGCCATCGTCGTCACGACGACCTCCAGCCCGGGCGGTTCGGCCTCGGCGCGCTGCTGCTCCAACTGGTCCACGGCGCAAACCCTCTGTGTCGGTGAGTGATGGGTCGGTCGGTGATGGGTCGGTGGGTGACGGGTCGGTCGGTGATGGACAGAACGCTAGGGAGGATCCGGCGGGCGGACCGGCAGCTCGCCCGGCAAGTGACGGGCAGTATCCGCGGCGGGGCGCGGTCAGCTCGCGGTCGCCAGCACCGGGTACGCCCCGGCGGCGCCGAACAGCCGGCGGCAGAGGTTCAGCACGGTGAAGCGCACGCCGTCGCGGGCGGGAACGCTGCGGATCAGCCCGCTCGCCAGCAGCTCGTGCACGGCGGCCAGCGACTCCTGCGGCGGCCGGCCGCTCAGCTCGACGGCGTCCTCGCCCGACCAGTCGCCCGGTTCGGCGGCCAGCCGGGCCAGCAGGTCGCGCTGGCCCAGCGTCAGCCGGTCGAGCGCCGCGTCCAGCGCCTCGCCGACCCCGCCGCTCCCGCCGAACCCGGCCGGGGGCGGCGCCAGTTGGAACGGCCCCTCGGCCAGCCGGGCCACCAGCTGGCGCGGCGAGAGCACGGTCGACCAGGCCGCGGCCAGCTCCAGCGCGCCCGGCAGGCCGTCGAGCAGCCGGCAGAGCGCGGCCACCGCCGGCGCCTCCTCCGGCTCCAGCCGGTAGCCGGGGCGCAGCCGGCGCAGGTGCGACAGCAGCAGCCGGACGGCGCCCACCTCGGCGAGCGCCACCGGATCGTGGTCGAGCTCCGGACCGGGGGTGGGCAGCGGGGCGAGCGGGATCACCTGGCCGCCGGGCAGCGGCTGCGCGACCCGGGCGGTGATCAGCACCCGCAGGCCGGGGCAGCGCTGGAACAGCTCGTCCAGCAGCGCGGGCTCCACGCCGCGGTCGGCGCCGTCCAGGACCAGCAGGGTGGGGCGGCTGCCGATGGCCCGGACCAGCTCGTCCCGGCGCTCGGGGCCCATCCCGGGCTGGCGGGCCCAGTCCGTCCAGCGCACCGACCAGTGGGCCGACAGGTGCAGCCGGCCGGCCGCCTCCAGCACCAGCCGGGTCTTGCCGACCCCGCCGAGGCCGGTCACCGTGACCAGCCGGTCGCCGTGCACGGCCAGGGCCTCGGTCAGCACGTCCGTCTCCGGCTCGCGGCCGACGATCGCGCCGCGGGCCACCGGCGGGGCGGCCGGCTCGTCGCGCGGCTCCTCGGCGAGCGCCTGGCGGCGCGCGGCCGCCTCGAACACCGAGCGGCTGCGGCCCTCCAGCCGCAGCGCGTCGGCCAGCAGCCGGACCGTCTCCTGCCGGGGGCGCTGCACCCGTCCGCTCTCCATGTCGCGGATCGCCCGGACGCTCAGGGTCGCGTGATCGGCGAGGACCTGCTGGGTCAGGCCGATGCGCTCGCGCCGGATCCTGAGCAGCTCTCCGAAGCCCGCCGCCGACTGCAGGGTGTGAACGCCGTCCATGCTCCGTCCGCCTTCCGTGGGTTGGCCAACTACCGGGGACCAGGGGTCGGGCCGCCGGGGCGGTGCACCGAGGGCGGCGCCGGGCGGTGGTGACCGCCGAGCCGGGTTCCCCTGCCCGCAGATGCTCCACGGCCCTGCTCTACGGCCGATCAACGGCCGATCACCGCAGGTTCACGACACCTCCGCATCGTCCACGAACCCTGCCTCGCGGCGGGGCGGGGTGCCCCCGGAGGGGCGGACGGGGTTGCCCGGGGGCGGACACGGGACCGGCCCGGGCGTACCGCGTCGGAAGACGGTACGACCGGGCCGGTGGCCGGGGAGGGCGGGGCGTCAGACGCGCTGCATGCCCGGGTTGTAGGCCTCGCTGACGAAGGAGGCGGCCGTGCTGACCGTGCCGCCCGGGCGGGTGATGTGCGAGATCACCCGGTAGTCGGCCCGCGCGTGCTCCTCGTTCAGGGTGATCGCGGTGTAGCCGCGCCGCCCGTCGTAGAACTTCATGTGCGGGTTGGCGGCCGTCAGGGTGGCCCAGTTGCCCGGGCGCTCCGCGCCGTCGCCGTCGCTGGCGATCGAGGTGCCGACGATCTCCACGCCGACGGTCCGCGAGTCCGGGTCGTCGAAGTCGCGCTTGACGTCCATCGCGTAGGCGACGTGCACGTCACCGGTGAGGACGACCAGGTTCTCCACGCCGATGTCCTCGACGCCGGCCAGCAGCCGCTCGCGCGCGGCCGGGTAGCCGTCCCAGGCGTCCATGGAGAGCCGGGACTTCGCCTCGGTGGTGTTCTTCCGGCGGGAGAAGACCACCTGCTGGGGGACGACGTTCCACACCGCCTTGGACGAGCGGAAGCCGTCCAGCAGCCAGCGCTCCTGGGTGGCGCCCATCAGCGTGCGGGCCGGGTCCTCCGACTCCGGGGTGGGGAACTGCCAGCCGTCGCCGTTGGCCTGGTCGGAGCGGTACTGGCGGGTGTCGAGGATGTCGAACTGGGCCAGCCTGCCGTAGTGGTGACGGCGGTAGAGCTTGAGGTCGGTGGCGTCCGGCCGGGGCATGCGCAGCGGCATGTTCTCCCAGTAGGCGCGGGTGGCGGCGGCACGGCGGGCGACGAAGGCCTCCACCGACTGGTTCTTCTCCGGGATGCCGGCCGCGTAGTTGTTCTCCACCTCGTGGTCGTCCCAGGTGACGAACCAGGGGTGCGCGGCGTGCGCGGCCTGGAGGTCGGGGTCGGTCTTGTAGAGGGCGTACCGCAGCCGGTAGTCCTCCAGGGTAGTGGTCTCGTGGTTGAACAGCGACGGCAGGGTGCGGTCGGTGTACTTGCGGTCGCCGCCGACGGCGTCGATGCCGTACTCGTAGATGTAGTCGCCGACGTGGAAGACGGCGTCGAGGTCCTCGTTCGCGAGGTGCTTGTAGGCGGTGAAGTAGCCGTCCTCGTAGGCCTGGCAGGAGACCAGGCCGAAGCGGACCTCGTGGATCCGGCGGCCGCGCCCCGGGGAGGTGCGGGTCCGGCCGACCGGGCTGATCCAGCTGCCGACCTTGAAGCGGTACCAGTGGACGCGGTCCGCGTCGAGGCCGTCGACGTCCACGTGCACCGTGTAGTTGAACTCGGCGTGGGCCTTGGCGGTGCCGCGCCGGGCGACCTTGCGGAAGTGCTCGTCCCGGGCGATCTCCCAGTCGACCTTGACCACGCCGGTGGGCGGCAGGCCGTTGCCGGGCTCCAGCGGGCGGGGCGCGAGGCGGGTCCAGAGCACGACGGCGTCGCTGAGCGGGTCGCCGGAGGCGACGCCGAGGGTGAACGGGTTCTCGGTCAGCGTGCGGGGCGCGATCTCGGCGTCCGCGGCGTGGGCGCTCGGCAGGTTGGTGGTGAACGCCAGCGCGGCGGCGGCCGAGGTGACGGTCAGGAAGCGGCGGCGGCCGATCCCCAGCCGGGTCGCCGCCTCCCGGAACTGCTGGTCGTGCGAGGCCTGGTCGTCTGTGCGGGCCATGGGTCTGGACTGCCTTCCGTACGCTGGGCTGGACCGGTGCGGGCACCGGCTGTGTACGGACGGTATTGGACGGGACGGCGCCGTACGGGGGGCGTCACGGGGCCGGCGGGCGGGTGATCATCAGGTGAGGACCGCGGCCGAATCGGGCAATCGGACGATAGCGCCGACGGCCGCCCCGCCTCGCGCCGGCTCACCGGGAGAAGGCCGCCAGGCTCAGCAGGAGGTGGGCCGACTCCGGGTGCTGGAAGTCCGAGTGCGCGCCCGCCGGCGCCAGCCTGCGCCCCGCCGCGCTCCCCCGGAACACCCGGCCCGCGTCGACGTTGACGATCGGGTGGTCCAGCACCCGCTTCGGGTACGGCGTGTGCGTGGCCAGCAGCGTCGTCGAGAACTGCCGGACCGGCGCCGTCCCCACCCCCGAGTGCCCGATCCCCGGCTGCCCCTCGGCCCGCAGGTGCCAGTAGCCGGTCGCCCGGTCCCAGCGGGAGTGCGTCAGCACCAGCGGCCCGCGCAACGGCGCCCCCGGCCGGGCCCGCCGCCCCGGCTGCTCCGGTGACCGGAACAGCTGCGGGAACAGCCGGTCGAAGGCGTCGCGCGGCGCGGCCATCTGGAACACCAGCGCGCTGTCCACCGTGAACGGCCGCGACGGATCCGTGCGCCCGCCCCACCCCAGGACCCGCGGCCCGGCCGCCGGGCGCTCGGCCGCCCACTGCACCGCCTCGCACAGGAACCGGCCGCCGAAGGAGTGCCCCACCAGGTGCAGGTACTGCCCCGAACGGTTCGCCAGCACCTCCGGGGCGTCCGGGCGCCCGCGCGTCGCGTCCAGGTAGCCGAGCAGGTGCCCGATCACGAAGCCCGCGTGCCCGCGCCCGGGCCCGCTCATCGCGTGCGCCCGGTCCCGGATCCGCCGGTACCCGGCCGGTGAGGGCAGGCTCGACGACGGCCAGCGCACCACCACGCACCACGGCCGGTACCCGCGCCCCGTCAGCCCCGGGTACGCCGCCGGCGCCGTCCGCGCCAGGTCGACGGCCCGCGCGATCAGGGCGTCCGCCGCCCGCCCGGCCGCCTGTGCGCCGGTCTGCCAGCCGTGCACGTACACGTACAGGTCGGTCGCCCGCTCCGGCACCCGCAGGTGGCGGGCCAGGTGCTCGGCCACCCGGGCCTCCGGCACCGGCGTCCGGGTGCCCGGCACGAGCAGCCGTCCGTCCTCGTCGAGGTCCACCACGGCATGGGTCACGGCGTCAGCTCCAGCATGCTGTCAATCCCGCAGTGCAGGGAATAGGTGAGGGCGAGCGGATTGCGGTGGACGTCGGCGAAGCGGCGGGCCAGCCACCAGGTGATCTCGCCCGCCGTGGCCTGTCCCGACAGGTACAGGTCGAGGAAGGCGAAGGCGTACTCCGCCCCGAACACCTGCGGGATCTCGATCTGCGGCCCGAGGACGCCGCTGGCCCCGAGTTCCACGAGGGCCCGGCCGAGGTGTTCCAGCTCGGCCTCGGCCGACTGCCCGGCGAAGCAGGCGTTCAGCAGCACGAAGGGGCGGAACAGGGCTTCGGGCACGTCCTGGTGGTTGCGGCGCAGCCGGCGCACCAGGTCCGCGTCGATGTCCCGCGGATCCGAGAGGCGGACGCTCAGCTGGGCGTAGAGGGAGCCGTTGGCGACGAACTGGCCGTGGCACCAGAAGTACATGAGGTCCTCGTCGAGCACCGCCCCGGAGAAGGCCTCCAGGAAGCGCGTCGACTCGGTGCGGACGGTCAGCTCCGTCCGCTCCTCCAGCAGCTTGCGCACCTCCGGCGCCCGGCCGACCGACTCCAGGGCGCTGTCGGTGTTGAGGCTGGTCACCGCCCGGGTCCGGGGCGGGTAGGACGCCTGGGCCCTGGGGTAGGCGGCTCCGGTCTGCTCGATCTGGTGCCGGTAGCCGAGGAAGTCCTGCCACGGCTCCCCCTGGCCGACCGTCACGGCCATCATCGGCCAGGGCAGGTGGAGGTCGGAGTCGAAGCTGACCCGCAACGGCCCCTCCTCGGTGAGCGTCCCGACGAGGAACGCCCGCAGCTCGGCGAGGTCGCGGCCCGGCCCGGCGAGCATCTCGTCGAAGGCGAACCGCCCCTCCTCCAGGAGTTCCTCCGTCCGGCTCCGGGCCAGCGGGCTCCACTCGGAGAGGTCGACGGCCGACGCGAACGGGTAGCCCAGCGGCATCCCGTCCTCGTCCGTCACCGGGTACTCGACGAGTTGTTCCTTCCAGGCCCGCCGCATCCGGGCGCCCAGCTGGAGCAGCCGGCCGGCGGAGACGTCCAGGAAGGCGTGGTGGCCGCGGGTCAACGGCTCCCGGACGCCCGCCCGGTTGACCGCCATGTGCAGCAGGTCGGCGGTGCCGTGGCGGCGCAGGGAGACCTTCAGGTCCAGGGGCTCCGCCCGCCGCGGGCCCGGCCGGTCGACGGGCCCGCCCTGGCGCGGCAGCAGCGTGTAGTCGGCGGAGGGGTTCTGCCGGATCTCGACGACGAGGTCCCGGGGCACGTGGCTACTCCTGCTCCTGTCCGTGTTCCTCGCCGTCGGCCGCCGCAGCGACGTCGACGACGGCCACCAAGTCCTGCAGCGCGACTCCGAACCCCCGGTCGAAGAGGGTGAACCGGACCCGGTGCGGCCCCGGCACGGCCGGGGTCAGGGCGAACGCGGCCGGCCCGCCCGAGGGCAGGTAGTCGGCGACGGGCGGGTCGATCACCGCGTCGGAGAGCGGCGCGGCCACCAGGTGCAGCTCCGGCAGCCGGGCCGGGTCGGCCCCGGCCTGGTCGCCGGCCGCCTCCAGCCGCAGGCTCAGCCGGGCCGGGACGCCCACCTCGGGCTCGTCGAGCAGGGTGATCCGGGGCCGCCACGCCACCGGGGCGGCGGCTGCGGCGGGCACGGCGGGCCGTTCCGGCGCGGGGCGCGGGGCGGGGGCGGTACCGGGGGGAGGCTCCGGGGCGGCGGGGCCCGGCGGCAGGCCGGCGAGCGGTCCGGCGGGCGGTTCGCCCGTCGTCAGGGCCGCCCGCGCCTCCCGGCTCTCGACCGCGAGCGGATGCTCCGGCCCCATCAGCGCGTCGCGCCCCGCGCAGGTGGCGAGCAGCAGGTCCCGCGCCGCTCCGGTGCGACCGCTCGCCGCCAGCGCCCGGGCGAGGCCGACCATCAGGGTGGGCAGCGGCGGGGCGTCGCCCGTCCGGCGGCCGCCGACGGCCACCGTCGGCTGGTCGCCGGTCCGGTGTCCCGCCGCGAGCAGCGCGGCGGCGCCCGCGAGGGGCGGATCGGGCCAGAGCCCGGAGTCCGCGACCACGGTGTCGTAGGTCCGCACCGCCCCGGTGTGGTCACCGGCCAGGTGCCGCGCGAACGCGAGGTCCTGGCGTACCCGGAGGGTGAGCGGGTGGCCCGGGCCGCGGCTCTCCACGCACTCCTCGGCCAGCACCCCCAGCAGCACCACCGCGCGGAACGGCCGCTCGCCGAGGGCCAGCAGCAGGGCGTGGGCCGCCCGGGTCTCGACCGCCTCCGGGTGCGCCGCGCCCAGCGTCCGCGTCGCCCGGTCGGCCAGCGGGGCCAGCACGGCCACGGCGGCCCCGGGGTCGCCGGCCAGCCGGGAGGCGTGAGCGAGGCGGCGCCCGACCTCGAAGAGCCCGGGGTGGCCGGGGCCCAGCACCCGTTCCCAGTCGGCCGTCAGCGCGGTCAGCGCGTCCCTCGCCGCGCCGTGCTGCCCCACGTCCCGCAGGGTGACGGCGAGGTCCGAGCGGGCCTGCAGCACGACCGGGTGCTCCGGGCCGAGGGCGCCCGCCGCGACGGTGACCAGCTCCCGGTAGCGGGCCTGCGCCTCCGGGTACCGCCCGGCCCGGCGCAGGTTGAGCGCGACGTTGTCCAGCGCGTCCAGCGTGGCCGGATGGCCCGGCCCGCGCAGCCGGGCGAGGTCGGCCCTGACGGATTCGTAGACCTCGGCGGCCGCGGCGTGGTCCCAGCCCCACCGCAGGGCGTGGCCCAGGTTGGCCCGGTCGGTGAGGGTGTCCGGGTGTTCCGGCCCGCACAGCCGGGTGGTGTCCTCCACCAGGAGCTCGCGCTCGCGCACCGCGCTGCGGTACCGGCCCGCCCGGCGGTGGCCGACGCTCCGGTTGCGGCGTTCGGAGAGCGTGTCCGGGTGGTCCGGGCCCTGGATCCGGACCCGGTCCGCGATCAGGGCCTCGTAGAGCCCGGCGGCCGCGCGGTGCTCACCGCCGTCCCGGCGGAGGGCCACCACCCAGGAACGCGCGTCCAGCGTGTCGGGGTGCTCGGCCCCCTGGATCCGGGCCCGGTCCGCGGCCAGGGCCTCCCTCGCGGCGAGCGCCTCGCGGAGCCTGCCGAGGCGTCCGAGGTTGTACGCCGCGCCGGACCGGGCCCCGAGGGTGTCGAGGTGGTCGGGCCCCTGGAGGCGGATCCGGTCACGCAGCAGCGCCTCGTGGGCTCCCCACGCCTCCCGGTGGCTCCCCGCCTGGCCGAGGGCCCAGGACTGGTGCGCGCGCTCGTCGAGCGTGTCGTCATGGTCGGCGCCCTGGAGCCGGATCCGGTCCTCCAGCAGGGCCGCGTACCCCGCGAGCGCCTCGCGGAAGCGGCCGGCGAGCACGAGCGCGCGGAACAGCGAGGAGCGGTCCTCCAGGGACAGCGGGTCGTCGGGCCCGTGGATCCGGAGCCGGTCCCGCAGCAGTTCCTCGTGGAGCTCCGCGGCGAGGGCCGGCTCTCCGGCGTCCTGGTGGGCCCAGGCCAGTCCGAACCTCGCGAGGAGGGTCGCGGGCCGGTCGGCGCCGGTCACCCGGATCCGGTCGGCGACCACGGCCCGGTGGAGCTCCAGCGCCCGGCCGTAGTCGCCGGCCTTCCGGTACGCCAGGGCGAGACTCCACCGGGCGGCCAGCGTCTCCTCGTGATCGGCTCCCCGCACCCGTTCCCAGCCCGCCGCCACCTCCTCCAGCAGGACCGCCGCACGACGGTGGTCGCCCGTGTCCGCGCAGGCCCGCGCCAGGGAACGGCGCGTCTGGAGCGTCCTGGGGTGGTCCGCCCGCCACACCCGGGTGCAGTCGGCGAGCAGTCGCTCGTAGAGGTCCCGGGCCCGCCGGTGATCGCCCCACGCCCGGGCCACGTCGGCCTGCTCCGAACGGGTGCTCAGCGTCGCGGGGTGGTCCGCGCCCTGCACCCGCACGTGGTCCGCCACCAGCAGCTCGTAGAGCTCGGCCGCCCGGCCGGGCCGGTCGGTCAGGTGGCAGGCCCACGCGAGCCATCCCCTGGCACCCAGCGTCGCCGGATGGTCCGCCCCCTGGATCCTGGTCCGGTCGGCCACGAGGCTCTCGAAGAGGTCCACCATGCGGCTGTCGTCCGCCGTCGCGCACGCGGACGCCAGGCCGAACCGGGCGTGCAGCGTGTCCGGGTGGTCGGCGCCGCGCAGCCGGGTCTGATCGGCGGTCAGCGCCTCGAACTGCTCGATCGCTTCGCGGTGCCGGCCGGCGTCCTCCAGGGCGAGGGCCAGGTTCCAGCGCGCGCCGAGGACGTCCGGGTGGGCCGGCCCCTGGGTGCGCGTGCGGTGCCCGACGAGTGTCCGGTGGGCCTCCACGGCGGCCTCGTGGTCGCCGATGCCGGCGAGCGCCTGGGCCACGTAGGCACGGGCCTCCAGGGTCCGGGGGTGGTCCGGGCCGTGCAGGCGTTCCCGGTCGGCGAGCAGGGACTCCCGGACGTCGAGGGCCCGCCCGTGCTCGGCCGCGTCGCCGCACGCCCAGGCCAGCCCGGCGCGCGCGGCCAGGGTCTCGGGGTGGTCCGCGCCCGAGACCCGCAGCCGGTCGGCGCAGAGGGCCTCGTAGAGGACGACCGCCCGGCGGTGCTGCCCGGCACGCCGGCACGCCCAGGCCAGCCACCACCGCGCGTTGAGCGTCATGGGGTGGTCGGCCCCGTGGAGCCGGAGGTGATCGGCCGCCAGGAGCTCGAAGGCGGCAGTCGCCCGGTCGTGCCGGCCGGCGTTGGAGCAGAGCCAGGCCAGTGTCCACCGCGCGTTCAGGGTGTCGGAGTGGTCCGCCCCCTGTTCCCGCGTCCGGTCCGCGACCAGGACGTCGGCGAGCCGGACCGCCCGGTCGTCCGCGCCCGCCCGCTGGCAGGCGCGCACCAGGCGCTCCCGCTCCGCCAGGGTGTCCGGGTGGTGCGGCCCCTGGATGCGCAGCCGGTCCGCGACGAGCCGCTCGCGGTCGGACAGCTCCGCCCCGGGCGCGCCGGCGAGCTGCCGGGCCTGCGCCAGCTCCGAACGCGCCTCCAGGGTGTCCAGGTGGTCCGGCCCCTGGATCCGCACGCGGTCCTGGACCACGGCCTCGTAGAGGACCACCGCCCGGCGGTACTCGCCGACCGTCTCATGGGCCCAGGCGAGCCCGGAACGGGCGTCGAGGGTCTCCGGGTGGTCCGGGCCGAGCACCCGGGTGTAGTCGGCCAGCAGGGCCGCCACGTCGGCCACCAGGCCCGTGAGGTCCCCCGCCCCGCTCCGCGCCGTCACCAGGCCGGCCCGGGCCTCCAGGGTCTGCACGTGGTCCGCGCCCTGGGCCCGGGTGCGGTCGCGGACGACCGCCGCGTACTCGGCGACCGCCGCCGGGTGGTCGCCCGCCTCGTCGTGGGCGTCGGCGAGCCAGCCGCGGCTGGTGAGCGTGTCCGGGTGGTCGGGGCCCAGCACCCGGGCCCGGTCCGCGACGGCCTGCGCGTAGAGCTCCAGGGCGAGCCGGTGCTCGCCCGCGCTGAGCTGGGCGTACGCGAGGCTGTTGCGGTTGGCCAGGGTGTCCTCGTGGTCCGCGCCCAGCTCCCGCACCAGGCACTCGTGCAGTTGCTCGAACTCGCCCACCGCCTCGCGGTGGTGGCCGGCGAGCTGGAGCGCGTACGCCAGGCCGCCGCGCGCGGCCAGGGTCTCCCGGTGCGCGGCGCCGAGCACCCTGGTCCGCTCCGCCACCACCGTCCGGAACTCCTCGACCGCACGCCGGTGGTCGCCGGCCTTGCGACGGGCGTGGGCCAGCGAGAAGCGGTCGGCGAGGACGGCGGGGTGGTCGGGCCCCTGCACCCGGGAGCGGTCGGCCACCACCGCCTCGCACAGCTCCACGGCCCTGACCGGGTCGCCCACCCGGGCGTGGAGTTCGGCGAGCCGGCCCCGGGAGGCGAGCGTGTCGAGGTGGTCCGGGCCGAGCAGCCGGCGCTGTCCCTCCACCACCGCCGTCACCAGCGGGATCACGAAGACCCGCTGCTCCGGCGCGGCGAGTTCGGCCGCGGCCAGCCGGTAGAGCTCCACGGTCTCCGGGGTGGGGTCCGGCGAGGTGCGGCCGGCCGTCGTCAGCTCCCGGACGTGCGGCAGCAGGGCCCGGCGGACGGCCTGGTCCGCCTGCGGCCAGAGGCGTGCCACCGCGCCGGCGAGGTTGCGTTCCGCCCGCGCCCACACCCTGCGGTCCTCGTCGCCGGCCCGCAGGGTGCTGCGCAGCAGGCGGTGGACGGCCACGGTGCGCGGGCCGAGGGTGACGAGGCTGTAGTCGGCCAGCACCCTCAGGGCGGTGTCCACCTCGTCCGGGCGCCGGGAGCCGAACGGCAGCAGCGCCTCGCGCGGCAGCGCCTCGGGTGCGTACCAGGCCAGCGTGCGCAGCAGCTCGACGGCGAACGGGGCGCTCTCCTGGACGGTGCGCAGCGTGGTGCGCCAGAGCCGGGACACCGTGTCGAGGGCGCTCGGCATGGCGCCGGACGTCGACGGCGCCACGGTGCGCAGCAGCTCCCGGAAGGCACGGAAGGTGGTTCCGGTCTGCCGGATGTGGGCCCCGGCCTGGGCGAGCGCGATCGGCAGGTGGCCGAGTTCGTCGGCGAGGGCCCGGGCCTCGCCGCACTCGGACTCGTCGATCTCGTCGCCCTCCTCGCCGCGCCCGGCGGCCCGGTGCAGCAGCCGGACGGCGAGCGGCGCGTCGAGCACGTCGATGCGGATCGGCCGAATGCCCTCGTGCCAGCCGTCGGCGCGGCGGCTGGTGACCAGGTGGTGGCCGCGCCCGAGCAGCCGTCCCAGGTAGGGCGTCAGGTGGACCGGGTCCTCGACGTTGTCGAAGACCAGCAGCCACCGCTGGTGCGCCCTCAGCCAGGCCAGCGCCCAGGCGACCTGCCGGCTGGGCGACTCGGCGAGCGCCCAGTCCCGGTGCAGGTGGACGGCGAGGTCGGCGAAGGCCTCGGCGAGCTGCTCGGGCGACTCGGCGGTGATCCACCACACCAGGTCGTAGTCGTCCAGGTGCGCGTAGGCGTAGTGCAGGGCCAGGGCCGTCTTCCCCACGCCGCCGAGCCCGTGCAGGGTCGTCGCCTGGGTGACCAGCCCTCCGCCGCCGTCCAGTGCGGCGCCGACCGCCGCCAACGCCTCGGTGCGGCCGACCAGTTCGGCGGTCGGGGCCGGCGGGAGGCGGCGCGATCCGGCCGGGGCCGCGGTGCGCCGGGCGGCCGTTTCCTCCTCGGCGGTGAGCACGACCGTCCGCTGCTCGGTGTGCGGATTGCCTCCGCCGACCACCGGCGAGGCCTTCTGGGGGCGCTGGGCGAAGAGCTCCTGCTCCGGCATTCCCGCGTCCGGGCGGGCGTTGACCGTCATGGACATACTCATGGCCATGTGCCACCCCCCGGGTCGTCCGACTGCCCGACCGACCGTAGCCGCCCGGCGGCGCGTTGTCCCCGTCTTCGGCCGATTGCGGTGACCGGTGTCGCCATCGTGACCTTCCGGGGGGCGCGGACCCGCCGCACGCGCGTGCGGCGGGCGAACGGCCGTGCCGCCGGGGGGCGTCCACCGAATGGGGCGGCCGGCGCGGACCCGCCCGCCCCACCCGGCTCGCTGGTCATGCCCGCTCGCAGGCGGGCGGGCGCCGCCCGTCCCTCCACCGCGAGCGGGTGGCCGTCCGCGAACCCGGCCTCCCGGCCTGCGCGGAAGCCGACCATCGGGCGGCAGCCAATCACGCCGCGCCGCTCACCCGCAACTTGCCGGCCGTGGCGCCGGACGCACCGTCATATGCGGTTCCTTGCCGCGGCGTTCGCGGCCCGGCCGGCTCCCGTCCCGCTGCGGGCGGTCAGGCCGGCCGGGGGCGCCCGTGGCGGCATCCGGGACCTCCCGGGCCGGGCGGGGGCCGGCTTCCCCCGGCCGCCCCGGCCCGCGACGGTTCATGCCCGTATCATTTCCGCCCGCGGCCCGCCCGGCACGCCCGCCGGGCACAATCCGGCAAACGGGCGGTATCGTTCCACTTCTTCAAATTGACTTCATACAGCCGCAACAGCACACGCTTTCTTCGCGGCCGACCGGATGCTAGCCTCGCTTCAATCTCGGCCGTTTGAACCGTCCTTTACCCGGGCGATTCACCGCCGCAAAAATCCCGGACCGTCATGCACGCCACCCCGTTTCGGTAATCCTGAAAGGGTTTCAGCATGTCCGCTTCCGCCAGCACCCCCGCCCCGTCCACCGGCCCCGGCCTGCTCGCCGCCCGGCCGATCGTCGGGCTGCTCACCGACTTCGGGCTCGTCGACGACGCCGTCGGCATCTGCAAGGGCATGGTGCTCAGCATCGCCCCCCACGCCAACATCGTCGACGTCACGCACGACGTCACCCCGTTCGACATCTACGAGGCCGGGCTGTACATCCGTGACTCGTTCCGCTACTTCCCGGCGGACGCGGTCTTCGCCTGCGTCACCTTCCCGCACACCGGCGTCCAGGACAACGCGATCGGGCTGCGCACCCCCCAGGGGCACACCTACTTCGCCCCCAACAACGGCCTGCTGACCCGGATCGTCAAGGAGGCGGGCGTGGCCGAGGTCCGCCGGATCACCGCCGACAAGGTCCGCCGGCCCGTCATCGACCCGACGTTCTACGGGCGCGACATCGTTATTTCGGCGGCCGCGCACATCGCCAACGGAGTACCTTTCAGCGAAATCGGCGAGGAAATCGAGGCGGCCGACATCACCCTTCTCGACGTCGCCGAGCCGGTCGTCGAGGGCGACTGGATAATCGGCGAGGTGGCGATTCTCGACAAGAACTACGGGAACGTCTGGACGAGCATCACCCGGGAATTCCTGGACGCCCGGGGCATCGCGTTCGACGCCGAGCTGGAGATCGAGATCGGCGGCACCCGGCTCACCACCCCGCTGCGCCGCACCTTCGGCGAGACCGGCGAGGGCGAGCCGCTCGCCTACATCGCCAGCCGCGACCAGCTCGGACTCGCCCTCAACCAGGGCGACTTCGCCGCCCGGTACGGGGTCGAGCGCGGGCACACGGTCCGCGTGAAGGCGCGCTGAGCCCATCGTGCGCACGCAGGGGTACGCGTTCGCGCTGCTGACCGCCGCCTTCTTCGGCGCCGGCGCCGTGCTGGCCAACCGGGTCACCCGCGAGATCGACCCGCTGCTGACCACCGAGCTCAACCTGTCGATCGGCGCCGTGCTGCTGGCCGGACGGCTGGTGGTGCGGCGCCGGCCGCTGGTCCCGGCCGGACTCGGCGGGCGGGACTGGCTGCGGCTGGGCTTCGTCTCGGTGGTCGGCACCGGTCTCTCGCTCGCCCTGGTGATCAGCGGGCTGAGCCGGACCAGCCCGGTCAACGGCGGCTTCCTCATCCAGCTCCAGGGCCCGACGGCCGTGCTGGCCTCCGTGCTGCTGCTCGGCGACCGGCTGCGGGCACGGCAGTCGGCCGGGCTCGCGGTGACCCTGGCCGGCGGGGTGCTGGTGGTGCTGCGCGACCCCGGCGCGGGCTTCACCGGCGTCGGCAGCGGCGACGCGCTGGTGCTGGCGGGCGCGGTGCTGGCCGGTCTCGCCTTCCTGCCCGCCAAGGCCCTGATGGCCACGGTGCCGGCGCCGCTCCTGGCGCTGTGGCGGCTGGTCCCGGCGGCGGTCGTGCTGCTGCCGGTCCTGCTGCTGGCGCCGGGGCCGCTGCGCTGGCACCCGACGGCCGGCACCCTCGGCCTCCAACTCCTGCTCGCCGTCACCAACTTCTGCCTCGCCTACGTCACCCTGCACCTGGCGCTGGAGCGGCTGCGGCCGTGGGAGACGGCGAGCGTGCTCCAACTGGAGCCGGCCTTCACGGTGCTCGTCGCCCTGCTGGCGCTCGGCCTCGCACCGACGGCGCTGCAACTGCTGGGCGGGGCGCTGATGATCGGCGGCGGCCTGCTCGCCAACCGGCCCGCGCCGGCGGCGGCGACGGCGGCGGCCGCACCACCGACGGAACCGGCCCCGGCCCCGGCGCCCGCGCCGGCCCAAGACCCGGGCGGCGGCAGCCCGCCGCCGCCCGTTCCCACCCGACCCGCCTACCAGAACAGCCGAGGTACCACCCCATGAAGGCGATCCGCGTCCACGCCCCCGGCGGCCCCGAGCAGCTCCAGGTCGACGACGTGCCGGTGACCGAACCCGCGGCCGGCGAGATCCGCATCCGCACCGAGGTCATCGGCGTCAACTACGTCGACGTCTACCACCGCCAGGGTGTCTTCCCCGTCGCCCTGCCCTTCGTCCCGGGCATGGACGCCGTCGGCACGGTCGACGCGGTCGGCCCCGGCGTCACCGAACTCGCCGTCGGCGACCGCGTCGCCTACGGTGAACTCCCCGGCGCCTACGCCGAGTTCGTCACCGTCCCGGTACGGCTGGCGACCACCGTGCCGGACGGCCTGGACTCCGGCACGGCCGCCGCCGCGATGCTCCAGGGCCTCACCGCGCACTACCTGGCGCACGACTCGCACCCGGTCGCCAAGGGCCAGGTGGTCGTGGTGCACGCCGCCGCCGGCGGGGTCGGACAGTTCCTGGTCCAGTTCGCCAAGCGGGCCGGGGCGTACGTCATCGGCACCGTCTCCACCGACGAGAAGGCCGCACTGGTCCACGAGTTGGGCGCCGACGCCGTCGTCCGCTACGACCGGGAGAACTTCCGCGAGGCGGTCCGCCGGATCACCGACGGCGCGGGCGCCGACGCCGTCTACGACTCGGTCGGCAAGGACACCTTCGCCGACAGCCTCGACTCGCTGCGCCCGCGCGGCACCCTGGTCGTCTACGGCCGCGCCAGCGGCAAGCCCGACCCGATCGACCCGTTCACGCTGGTCCAGAAGGGCTCGCTGAAGCTCACCTGGCCCAGCCTCACCCACCACGTGCTCACCCGCGAGGAGTTCACCGCCCGCACCGGCGCGCTCTTCGCCGGACTGCTCGACGGCACCCTGCGGGCCAGGATCGACCGCACCTACGACTTCGCCGACGCCCCCGCCGCGCACGCCCGGCTGGAGGGCCGGCAGAGCCTCGGCAAGATCCTGCTGCGCCACCCGTAGCACCCGCCCCTGGTCGCGTCCGCGACCCGCAACACCCGCGACCCGCAACGCCCCCCGGCCGACGCCCCGCCGGACTCCGCCTTCGTCCGGCGGGGCGTCACTCCGACGAACGGCCCCGACGGCCCGAACGGCCCGCGGGGCCCGAAGCACGGGAGGACATCATCCATGGCTCCCCACTCCCCCGGCCCGACCACCGCCCGCCACCGCCGGATCGCCGTGGTCGGCGCCGGCCCGCGCGGCCTGTCCGTCCTCGAACGCCTGCTGGCCAACGAGCGCGCCCGCCCGTCGGCCGCCGCCCTCACCGTCCACCTCGTCGACCCCTACCCGCCCGGCGCCGGCCGGGTCTGGCGCACCAACCAGTCCCGGCTGCTGCTGATGAACACGGTGGCCTCCCAGGTCACCGTCTACACCGACCCGAGCGTCACCGTCGACGGCCCGGTCGAGGAGGGCCCCAGCCTCTACGAATGGGCCAAGTCGGCCGTCCCGCAGGGCGCTCCGGGCGAGTACGACGACCAGGTGCGGGCCGAGGCCCGCGCCCTCACCCCCGACACCTACCCGACCCGCGCCTTCTACGGCCGCTACCTGCGCGACGTCTACCGCCGGGTGAGCGCCACCGCCCCGGCACACTGCCGGATCGTCGAGCACCGCACCCGCGCCGTGCGGCTGACCGACAGCGACCCGCTGCCCGACGCCGCCCAGGTGCTGGTCCTCGCCAACGGCCGCCGGATCGCCGACCTGGACGCGGTGGTGCTGGCCCTCGGCCACCTGGCGACCGGCCCCACCGGCGCCGAACGCACCCTGGCCCGCAGCGCCGCCGCCCACGGCCTGGTCCACCTGCCGCCCGCCAACCCGGCCGACCTCGACCTCACCGCCCTGCTGCCCGGCCGCCCGGTCCTGGTCCGCGGCCTCGGCCTCAACTTCTTCGACCACCTCGCCCTGCTCACCCGCGGCCGCGGCGGCCGGTTCACCGAGCGCGGCGGCCGGCTCGTCTACCACCCGTCCGGGCAGGAGCCGCTGATCCTGGCCGGCTCCCGGCGCGGCGTGCCGTACCACGCGCGCGGCGAGAACGAGAAGGGCGCGCACGGCCGCCACCACCCCCGGCTGCTCACCGAGGCGTACGCGGCCCGGCTGCGCGAACGGGCCGCCGCCGGCGAGCCGGTGCGCTTCGCCCGCGACCTGTGGCCGCTGATCGCCCGCGAGGTCGAGGCCGTCTACTACGCCGCCCTGCTCGCCGCCGCCGGCCGCCCGGAGGACGGCGAACGGCTCGCCGAGGAGTACCTGGCCGCCCCCGGCTCCGGCCGCACCACCGGCATCCTCGACCGCTACGGGGTCCGCGCCGCACAGCGCTGGGACTGGAACGCGCTCGCCCACCCCTACGCGGGCCGGCGCTTCGCCTCCCGCGCCGAGCACCGGGCGTGGATCGTCGAGCGCCTGGAGCGCGATGTCCGCGACGCCCGGGCCGGGAACGTCAACGGCCCGCTCAAGGCCGCCCTGGACGTGCTGCGCGACCTGCGCAACGAGATCCGGCTCGCCGTCGACCACGGCGGCATCGAGGGCTCGTCCTACCGCGACGACCTGGAGTCCTGGTACACCCCGCTGAACGCCTTCCTGTCCATCGGCCCGCCGGCCTCCCGGATCGACGAACTGCGCGCCCTGATCGAGGCCGGGGTGGTCGACCTGCTCGGCCCGGACGTACGGATCACCATCGACCCGCGCGGCGGCCGCCCCGCCTTCACCGCCCACTCCCCGGCGATCGACGCACCGCCGCTGCGCGCCGCCGTCCTGGTCGAGGCCCGGCTGCCCGAGCCCGACGTGCGGCGCACCGGCGACCGCCTGCTGCGCGGGCTGCTGGACGACGGGCAGGCCCGCACCTACCGGATCCCGGACGCCACCGGGCCCGGGTACGAGACGGGCGGGCTGGCGGTCACCGAGCGCCCGTACCGCCTGCTGGACGCCGCCGGGCGGGCGCACCCGCGCCGCTTCGCCTACGGCGTCCCCACCGAGGCGGTGCACTGGGTGACGGCGGCCGGCATCCGCCCGGGCGTCAACTCGGTCACCCTGGGCGACTCCGACGCCATCGCCCGGGCCGTCCTCGCGCTGCATCCGCTGCGCCCGGCCGTCACCGTCGTCCCCGCGCAGCGCCGCCCCGCCCCCCGTACCCCGGTCCGCCCCGGCTGACCGGGCCGTGCCCGTCCGGCCCCGGCCGGCGGCACGGCGATCGCGGGCCCCGTCCGCCTCCGTCTCCCCCAGAGCGGAGGAGGGCGGGGCCTTCGCCGTGCCCGCACGGGCGTCGGCGGGCCAGGAGCGCCGCAGGAGGTGCGCTGGCGGGACGGTGGCGGTGCGCTGTGGGCCAATCCGGCCCCGGCCGCCCGGCCTACCGTCGGGGAGTCGGTGGGAGGAGCGGGCCCGGCCCCCGGGCCCGTCCGGCCGCCCACCCCCGCCGCCGCCCGCCCCGGACGGCGGCCGCACCCCAGCACAGGAGGCTTTCGAGGTGTCTGTCATGCCGGTCGGCGGGATCGTCCCCCGCACGGGGGAGGACGCGGCCGCGAACGCCGCCGACGTCGTCGTCCGCAACGCGAAGATCCACACCGGGGACGCCCGCCGCCCGCAGGCCGGCGCCCTCGCGATCCGGGACGGGGTGATCACCGCCGTCGGGGACGACGCCGACGTCGCCCCGTTCGTCGGACCGGCGACCACCGTCGTCGACGCGCTCGGCCGCCGTGTGGTGCCCGGCCTCAACGACGCGCACCTGCACGTCATCCGGGGCGGCCTCAGCTACGTGCTGGAACTGCGCTGGGACGGCGTGCGCTCGCTGCGCCAGGCCCTGGCGATGCTGCGCGAGCAGGCCGCCCGTACGCCCAGGGGCCAGTGGGTGCGGGTGGTCGGCGGCTGGTCGGCCGAGCAGTTCGCCGAGCGCCGGCTGCCGACGCCCGCCGAGCTGAACGAGGCCGCGCCGGACACCCCCGTGTTCGTCCTCCACCTCTACCAGTCGGCGATCCTCAACCGCGCCGCACTGCAGGCCGTCGGCTACGACGCCACCACCCCCGACCCGAAGGGCGGCCAGATCGTCCGGGGCCGCACCGGCGAGCCCAACGGCATGCTGCTGGCCGCCCCCAGCGCCCTGGTCCTCTACTCCACCCTCGCCAAGGCCCCCGCCCTGCCGCCCGAGGACCGCAAGTCCTCCACCCGGCACTTCCTGCGCGAGCTGAACCGCTTCGGCCTGACCTCCGCGATCGACGCCGCCGGCGGGTTCCAGAACTTCCCGGAGAACTACGCGACGGTCACCGAACTCGCCCGGGAGGGCCTGCTCTCGCTGCGCATCGCCTACCACCTGTTCCCGCAGACCGGCGGGCAGGAGCTGGACGACCTCAAGCGCTGGATCGAGACGGTCCGCCCCGAGGACGGCGACGCGTGGCTGCGGCTCAACGGCGCCGGCGAGAACCTCACCTGGGCCGCCGCGGACTTCGAGAACTTCGCCGAGCCGCGCCCCGAACTCGGCTCCTACGAAGGCGAGTTCGAGAAGGCCGTCCGGCTGCTCATGGAGAACGGCTGGGGCTTCCGGCTGCACGCCACCTACGACGAGACGATCCGCCGCGACCTCGCCGTCTTCGAGAAGCTCGCCGCCGAGGGCCTCTTTCCGCAGGGCAACCGCTGGCTGTTCGACCACGCCGAGACCGTCTCCGGGGAGAGCCTGGACCGGATCGCCCGGCTCGGCGGCGCGCTCTCCGTGCAGAACCGCCTCTCCTTCCAGGGCGAGACCTTCACCCGCCGCTACGGCGCCGGCGCCGCCGCCGAGGCGCCGCCGGTCCGCGCGATGCTGGACCGCGGCCTGAACGTCGCCGCCGGCACCGACGCCACCCGGGTCTCCTCCTACAACCCGTGGGTCGCCCTGCACTGGCTGGTCTCCGGCCGCACGGTCGGCGGCCTCGCGATGCGCCCGCCGCAGAACCGGGTGGACCGGGCGACCGCGCTCGCGATGTACACCGCGGCGGGCGCCGCCCTCACCGGCGAGCAGGACGTCAAGGGCGTGCTCCGGCCCGGCTGCTACGGCGACCTCGCGGTGCTGTCCGCCGACTTCTTCACCGTGCCCGAGCAGGAGATCCCGGACATCGAGTCCGTGCTGACCGTCGTCGGCGGCCGGATCGTGCACGCCGCCGCCGAGTACGAGGGCCTGGACGAGGAGCTCCCGCCGGTCAGCCCCGCGTGGAGCCCGGTCGCCCGCTTCGGCGGCTACCAGTCCGCCGGCGCCCGCCAGGCGGAGCTGCTCGGCGAGGTCGTCGCCGAGTCCGAGCTGCACCGCGCCTGGCGCGTCTCGCGCGGCCGGAACGTCGAGCGGGAGCTGCCGTTCGACCCCTGCTTCGTCCTCTGACACCCGCCGGCCCCGGCCCGCGGTGCGCCGGGCCGGGGCCGCCCCCTCCCGACCGACCACGGACACCATGACCACGACCAGGGACAGGAACAGAACACGATGGATACCGGACTGCTGATCATCCGGGTGGTGGTGGGCCTGCTCATCGCCGGGCACGGCGTGCAGAAGGTGAGCCACCGCCTCGGCGGCAACGGCCTCGCCGGCGGGACCGCGGAGTTCCGGCACGACGGGTTCCGGGGCGGGACGCTCACCGCGCTCGCCGCGGGCGCCGGGCAGATCGGCTCGGGCCTGTTCCTGGCGCTGGGCGCGCTCACCCCGCTGGCGGCCATGGTCGCCATGGGCGTGATGACGGTGGCGGTCACCGTCAAGGTGCCGCACGGGCTCTGGGTGCAGAACGACGGCTACGAGTACCCGCTGGTGCTGGTCGTGGTCACCGGCTCGCTCGCGCTCACCGGCGCGGGCCGCTGGTCCGTCGACCACGCCGTCGGACTGACCTCCTGGCCGCTCTGGCTGGTGCTCGCCGCCGCGGCGGCCGGGCCGGTCAGCGGCCTGCTCACGCGGGCCGTCCTGCACCGCGCGGACCCCACGGCGGGAGCGGCGGCCGGTGCGCGCGCTGCTGACTGACGCCCTGCGGACGCTGGCCCCGCCGCGCACCGACCGGCACGGACCGCTGCCGCCGCTGATGCTGCTGCTGACGGTCACCACCGGAGTGGTCGACGCGGTCAGCTACCTCGCGCTCGGGCACGTGTTCGTGGCGAACATGACCGGCAACGTGGTCTTCCTGGGGTTCGCCCTCGCGGGCACCCCGGGCCTGTCCGCCACCGCCTCGCTGGTGTCGCTGGCGGCCTTCCTGGCCGGCGCGCTCACCGGCGGACGGCTGGCGGCCCGGCCGGCGGCCCACCGCGGGCGGCTGCTGGCCCTGGCCACCGGTGTCCAGAGCGTCCTCACGGCCGCGGCGGCCGTCACCGCCGCGGCCGTCGACGACGGCGCCGCCCGGTACGCGCTGATCGTGCTGCTGGGCCTGGGCATGGGCCTGCAGAACGCCGTGGCCCGCCGCCTCGGCGTGCCCGACCTCACCACCACCGTGCTCACCCTCACCCTGACCGGCCTGGCCGCCGACTCCCCGGCGGCCGGGGGCACCGGGCCCCGCCCGGGCCGCCGGATCCTGTCGGCACTCGCGATGCTGCTCGGCGGCCTGGCGGGGGCGGTCCTGGTCCTCCACGGCCGGCCGGCCCTCGCGCTGGCCCTGGCCGCGCTGCTCCTGCTGGTCACCGCCCTGACGGCCCGCCGGCTCTCCGTCCCGGACGCGCACTGGGCCCCGCCGACGGGCTGAGCGGCCGCCCGGGCCCGCCCGGCCCGGCGCGGCCGCGCACGCCCTGCACCGCCGGACCCGGCGTCACCAGGCCCGGCGGTGCAGGGCGACGTGCACGGTGTCGACGACCTGGATCAGCGCCGCGCGCGCCGTCCCGGTCGGACAGCACGCGTCGAGCAGCAGGAAGCCGTGCACGGTGCCCTGGTAGCGCGTCGCCACCACCGGCACCCCGGCCGCCCGCAGCCGCCCCGCGTAGGCCTCGCCCTCGTCGCGCAGCACATCGGCCTCGGCGGTGACCACCAGCGCCGGAGGCAGCCCGGCGAGCTGCTCCGGGGTGGCGCGCAGCGGTGCCGCGGTGGCCTCCCGGCGCCGCCGCTCGTCCGGCAGGTAGGCGTCCCAGTACCGGCGCATGTGCTCGCGGTGCAGGAAGTACCCGGTGGCGAAGCGGTGGTAGGACGGCGTGTCGAAGTCGGCGTCGGTCACCGGGCAGACCAGCACCTGCTGGACCAGCCGGACGTCCCCGCGCTCGCGCGCCAGCAGGGTCAGGGCCGCCACGAGATTGGCCCCCGCGGAGTCGCCGACGGCGGCCATCCGGTCCCCCGCCAGCCCGACCTCGTGGCCGTGCGCCTGGATCCACCGCGCCACGGCGTGGCACTGCTCGACCGCCACCGGGTAGCGCGCGGCGGGCGCCCGCGCGTAGTCGACGAACACCACGGCGGCGTCGGCGCCCAGGGCGAACTCCCGGACCAGCCGGCGGTGGCCGGCGGCCTCGCCGGGCGACCAGCCGAGGCCGGGCAGGAACAGCACCACGGGGCACGGCTCGACGGCGCCGGCCGGTCTGGTCACCTGGACGGACACCCGGCCGGTGGGGCCGCAGGGCAGGGCGAGCCACTCGGTGGTGGTGGCGAAGGGGTCGTCCGCCTCCGGGTGGCCCCCGCCGTCGCCGTCGGGCCCCTCGTCGGCGGCCAGCAGCGCGAGCAGGTCCGTCGGCTCCCCCGCCGACCGGTCGGCCGCCCGGGCGGCCAGGAACTCCCGGAGCGCCCGGTCGAGCACCGGTCCGCGGTCGGGAAGGGGGGTGGGGTCGGACACTCTTCGCTCCTGGCTTCCGTTCGGTGGTGCGCGCCGGCTCATCGGCCGGTCCCTCCTCCTAACCCCCGCGCCCGCCATTCGCGCGGCGGCACGCCGTAGGCGGCGCGGAAGGCCCGGCTGAAGTGTGCCGGGTTGACGAACCCCCAGCGCTGGGCGACGGCCGAGACCGTCGGCGCCGTGGGGCCGCGCCGGGTCAGCTCCCGGGCGCACGCCTCCAGACGGCGCTGCTGGATCAGCCTGCTCACCGTCACCCCCTCGCCCTCGAACAACCGGTGAAGGTAGCGCACCGAGATGTGGTGGGCCTTCGCGATCGGCTCGGGCGCGAGCGCCGGATCGCCCAGGTGCCGTTCGATGTGCTCCCGGATCCGGCGGACCAGGTGCGCGTTCGGGGTGTCCGGCCCGTCCGCCGTCCGGGCCAGGGTGAGCTGGGCGACCAGCGCGCTGAGCAGGTCGGCGACGCTGCCGGCCAGCCGGTCGCCGACCTGCGCGGGGTAGGAGTCCGCCGAGGCGGCGAGGCCGCCGAGGAAGGACAGCAGCACCGGCCCGCACCCGTCCGCGGGGCCGACGGCCGTCGCCGAGGCCCGCCGCAGGTCGCGCTCCGGCACGCCCAGCAGCCGGCGCGGCAGGTGGAACAGGTGGGTGCGGAAGCGCTCGGGGTAGTCGACGGCGTACGGGCGCGCGGTGTCGTACAGCACGAGCCCGCCGGCCGCCACCTCCGCCCGGCGCCCGTCCTGCTCCAGCACGGCCCGGCCCGCCACCTGCAGACCGACCCCGACCTGCGGTTCACCGCGCGGGGCCCGGGCGATCAGCGCCGCCGTGCGGGAGAACCGGGCGGCGTCGGCCTCCAGCGTGGAGACCCGCACGTAGCCGAGCCGGTGCGAGACCAGCTGCCCGTCGAACGGCCGGCCGGTGAGCGGGCGCAGCTCCACCGGCACCAGTGTCCGCGACACCGCTCCGCCCAGGTACGCCGCCTTCTCGCCGTCCGGAACCACCGCGGTCGTCACCCGTACGCCCATCTGACCGCCCTTCCTCGAATCCCTGCCCGATCAGCCTGACCGAAGGGGCAGGCGGCGGGTTAGGTCATCTGACTGCCGTCCTGGACGGCGGCCCGGGCGGCGGTCGGGTCAGCGCGGTCCGGCGCTCTGGGCGAGGGCGTGGGCGAGGGCGGCCCGGGAGGTGATGCCGAGCTTGGGGAAGATCTTGTAGAGGTGCGCGGCCACCGTGCGCGGCGACAGCTGCAGCCGCCGGCCGATCTCCTTGTTGGTGAGGCCGGTCGCGGCGAGCCGGGCGATCCGCAGCTCCTGGCCGGTCAGCAGGGCCGGGGCGGGCGGCGCGGCGGACGGGCCGCGCTGCGGCGGGACCACCTGGTCGCCCGCGGCGCGCAGCTCCGCCTCGCACCGGGCCGCCCAGGGTCCGGCCTGCAGCCGGCGGAAGACGTGGTGGGCCACCCGCAGCGCCTCGCGGGCGCCCGGGCGGTGGCGGCGGCGCAGCCAGGAGCCGTGGGCGAGCCGCAGCCGGGCGAGGTCGAAGGCCCACCGCTCGGCGCCGGGCAGCTCGTACGCGGCGCGGTAGGCGTCCTCGGCGTCGTCGTCCTCGGCGGCCACCGCGGCGGCGGCCGCGACCAGGAAGGCGTGCCGGCCGGAGAGGCCGGCGGAGCGGGCCGCCCGGGCGGCCGCGAGGTGGGCCGCCGCCTCGTCGCGGCGGCCGGTGTGCACGGCGGCGGTGACCAGGTCGAAGACCAGCGCGTGGTGCCAGGGCCGGCCGCCGGGCAGGCGGCCCGGCGGGAGGAGCTCGCAGAAGTGCGTGTACGCCTCCTCGTGGCGCTGGTGGGCCAGGGCGGCCAGCCCGCGCAGATGGGTCAGCCGGTCGAGCACGGAGCGCATCCCGGCGCGGGTGGCGGTGGGCCGCACGGCCCGGTCGACCGCCTCCAGCCCGGCCTCGTCGCCGCGGCCGGCCAGGAAGGCGGCGTGGTACTGGCGGAACAGCAGGGCGTTGGTGCGGTAGCCGAGCTCGTCGGCGATCTCCGCCTCGCGCAGGCAGTCCTCGGCGCGGTCCCAGTCGCCGAGCAGGAAGTCCTGGTGGCACTTGGCCTTCGCGACCGATCCCTCGCTGGCGTAGCCGTGCAGCCCGGTGAAGCGCCGCCACAGGTCGATCTCGGGGCAGTCGAGGGCGGAGCTGGTCCAGAGCAGCAGCCAGGCCGCGCCGGCCTCCTGCTCCTCGGTCAGGTCGGCGGCCACCGCGCGCAGCTCGTCGGCGATGCCCGGGCCCGGCTCGGTCCAGGCCCGCAGGCAGAGCCGGCCCACTTCGGAGACGGCGTCGCGGTGCCGGTGCAGGGCCTGCCAGGCCCAGGGGTCGTCGGTGTAGGTGGCGGCCAGCAGCAGTTTGAAGAAGACCTGTTCGGTCAGCCCGCCGGAGGTGTCGGCGTCCGGGGCGGTCAGGGTGTCGAGGGCGCCCGGCAGCAGGGCGGCCGAGGACGCGAAGTCGACGTGGTGGCTCTGGTCGGCGTAGACCACCGCATAGGCGAACAGCGGAGCGACGTCCGGCGGGACGGTCGCGGTCTTGAGCTCCTCCACCAGGGCGGCGGTGTGGCGCAGCTGCCCGCCGTGGGCGGCCATCACGGCGGCCCGGGTGAGCCGGCGGACGCGGTCGCAGGAGTCGGGGCTGAGCACGGCGGCGCGTTCGACCAGCAGCGCGCCCTCGGCGTGGCCGCCGCGCCGGGCGAGGTCGAGGCCGGCCGCCTCCAGGCGGTGCGCGAGACCGCCGTCGGGCAGCACCGCGGCGGCGGCCTCGTGGGCCAGCCGCCGGGGGTCGCCCGGCGCGAGGGCGCCGGCCAGCACCCGGTGGGCCTCGCGGCGGGCGGCGTCGGAGGCCGCGGCGACCACGGCGGTGCGGGCCAGGGGGTGGCGGAACACCAGCTGCCCGGTGGCGTCGAGCCGGGCCAGGCCGTCCGCCTCGATCCGTTCCAGGGCCTGCCCCACGGTGCCGTCGGGGAGGGCGCGCAGCCAGCTGCCGCTGCTGAGGTCCGGGCCGCTGGCCAGGGCGCCGAGCAGCAGCAGCCGGCCGACCTCCGGGGTCATCGCGTCCAGCCGCTCGGCGAACAACCGCTCCAGCCGGCGCCCCAGCGGCAGGCGCTCGGGCAGCGGGGCGACCCCGCGCTGCTGGGCGGCGGCGAGCTGGCGGGGCAGCTCCACCAGGGCCAGCGGGTTGCCGTCCGCCTCGGCGAGCACCCGGTCGCGGGTGCCGCCGGCCAGTTCGGGGTAGCGGCTGCCGAGCAGCGCGGCGGCGTCCGCCCGGGGCAGCGCCCGGACGTCGACGGGCTCGGCGGCCCAGGCCTGGGCGGCCTGGCCGTCCGGGCGGGTGGCGCCGAGGATCACCAGCGGCAGTTCGGCGCAGCGCCGGTGCAGGAAGCCGAAGACGGTGGCGCTGGAGGAGTCGATCCAGTGCAGGTCGTCCAGGACCAGCAGGACCGGGGCGGTGCGGACCGCGTCGTCGAGCAGGGCGAGGGCGGCGGCGCCGACGGCGAAACCGCTCGGGGTGCCGGAGCGGGCGCCGAACGCGCTCTCCAGGGCGTCCCGCTGGTGGGCGGAGAGCGCGTCGGAGCGCTGGAGCAGCGACCAGAAGGCCTGGTGCAGGGCGCCGAAGGCGAGGTCGGTCTCGGCCTCCGTGCCGGTGGCGCGCAGCACGGTGAAGCCGCGTTCGCGCGCGGCGCGTCCGGTCCAGGCGAGCAGGGTGCTCTTGCCGACGCCCGCGTCGCCGCGCAGCAGCACCGTGGCACCGCCCGCGCGGCTCCCGGCCCGGTCCAGGGCGGTGGCCAGCAGGCCGGTCTCGCGCTGCCGTCCGATCAGGGCCGGGTCCTGCCTGTCGTGCGCCACGCTGCTTTCCTCTTGGGTCGGTCGGCCCGCCTCCGGGGCACCCAAGGTTATCCCCTGCCGCGGCCCCCTCCGCCCGTTGCCGCTGCTCCGGGCGCCGGGGCGGGCCGGCGGACCGTCCGCCGGCGGTCTCCCGCACCGGTCGGCGGGGCCGGATCTCCCCCCTCCCCCGGGCGCGACCGGCCCCGGCTCAGCCGGCCGCCTCCACCACGACCAGCGTCCCCGTGCTGCCCGGCCGCACGGCGTGCCGGGCCCCCGCGGCCACCCGGTGGAGCTCCCCCGGACCGAGTGTCACCTCGGCTCCCTCGACGAGCAGTTCGAGCTTCCCGTCGAGGACGAGCAGCAGCTCCGCCGTCTCGTGCACCTCGGCCGGCAGCGGCCGCCCGTCCATCCGCAGGACCTTCACGACGGCCGTCCCCACCCGCCCCAGCGAACGGGAGTTCCACGGCGTCGGCAGTGCGGACGCCGCCTCGTACAGATCGACCGGGTTCACGGCACACCTCTCGGCGGTTTCGACGGGGACGGAGCCGGACGTTACCCGGACCCGCGGGCCGGTTGGTCGACCGTTCGGCAAAATCTCGCGGCGGCGGTCAGCGGGAGAGACCCGCGTGGTGGGCGAGGATGGCGAGGCGGACGCGGTCGCGGGCGGCGAGCTTGTGGAGCAGGCGGCCGATGTGGGTCTTGGCGGTCCCCTCGGTGATGCGCAGGACGGCGGCGATCTCCGGATTGGTGAGGCCGTCGCCGACCAGGGCGAGGACCTCGCGCTCCCGCGCGGTGAGGGCGGCGACGGCCTCGCGGGCCCGGGTGCGTGCCGGGTCCGCCGGGGTGGCGGCCGGTGCGCCGGCGAGCAGTCCGGCGATCAGCCGGCGGGTGATGCTGGGTGCGAGCGCCGCCTCTCCGGCGGCCACCGCCCGGGTGGCGGCGAGGAGTTCGGCCGGTTCCGCGTCCTTGAGCAGGAAGCCGCCGGCCCCGGCGCGCAGTGCTCCGCGCACGTAGTCGTCGAGTTCGAAGGTGCTGAGGATCAGCACCCGGCTGCCGGACGCTCCGGCGGTGATCCGGCGGGTGGCCTCGATGCCGTCCAGGCCCGGCATCCGGATGTCCATCAGGACGACGTCCGGCCGCTCCCGCCGGGCGAGTTCGACGGCCTGGGCCCCGTCGGCCGCCTCGCCCGCCACCGCGAAGCCGGGCGCCAGGCGCAGGATCCCGGCGAACCCGGCCCGCACCAGGGCCTGGTCGTCGGCGACCACCACGCGGATCGTCACGAGCGGACCGCCGCGCCGTCCAGCGGCAGGACCGCCGTGACGCGGAACCCGCCGGCCGGCGTCGGGCCGGCCTCGCACCAGCCGCCGTACGGGGCGACGCGCTCGCGCATCCCGGCCAGGCCGGTGCCGCCGGAGGGCGTCGGGGCGGCGCGGGGGCGGCCGTCGGCGGGGCCGTCGTCCGTGACCTCCAGCCACAACCCGCCGTCCCGGTACTCCACTTCCACCCGGGCGTGGGCCGCACCCGAGTGGCGGACCACGTTGGCGAGCGCCTCCTGCACGACCCGGTAGCCGGACAGGCCGACGCCGGGCGGCAGTGCGCGTTCCCGGCCGCGGATCCGCAGCCGCACGGCGACGCCCGCGGCGCCCGTCCGGTCCGCCAGCCGCGTCAGGTCCGCCGCCGTCAGACCGGGCACGGGGGCGGGCGGCGCCCCCGGCCCGGTGTCCTCGCGCAGCACGGCCAGCAGCGCCCGGGTCTCGCCCAGCGCCTCCGCGCTCACCGCCCGGATCGCCGCGAGCGCGGCGCCGGCCGGGCCGTCCTGCTGCGCGGCGCACTCCAGCGCGTACCGCCCGAAGCCCGCCTGGACGCTCACCACACCCAGGCTGTGCGCCACCACATCGTGCAACTCCCGTGCCAGGCGCAGCCGTTCCTCCGAACGGGCGGCGCGCTCCAGGGCCGCTGCCCGGGCGGCGAGCGCGGCGGTGTGCGCGCGATGGCGGCGCACCGCGTCCCCCGCCACCCAGCCGGCCGTCTGCCCGATCACCGCGAGCGGCAGGTTGCCGGCCACCTCGCCGGGCGCGGCCAGGGTGAGCGCCCACCCGAGGACGGCCGCGCCGAGCGCCACCCGGGCGGTCCGCCGGCCGCGGGCCGCCGCCGTGTACGCCACCAGCGCCCCGGCCGCCACCGCCCAGAACCCGACGACCAGCCCGATCGCCGGCTGCCGGCAGCCCGCCACCGCGCCCGCCCAGGCGAGCGCGGCGAGCCCGCACGCCCCGGCCGGGTGCCGCCGCCGGGCGGCCAGGGCCAGGCCGAGCAGCCCGGTGGCGAGCAGCGCGACGGCCACCGCGGCGGGGCCGTCCGGCGGCGGGTTGCCGCGCCCGTGCGGATCGAAGTCGCGGGCGGCGCCGAGCACCCGGGCGGCGGTCACGGCCGTGCCGGCCAGCGCGGTGAGCGGGTCCGTCCACGCCCGGTGCACCGGCGCCAGCCGCGAGGTCCACGGGGCGGGCGCGAGGCACTGATCGTTCTGCACCCGGCCAGGCTAGCCACGGGCGGGCGGGCCGGCATCCGACCACGGTCGTACGCCCGCGGCGGGACGCGCCGGGCCCGGGCCGGGCGCCACGGTGGGCGGAAGACGACCACTCGGCTCGAAGGAACTCCCCTATGCCGCACCACCGTTACCGACCGGCCGCGGCCGCGCTCGCCGTGCTGCTCGCCACCGGCGCCCTCGCCGCGGGCACCCCCGCGACCGCGGCGGCCGCCACCGCGCCCAGCACCGCCCCGGTCCCGCTCACCCTCCCCGCGCCGACCGGCCCGTTGCCGGTCGGCACCACCACCCTCCACCTCGTCGACCCGCAGCGCCCCGACCGCTGGGCGCCCACCCCGCGTCCGCGCGAACTGATGGCGCAGCTCTGGTACCCGGCCGCCGCCTGCGGCGGTCCGGCCCACCGGCTCGCGCCGTGGACGGGGCCGGCCGAACAGGCCCATCTGGAGGCCGACTACCTCGGTGTCGCCCCCGGGCAGCTCGCCTGGCCCACCACCCGTTCCCGCCTCGACGCACCCGCCGACCGCACCTCCCGCCACCCGGTGGTCCTCTACTCCCCCGGCTCGCGCGCCGACCGCTCCTTCGCCACCCTCGCCGCCGAGGACCTCGCCTCCCGCGGCTATGCGGTGGCCGTCCTCGACCACACCTTCGACGCGGGCGAGGTCGCCTTCCCGGACGGCCGGCTGGAGGTGCGCAACAAACCCGCCGTGTTCGCCATGACGGACGAGGAGATCGTCGCCTACCGGGCGGCGGACACCCGCTTCGTGCTCGACCGCCTCACCGAACTCGCCGCGGGCGGCAATCCCGACGCCGAGCGCCGCCCCCTCCCGCCCGGCCTCGGCGCGGCCCTCGACCTGACCGCCGTCGGCGTGGCCGGCCACTCGATGGGCGGCGCCACCGCCGTCCAGACGCTGCACGACGACCCGCGCGTGCTGGCCGGCGCCTCCCTCGACGGCCCGGTGTTCGGCACCGTCGCCACCGACGGCCTGGACCGGCCGCTGCTGCTGTTCGGCGCCGCGGACGTCCGCCCGGTGCGCGACGCCATGTGGGACGCGCTCTGGCCGCGCCTCTCCTCCTGGCGCCGCCAGCTCCTGCTGGAGGGCTCCGGACACGGCAGCTTCGCCGACCTGGAGGTGCTGCTGACCGCCGCCCGGCCCGTCCTGCCCTGGCCCGCCGACGAGGTCGACCACCTGCTCGGCACGATCGACCCGGCCCGCGCCGTCGCCGCCCAACGCGTCTATCTGGCCGCCTTCTTCGACCTCCACCTGCGCCACCGCCCGACGCCCCTGTTCACCGCGCCCTCCCCCGCCCACCCGGAGGTGCGCCTGGTCCGCTGACCCCCGGCGGCCCGCTCCCGCGACGGTCGGCGCGACGGGTGCCCGCCGGTACGGACGTCTCCGTACCGGCGGGCCCCGGCGGGCCTCCGGCGCTTACGCGCGGCAGGACAGGTCGCGGGCCGGCAGCACCCCGGTCGCCAGGAACCGGTCGGCGGCGTCGACCGCGCAGGACGGGACCGACCGGTCGTACGCGCCATGGTTGCCGCCGTCCACGGTGACCATCCGGGCCCGCTTGCCGAGCGCCGCCCGCATGCCCAGCGCGCCGACCAGCGGGGTGGCCGGGTCCCGTTCGGTCTGCAGCAGCAGGATGGTGGCGGGACCCCGGTCGGTGACCCGGACCGCGGGCTCCACCGGGGCCGGCCAGAAGGCGCAGGGCCAGACGTTGGCGCCCATGCCGTTCAGGACCGGGTTGCGCTGCCGGCTCGCGGTGACGTTCCGCTGGTACCGGCCGAGGTCGCGCGGCGCCGGGGTGTCGCCACAGAGCACCGCGACCAGTGCGGCCACGTCGTTGTCGTCCGGGATGCCCGGGGTGCCCTTCGCCAGCCACCAGTACGGCACCGGCCCGGCGCCGTCGTCGGCGAGGTAGCGCCACCAGTCGGCGATCTCCTGGAACAGCGCGGTGTGGTAGGAGTCCAGGCGGTAGAGCGTGCGCCAGAGGTTGCCGTTGACCGGCCCGGCCACCGGGTGGTGCACCGGCGCGCGGTCCAGCTTCGCCGCCAGGGCGAAGTAGTTGGCGCGCACGGCCGCCGGGGTGGCGCCGAACCGCAGGGTGGTGTCGCGCTCGGCCGCCCAGGCGGCGAAGTCCGCGAAGCGCAGCTCGCTCGCCGCGTCCCAGGTGGCCAGCCGGTCCTGCCAGGTGACGTTGGGGCTGACGTTGCCGTCCAGCACGAAGCGGTCCGTGCGGCCGGGGAACAGCTCGGCGTAGACCGCGCCCAGGTAGGTGCCGTACGACGCGGCGCGGTAGGAGATCCGCGGCTCGCCGAGGGCCGCCCGGATGCGGTCCATGTCCCGTGCCGTGTTGGCGGTGGTGAGGTGACGGATCCACTCGCCGTTGCGGGCCAGGCAGTCGCGCGCCAGGTCACGGGCGAAGCGCACGTTCGGGGCGATCGAGCCGTCGGGGGCCGGGAACGGGAAGACCAGTTCGTAGGGCACCTCGGCGGCCGTCCGGCCGCAGCTCACCGGCGCGCTGCGGCCGACCCCGCGCGGGTCGAAGCTCACCAGGTCGTACTGGTCCAGCACGTCCTTCGGGTAGCCGGGCTCCTGGGCGGTGGGCAGGTGCAGGCTGGCCATCCCGGGCCCGCCGGCGTTGTGCACCAGGATGCCGCGCCGTGACCCCGGCGCGGCGGTCGCGAGCTTCGAGACGGCGATCTCGATGGTCCGCCCGCCGGGGTCCCGGTAGTCCAGCGGCACGCGCACGGTGGTGCAGCGCAGCCGCGGGTCCACCGGCGCCCCGGACGGGTCGGCGGGACAGTCCGTCCACACCAGCGGCCGGGGCCGTTCCTGCGGGGCGGCTTCCGCCACCCCGGTACCGGCCGCGGCGAGCAGCAGGGCGAGGGCGGCGCCGGCGGTTCTCAGGGGTCCTCGTAATCTCATAGGTCTGGACCATAGGGACGACTCCGCAGGGTGTCGTCCTCCTTCGGGGGTACTACTTCGCCTGCCCGGCCGCGCACAGGGCGGTGTCCACGGCGGCCTCCAGGTGCCGCGCCGTCGCCACGTCGCCCGGTTGCACGGTGATGGTGATGTTCGCGGCGCGCCCGTCCGCGGTGGCGCCGCCGCGCGTCTCGTACCCCGGGATGCTGCCGCCGTGGCCCCAGTGGACGCCCCCGCAGGACAGCGGCGTCCTCACCAGACCCAGCCCGTACCCGGTGCCCGGGGCGAAGGGCTCCCCGGCGTCGACGGTCCGCTGCATCTCGGCGAGCTGCTCGGGCCGGAGCAGCTCGCCGTCCACCAGGGCGCCGAAGAACCGGTTGAGGTCCGCGGCCGTGGACACCAACTGACCGGCCGCCCACGCCCAGGACGGGTCCATCTCCGTGATGTCGGTCAGCGGCCCGTCCGCCGTCTCCCGGTAGTAGCCGTGCGGGTGGGCCTCGCGGATCGTCGCGTCGCCGGGCGCCGGGAAGTAGGTGTGCCGCAGGCCGAGGCGGCGGACGACGCGCCGGTCGATCTCGTCCGCGAGGGGGCGGTGGGTGACCTCCTGGACGATCAGGCCGGCCAGCACGTAGTTGGTGTTGCTGTACGCCCACGACTCGCCGGGCGCGAAGTCGGCCGGGTGGCGCAGCGCGATGTCGACCAGCTCGCGCGGGCGGTAGCGGCGGACGTCGTCGCTGAGGTAGCGGGTGTAGTTGGGCAACCCGCTGGTGTGCTGGAGGAGCTGGCGAACGGTGATGGCGTTGCCGTCGATGCCCTCGCCGCGCACGACGCCCGGCAGGTACCGCTCCACCGGCGCGTCGAGCTCGATCCTTCCCTCGCCGACGAGCTGGAGCACGACGACGGCGGTGAACGTCTTGGTGTTGCTGCCGATCCGCACCTGCCCGTCCCGGGGCACCCGCTCGCCCGTGCGCACATCGCCCACCCCGGCGGTGTAACTGCGGGTCCGGCCGTCCGCGAACCGGACGGTCCCCAGCGCCCCCGGCGCGCCGTCCTCCGCCACCAGCGCGTCGAGCCCCTGCCGGACGGCGTCCGGCCGGGGGGCGCCCGCGGCGGACGGGGCGGCGACGGCGGACGGGGCGGTGACGGCCAGGGTCCCGGCGACGACGGCGATCGTCATCAGGCGGAAGGGCTGCGGCTTCACGGGGTTCCTCTCGGTTCGGCGTCCTCCCACGACATCACCGGGCCCGGCGCACCGTCGTCAGCTCCCCGGACGAGCGCGGCGTCCCGGGCATGATCCCCAGGGCCCGCACCGCGTCGTCCTGCGGGCGTACGCGGTCCGGGCCGCAGGCCGGCGCGGGCCGGGTCGTGGCGGACTCCGTGCCCGCGCGCCACCGCCGGGCCCACCACCGAAAGTCCGGAAACCGTCGCCGTGGCCGATTGTCTCCGCTCGGCGGGTGACACCAGGGACCGGTGGGACGGCTGACCGTTTTGTCCCGTCCGATACGTGCGGTCTGGTAATGATTGGTCAAACAGTTCCGAATTCTTCGGATAAATCTGATCGTGATCGAAATTCCAGAGTTGGTAATCGCTTTACTTCCCCCGACATCGATAGTTAACGTTCCGACCATCGCGATCGCGATACGAGTTCCGAGTCAATTCGAGGGGAAACTATGGGAATGAAGCTCAAGGCCTCGGGCGTGCTCCTGGCGGTCGGCATGGCGGCCGGCGGCGTCCTCGTCGCGGCCCCCACCGCGTCGGCGAGCACCGCCTGCAACGCGACCACCATCACGATCAACAAGGGCGCCGGCGCCGAGCCTCCGAGCCAGGCCCAGGGCCACAGCCACAACACCGGGCGGCACTACGTCGGCGCGATCGACTCCAGCAAGATCTGGTACTGGTACGCCGACAACGACGGCGGCAGCGACGGCGACACCTGGGACACCTTCTACGGCATCAAGCAGTGCTAGTCGCTTCCGATGGAGCGTGAACGATTCGGGATATGACGGCGAAACGCCTGCCGGCAGGCCCCGAATCACCTAGGGTGTGAAAGGTTCGGGGCGCAGGGGCGAAACGACCACCCTGCGCCCCGGACCTTCTTCCGGTGCGGCCAGGTCGTCAAGTGGGGTGAGTTGTGAATCTTTTGAAAAAGAGCCACCGTGGAGTTCTCGTCTGTGCATCGGGGCTCCTCGTGGCGGCGCTGTCCGCCTGCTCGGGAGGGGACTCGGAGCAGGCCGCGGCACCGGTGGCCGACACGATGCCCTACGCCACCGCCACCGCCACCGCGGAACCGCAGATCGTCGCCTGGTACGACCTCAAGCCCGGCCAGTGCTTCTCGGGCGAGGAGCTCAAGGACGGCAAGGACGTCGCCACCGTGCCGTGCGACACCCCCCACATGTACGAGGTCCTCTCCCCCGCCCTCACCTACCTGCCGCCCGGCGGGACCTACCCGGGCAAGCAGGACACGATGGTCAAGACGCTGGTGCCCTTCTGCGGCGACAAGCTCGCCAAGGCCGCCTACAAGGACAGGCGCCCCACCGGACGCCTGAGCCTGTTCCCGGTCACGCCGGTGGGAGAGGAGGCCTGGAACTCCGGCGAGCGGCGGGTGGTGTGCGCGGTCTTCAGCGGGGACCGCCGGCTCCTCGGCGCCCCGCTCTTCGACGCGCAGGCGCAGACCGCGGGCGCCGGAGCGACTGGATGACGGTCGAACTCCACGGGCTCACCAAGTTCTACGGCCGCGGCAGGCGCCGACGGGCGGCCCTCGACGGCCTCGGCATGACGGCGCGGGCGGGCGAGGTCCTGGGCCTGCTCGGCCCGAACGGCAGCGGCAAGACCACGGCCCTGCGCTGCCTGCTCGGCATGACCCGCGCCGACAGCGGGACGATCACGGTGCTCGGCCGGACGGTGCCGCACCAACTACCGGAGATCTCCTGCTCGGTGGGAGCGCTGATCGAGGCCTCGCCGGTACCGCGGGGGCTGACCGCCCGCCACTTCCTGCACCAGGTGACCGCGCTGGCGGGCCTGCCCCGGAGCCGGGTGGACGCCACCCTGGAGCTCGTGGGCCTGGCCGGCCGGGCGGACGAGGCCGTCACGGGCTACTCCCTGGGAATGCGCCAGCGGCTGGGCATCGCCCTCGCCCTGGTGCACGACCCCGCGCTGGTCGTCCTGGACGAGCCCGCCAACGGCCTCGACCCCCAGGGCATCCGCTGGCTCCGCTCCCTGCTCGGGCAGCTCAGGGACGAGGGGCGCACCGTGATCCTCTCCTCCCATCTGCTCTCCGAGGCGCAGCTGGTGTGCGACAGCGTCGTCGTCGTGGAGGCCGGCCGGACCCTCCTGGCGGGCCGCGTCGACGAGCTCATCACCCCGCAGGCCGACCGGGCGCTGATCACCTGCTCCGACCCGGACTCCGGAGCGGGCGTCCTGCGGAATTCCGGCGCGACCGCCGAGGCCGGCGAGGCCGGCGTCCTGGACGTCCGGGGCATTCCCGTGGAGAAGGCCGTCGAGGCCCTCGTCCACGCCGGGCAGACGCCGCTGGAAGTCCGGCGGCACCGCCCGAGTCTCGAAGAACTGTTCCTCGCCAGCGTTTCCGGTGACGGGACGAAGCCGGAAAGCGGAGCATGACGATGACCCACCCGAGCCCCCCCTCCCCGGCGGTCGTCCGCGGCGCGCCGTCGGCCGGACGACTCCTCTCGGTATCCGTCCAATGGCTGCGCAGCGCCAGGGTCTTCGGAATCACCGCCGTGATCGCGCCGTTGCTGGCCCTCTGCTACGGCGGCTTCCTGTGGCTCACGCACAACACGGACCTGGCGGCCGCGCACGCGGCAGCCGAACGCCGGCGCGGTGACCTGATAGCCCGGATGGGCGTGGACGCGTCCCTGGTCGACCCGGACCAGTTCTACACCGACCCGCGCTACCTGCTGACCGACGCGCTGCCAGACGACCTGACCGTCGCCACCTCGGTGACCGCCTGCATCCTGTTCATCCTGGGGGCCTCCCTCGGCGGCGCGGACTGGCAGAGCCGCTCGGCGAACGTCTGGATCCTCGCCGAGCCGCGCAGGCACCGGCTGCTGGTCGCCCGGGTGGCCGTCATCGCCCTGGCCGGTGTGCTGCTGTCCGTGGTGGTGCTGGCGATCGTGGGTGCCGCCGCACTCGTGACCGCGGCCACCCGTGGAACCACCGACGGCGTCACCGCCGCCTGGCTCGCGGACGTCCTCCAGGCCGCGCTGCGCGGAACCCTGGTCGTGGCCGCCCTCGGCGCGCTCGGCACCTCGTTCGGATGGGCGGCACGCAGCGCCGTCGTCCCCTTCGCCACGGTCTTCGTCTACGTCCTGTTCGCGGAGGCCGTCGTCCGCAACAGCCTGACGGCCCTGCGGCCCTGGACGCTGACCGTGCTGATCCCCTCCGCGACCGAGCTGAAGCCGCCCGCTCCGGCGACGTGCACCGCCGACGGCCTGTGCGAGGACGCCTCGGCGGTCCTCGCACCCTGGCCGGCCGCGCTCGCCGTCACGGCCCTCGCCGTGGTGCTGCTGGCCGCGGCCTGGCTCCTGGTCCGCAGACGCGAGGTCCGCTGAGCGCCTGAACGCCCGAGCGCCCCGCGCCGCGGGCGTCCGCCGCCCCGGTGCACCGCCCCGGCCCCGATGTACCGCCCCGGCTCCGGGCGGCGCACCGGGGCCGGGGCGGTCGGCCGACGTCCCCCTCGCCGGGCTCCGACCGACACGATGCGATCTAGCCATCCAAGGTCATTTTCCAGCCTGACACACCATTCCAAATGCCAAGAATCCATCTGACATTCGAAGCTCATACACACTCATGCCATTGCACACGTGAGGTTTCACATGTGAAATGGCACTACCGCCCCGAGAGCACACCCCGGGCGGACACCACACCGAGTGAAGGAGTACCTCGCCATGAACCGTTCGCTGAAGGGTCTGACCCTGCTCGCGGCCACCACGGCCGCCGCCGGCACGCTGATGGCCGCGCCCGCCCAGGCCGCGACCACCAGTACCTCGACCACGACCGCGACCTTCGAGACCTGTAGCGCCTGGTCGCTGCAGGCCGGTCTGATGACCCAGGTCTGTGCCGCCGTCAACGGCACCAACGTCCAGTTCCTCGGCCGCGTCGCCCTGGCCGGCCCGCCGTCCCCCGACTTCCCGCCGCAGCCGCAGCAGCTCTCCACCACGATCTCCGGCCAGGTCGTCGGCGGCGCCTCGCTCGGCACCGTCAACCAGGGCGTGAACTTCCTCGCGAGCACGGTCACCGTCAACGGCCCGAGCAGCACCGTCCCGTGCAACAACGTCGTCAGCGGCACCTTCAGCGTGTCCAAGTTCGGCTGGTACCCGTCGCCGGTCTCCGTGAGCACCCCCATCCCCTGCTGAACCGGGCACCCGTGAACCCGGGGCCGGGAGCCGCACGGCTCCCGGCCCCGGGCCGCTGCATCCGGGCCGCGGCCCCGCACACGGGCGCGGGGCGCGCCTGCCCGGGCCCGGCGGCCCGCCGCCGTCACGCGGCGAGGTGCTCCAGCGTGAACAGGCTCGCCCGGTAGGTGTACTGCGCCACTGCCGAACCCGTGGAGCCGGCCGGGTCGGCGACGGCGGCGAAGCTGCCGCTGTGCCGCAGGATGATCAGCACCTCGTTGGAGCCGGGCGTGGGGAACAGGAACTGGAAGGCCTGGTTGGCGTGGATGTACCCCGAGCAGTCGAAGACGTTCAGGTTGGCGCCGTCGGCCAGCCCTTCGGACGCGTCGTTCGGGTTCTGCTTCCAGACGCCCAGGCAGGTGTTCTCGTTCGACCGGCTGCGCAGGATCAGGTACTGGTTGTCGGCGTTGTAGTGGCACAGCTTCCACTGCTGGTTGTAGCCGCCGGTGTCGGAGTTCTGGACGGCCTGCCCCCAGGGGCTGTTCGGGTTCCGCTCCACCAGCTTCCCGAACGGCGTCCTGATCCGGTAGAAGCCGTCGTCGCAGACGTAGCCGTGCCATTCGGTCGACGCGAGCCCCTGGGGTGCGGCCGACGCGGGGCCCGCGAGCAGGGTGAGGCCGGCCAGCGAGGCGAGGGCGGCGGCGCCGAGGGCGCGCAGCGCCGTGCCCCGGCGGGAGGCGGTGCGGTGCGGCTGGTTCGTCACGGTGTCCTCCGTGGTCATGGGGTCGGTGGGGGCGGTCAGCAGCTGCTGATGAGGAGCTGGGCGGCCCGGCGCACGGTGCCGGCCGGCTGGACGGGGGCGCAGCCGACGGATCCGATCTCCGGGGACTCGTAGGTGGTGAAGCTCCCGGGGCTCGCCGACGTGGTGACCCAGATTCCGGTGGTGGCGCCGGTCTGGGCACAGACGCGGTTGACGTACTGGCCGGTGACGACCCGGGTGCCGCGGTAGAGGCCGTACCGCCCGGGCGCGTTGAGCGTCCAGGTGTCGCTGACGGTCTGGCTGGTGGTGCTGGAGGTGGTCTTCTGGACCGAGAAGCCGACCTTGACCTCGACCTTGGCGAACAACGCGCTCGCACTGGCGCTGATCTCGGTCCTGTTGTCGACGGTGGTGCTCACCGAGCTGACCCGGCTCAGGGTGTCGGTGTGCTGTCCGACGGTGCCCGGGGTGACGTTGTAGATCAGGAAGTCGGTGACGACGGGCGTGATCTGCAGGTTGAAGGGCTCCGTGGTGGTGCGGTCCACGGCGGGGTTGCAGAGGGCCGGGAGGGTGTCGGCGTGGGCGGCCGGGGCCGCGGCGAAGGCCGACAGACCCACGGCCACGGCGGTGCCGACCGAGGCGGCCAGGGTGCGCCGGCGGGTCCTGCGGGTGGTGTTCACGTGTTCCTCCAGCGGTTGCGGATGCAGGGAGGAGGCGCGCGTCGACGGATGCGCGCACGCCTCGTGCAGGTGGGACGGGGTTCGACGCCGGCCGACGGCCGGTACGCGCCCGGAGCGCGGTGGCCGCCGCGGTCCGGGCGGACCGCGGGGCTTCCCGGTACCGGTGTGGTCCGGGTGGTGAAGAGTCTCGCCGGGGCGCGGCACCCGCCAGTAGTGGCCGGTGCCACTGGCCGGCCGGGCCGAGTCACGGACGGCGTATGACAGTTGTCATGCCTTTGGCTGGTTCGGCAACAGACAACGGGCTGCGGCGGGCCCTAGGGTGGCGTTCGATGATCACCTCAATCATGGGGTCCGGGGCGGCCGATCCGGGGCGTCTGGGCCGCCTGACCTCCCGGCTGCTGCTCGCCCTGGGCCCCGCGTGGCTGGTCCTGGCCGCGCACGATCTCGCGGTCAACCCGTATCCCGGACGCATGGTCCTGGCCGCCCCTCCGGTGTTCGTGGCCATCGCGGTCCAGCACACCCGGCTGATCCGCCAGGCGGTCCGGGACGGCCGCGCGGGCCGGGGCCCGCTCCACGGCTCCGCCGTCGCCGGCGGGCGGTGGAACCACCTGCTGCTGGTCGCGGCGATCGCGGTGTGGGGCGACATGGCGGACCGTCCGCATACCGCGATCGACTGGGCCATGCTGCCGGGGGCCACGGTGGCGGCGATGGCCCTGTCGCTGTCCTCCCGGGCGCGCCGGCGGCTGGTGGCGGCGGTCGCGGTGGGCTGCGGAGTGCTGGGTGAGGCGGTGACGCAGTGGCGTCACCAGCTCCCCGGCCTGCTGCCCGGACAGCAGGGGGTGATCGGCGCGGGAATGGTGCTGTTCATCGCCGGTGGGGAGCTGATGCTGGTCCGGCTCTGGTGGGCGGTGCGCGAGGCCGAACAGGTCCGCGAGACTGCGGCCTCGCTGGCCGTGGCCGAGGAGCGACTGCGGTTCGCCGCCGATCTGCACGACGTCCAGGGCCACCGGCTCCAGGTCATCACGCTCAAGGGCGAACTGGCCGAGCGGCTGATCGGCCGCAGCGACCACGAGGCGCGCACGCACGTGCGGGAGATGACCGACCTGGCCCGCGCCGCGCTCGACGAGTCCCGGGCCGTGGTCCACGGCTACCGGCGCGCCAGCCTGAGCACCGAACTGGCCAACGCCGTGGAGATCCTGGAGGCCGCCGGGATCCGGACCACCGTCGACGGCGAGGCCGCCGGCATCTCCCACCAGCTCCAGCCGGCCTTCGCCGCCCTGGTCCGCGAGGGCGTCACCAACATCCTGCGCCACAGCCGGGCCCGCCACTGCCGGATCACCATCACCACCGGCGCGGGTGAAGCCCGCGTCCTGCTGCGCAACGACGGCGCCCCGTCGGGCCCCGTGGAACCCGGCAGCGGCCTGGCCGGACTGCGGGAACGCTTCCACACCCTCGGCGGGCACGTCCGCGCCGCCACCCATCCGGGCGGTCACTTCGAACTGACCGGCCACGCCCGCGGGAAGGTCCCCTCGTGATCCGCATCCTGCTCGCCGACGACGAGGACCTCACCCGCGGCGCGCTCGCGGCGCTCCTCGGCCTCGAACCCGACCTGACCGTCGTCGCCCAGGCCCGCGACGGCTCCGCCGCGGTCGAGGCCGCCGCCCGGCACCCGGTCGACATCGCCCTGCTGGACCTGGAGATGCCCCGCCTCGACGGCATCTCGGCCGCCCAGGCGATCCGCCGTCACCGCCCCGTCCCCACCGTCCTGGTCACCCGCCACGCCCGGCCCGGCGTGCTGCGCCGCGCGCTGGCCGCGGGCGTCCAGGGCTTCGTCCCCAAGACCACTCCCGCCGACCGGCTGGCCGAGATCCTGCGCGACGTGCACGCCGGCGGGCGCTACATCGACCACCGGCTCGCCACCTACGCCCTCACCGAGACCTCCTGTCCGCTCACCCCGCGCGAGCTCGACGTCCTGCGCGGCGTCCACCACGGCCAGGCCATCGGCGACCTCGCCGCCCAGCACCACCTCGCCCCCGGCACCGTCCGCAACTACCTCTCCGGTGCCATCACCAAGCTCGCCGTCCGCACCCGCCACGAGGCGGCGCGCCGGGCCTGGGAAGAGGGGTGGATCTGATCCTCGCCGCGCCAGGTTCGGCCGCTGTTCAGCGGCGCGTGGCTCCGACGATGATCTCCGACCAGACCCGCTCCCTACCGTCGGGGCCCACACCACTTCGGGAGCGAACATGCACGACATCCACGAGTCCGGGCACGCCTGCGAGTGCCCGCGGACCGCCGATCTCGACGGGGACGGTCCGGCCGCGGCCGGCCGGCGACGGTTCCTGCGCGGGGCCGGCCTGCTGGGCGCCGGGATCGGGACGGCGGGGCTCGGACTGCTCGGCGCGGAGCCCGCGCAGGCGGCCGGTTCCGCGCCGGCCGAGGGCGGCGGCGGTACGGCGCGCGGGAAGGCGAAGAAGGGGCGCTGGCAGCCGGACCCGGACGCCCGGCGGTTCACCGTCGTCGTCATGCCGGACACCCAGTACCTCTTCGACCAGGACCGGATCCACCCGGCGCCCGTGGAGGCCTCGATCCGCTACGTGCTCGACGGCGGGGTCAACCGGGAGGACGGCACGGACGACAACATCGTCTTCCTCGCCCACCTCGGCGACGTCACCGAGAACGGACTGGCCGTCGAGTACGCCGCCGTCAGCAAGGTGTTCGGGCTGCTGGACGACGCCGGCGCGGCCTACGGCGTGCTGGCCGGCAACCACGACGTCCGCTCCTCGACCGACGACCGGCGCGGCAGCACCCCGTACCTGGAGACCTTCGGCCAGGCCCGGGCCGCCCGCACCTCCGGCTACCACAGCTCCAGCCCGGACGGGTACAACACCTGTCACGTCTTCACGGCGGGCGGCCGCCCGTGGATGCTGCTCTCGCTGGACTGGCGGCTCTCGGACGCCGGCTTCGCGTGGGCCAACGCGGTGATCGCCGCCAACCCGGAGGTCCCGGTGATCCTGACCACCCACGAGCTGGCGTACGCCGACGCCGCCGGGCGGGCCGAGCTGTCCGACTACGGCCGCAAGCTCTGGGACCGGCTGATCAGCGGCAACGACCAGATCTTCCTCACCGTCAACGGCCACTACTGGCCGCCCGGGCGCACCGTGCTGAAGAACCGGGTTGGCCACGACGTCCACGTCCACATCACCAACTACCAGGACCGCTACTACGGCGGCGCCGCGATGATCCGGGCGTACCGCTTCGACCTCGACCGCAACACCGTCGACGTCTCCACCTTCTCCCCGTGGATCCAGGAGATCGCGGCCGAGGAGCGCAACACGCTGGCGGCGCAGCAGGTCGAGCTCACCTCGGAGGTGGACCGCTTCTCGCTCGCGATCGACTTCGACCGGCGCTTCGCCGGCTTCGCGCCCGTCCCCCCGCGCCCGGCCCGCCGCCCCGCCGAGCTGCTGGTGCGGGACACCGTGGCGTACTGGCGCTTCGACGACGGCGGCCGCGACGGCACGGCGGTCCCGCCGCAGCAGGTCGTCAAGGACCTCACGGGCCAGGGCAACGACCTGCTGCGGCGCAGCGCCCCCGGCACCCCCGACGACGCGCTCACCTGGTCCGCCGACCACCACCCCGACCAGCCGGGCCACGGCAGCCTGCTGTTCCGGGGCACCCGCTCACCGCTGCGCGGCAGCTACCTGGAGACCGTGCCCACCGCGCCGCTGAACCGGGAGACCTTCGAACGCGGCTTCACCGTCGAGGCGTTCTGCAAGCTGCCCGCCGACTGGGACTCCGGACGCAGCCGCTGGTCCGCCCTGCTCAGCCGCTGGGGCATGGCCGGCGAGGCCGGCCGGAGCGGCCCCGGCACGGACCCCGAGGAGCCCGTGGTGACGCTCAGCCTCTCCGAGGCCCCCGCCCTGCAGTGGTGCGTCTATCCCCTCAACCAGACCGGCGCCTCCACCTGCTGGGGCCACCAGCTGCCCCTGGACACCTGGTGGCACGTCGCGGTGGTCAACGACGGCAAGCTCAGCCGGATGTACGTGGACGGCTGCGAGGTCGCCCGCAACCCGTCCACCCCCGCCGTGGGCCTCACCACCCTCGGCCGCCCGTGGATGCTGGGCGGCTACTCCTACGCGGGACTGCTGGACAAGGTCTTCCACGGCCACATCGGCGACGTCCGCATCACCAGGCGCGCCCTGCGCACCCGCGAGTTCATGACCGCCTGACCCGCCGGCCCCGGCCCGGGGGCGGCGCGGCGTGCGGGGCGGGGCCGCCGTCCCGGGGCCGGTGGCAGGAGCGCGGGCGCGCCGGGCCGCGTCCGGTGTGCCGATCACGGGACGCCCGGCGGCGGCAGCCGCTGCCGGGCCGGCGCCCCGTCCTCCCGCCCGCCCGCCGGGGTCGGTCGGGCCCGTTTGCGGGGGCGGGGGCGGTGTGGTGCATTGGGAAGGACACCACAGCGGCCCGGGCCCGTGAGGCCGCCGCTGAGGAGGTGGTGGGCCATGGCCGAGTTCGACCGGGGGCCGACGGACGCGTTCGCGGAGCTGTTCGCGCGGGTGCCCGATCCGCCCGACGCGCAGGCGTTCTGGTCCGACTGGGGGCCGGTCTTCTACCGGGGGCGGCTGGACGGCTCGGCCCGGGTGCTGGTGGTGGCCTCGGACCCGGGACCGACCGAGCGGATCGCCGGGCGCACCCTGGTCGGCGACGCCGGGCAGCGGGTGCAGGGCTTCCTGGCGAAGCTGGGACTGACCCGCTCCTACGTCTGCCTCAACGGCTGGGCGTACGCGGTGCACCCCAGCCAGGCGGAGGCGATGAAGGAACGGCTCGGCGATTCCGCCCAACTCCAGTGGCGCAACGAGGTGTTCAGCACAGCGGTGGGCCCCGCCCTGCAGGCCGTGGTCGCGATGGGGTTCATGGCGCAGGAGGCCGTGCGGCTCTGGGACGGCCGCCCGCAGCAGGCGGTGCTGGTGAAGGTGCCGCACCCGTCGAGCCACGACCCGGCGGCGCTGCTGGACGGCTGGCGCGCGGCCGTCACCACGCTGCGCGTCGTGGTCGGACCGGACGAGGACGGCGACAACACCGGGCCGAACTACGGTGACACGTTCGAGGAGGGCGACTACCGCCCGATCCCGCGGCGCGATCTGCCGTTCGGCGTGCCGGCGTTCCTGGGGGACGACGCCTGGGTGCGCGCCAGGGGGACGGGGCAGCCGGGTTCGGTGAGCCGCCCGTCGCCCGACGACGGCCACACGCTGGTCTGGAAGGCGCGGGACTGATGGCGCTCGTCCTGCGCGGCACCGTGGTCACCTTCGACGCCGGGCACACCGTCCTCGACCCCGGCGCGGTGTACGTCGGCGACGACGGCCGGCTGGACGCGGTGCAGCCGGCCGACCGGCCGCCGCCCGCCGGGTTCGCCGCCGCCCCGGTCGTCGACCTCACGGCCACCGGCGCTCTCGTCCTGCCCGGCCTGGTCGACCTCCACGGCCACCTCCAGTACCACACCCTGCCGCTCTGGGAGGCGGTCGGCGTCCCGTACCTGCACCACGACCGCTGGGTGGACGAGCGGCACGCGCCCGACTACGCGACCACCGTCACCTGGCCCGCCAAGGTGCTCGGCCACGCCGCGCCCGAGGCGCTGCTCGCGTACGCCGAGGTGAAGGCGCTGGTCGGCGGCACCACCTCGGTCCAGGGCGCGCCGCGCTCCACCCGCCCGCTCGACGGCGGGCTGCTGCGGATCGTCGACACCGAGAAGCTGCCGGCGGGGCGGGACATGGTGCTGACCTCCGCGCTCCAGCAGGACGCCGACGTGCTGCGCGAGGAGACGGCGCCGAAGCTCGACGGCACCCGGGTGCTGATCTACCACGTCGCGGAGGGGCGGCGCGCCGCGGAACCGGACCCGGCGAAGCCGGTCTCGCACGTCCACCGCGAGTTCGCCGACCTCGCACCCTGCCTGAAGCCGGGCCTGGTCTGCGTGCACGCCACCGCGCTGACCTCCGCCGAGTTCGCGGCCTGGCAGGGCGCCGTGGCGGCGGCCGACCCCGCCGAACGGGGCACCGTCGTGTGGTCGCCGTTCTCCAACCTCTGGCTCTACCACGAGACGACGGACGTCGTCGCGGCGCGGGCGCAGGGGCTGCGGATCGCGCTCGGCTCCGACTGGTCGCCGTCGGGGACCAAGCACGTGCTGGGCGAGCTCAAGGTGGCCGACATCCTCAACCAGCACGAGGCGGCCGGCCCCTTCGACGACCGGAGCCTGTGCGACCTGGTCACCGCGAACCCCGGCGACGCGCTGGCGACCGCCTGGGGACCGCAGGTGGGGCGGCTGGCGGACGGCAGCGCCGCCGACCTGCTGGTGCTCGACCGCCCCGATCCCGGCAAGGACGTCTACCGCACCCTCATCGACGCGACCGAGCGCCACGTCCTGCTGGTGGTCGCCCGCGGCCGGCCGCGCTACGGCACGGCGGCGCTGATGACCGCCGCGGGGGCGGGCGCCGGCAGCGCGATCGAGCCCGCGCCCGGGCTGCACCGCCGGGTGGCCCTGGACGGACTCGGCTGGCCGGCCGTCGGGCGGGCGCTCGCGAAGGTCCGCCAGGATCCGCAGGCAGCCTGGCGCGACGCCCAGGACGCGCTGGCGGCGTGGGGCGGCCCGCTCGACGACCCGGACGCGCCGCTCGCGCTCTTCGGCGACATGCCCGAGGGCGAGGCGGCGGCCCTGGCCGGCACCGACGACGTCCCGGCCGGCCTGGTCGTCCCGGAGCCGGACGCGCTGACCCACGACGCCGCCTTCTTCGCGGCCGTCGACCGCAGCGGGATCCCGGAACTGCAACGCCTGAAGGCCCGCTACCCGTGAGCCCGCGGCTCACCGCCCCGGCCCGCGCCCTGCCGGACTCCACCGGGCTCGACGCCTTCCTCGCCGCGGCCGCCGCCGACCCGCTGCCGCTCGCCGACCGCTACCGCCTGCTGACCGCCGCCCGCGTGCTGGTCGAGGAGCTGTACGTACACCTCCCGCTCAAGCGGGCCCGCTACGCCACCGACCCGGTGCAGCGGCTGCGACTGCTGGAGCGCCGGGCGCCCGCCCTCAGCGAGCTCCAGTTCCACGCCGAACTGGCCGCCGTCTTCCGGGACCTGCGCGATCTGCACACCGTCTACCAGCTGCCCTCCCCGTACCGGGGGCAGGTCGCCGTGCTCGGTTTCCTGGTGGAGTGCTACCACGACGAGGACGGCGCGCCGCACTACCCGGTCTCCCGGATCGACGACTCGCTGCGGCACGCGGACTTCGACGCGGGCGTCGAGCTGGAGCTGTGGAACGGGGTCCCGGTCGAGCGGGCCGTCGAGCGCGGCGCGGCCGCCCAGGTGGGCTGCAGCCCCGACGCCCGGCAGGCGCGCGGGCTGGAGTCGCTGACGCTGCGTCCGCTGCGGACCGCTCCCCCGCCGGACGAGCGCTGGGTCCTGCTCACCTACCGCACCCCCGGCGGGCGGCTGCGCGAGACCCGGGTGCCGTGGCGGGTGCGCCCCGCCGGCCGGCACCGCGGGCGGGACCAGGACCCCGTGCCCACGCTCGGCACCCACCTCGGCATCGACGCCGGCAACGAGACCGTCCGCCAGGCCAAACGCGCGCTGTTCGCCCCGGCCCCGGCCCGCCGCTCGGCCGCCCGGGCCCCCCGGGACGTCCTCGGGTACCGCAGGACGCGCGGCCGCCGCCCGTACGGCTACCTGCGGATCTACTCGTTCAACGTGGCGAGCGCGCGGCGGTTCGCCGAGCAGGTGGCCGCGCTCGCGGCGGGCGCGCCGGCCGACGGCCTGATCGTCGACGTCCGCGGCAACCCGGGCGGCAACATCCTGGCCGCCGAGGCCGCCCTGCGGGTGCTGGGCACGGGCCCGGTCACGCCGGTCCGGTTCTCCCTGCCGACCACCCGCACCGCGCTGGCGCTGGCCCGCGCCAACCCGGCCTTCCGCCCGTGGGCGCCGTCGATCCGCGACGCGGTGGAGAGCGGCGAGCCGTACTCGCAGGGGTTCCCGCTCACCGACCCGGAGGCGGTCGCCGAGGGGCTGCCGCGCTACCCGGGGCCCAAGGTGCTGATCGTCGACGCCCTCACCTACTCGGCCGCGGACATCTTCGCGGCCGGCTTCGCGGACAACGGGCTGGGGCCCGTCCTCGGCACCGCCGCGACCACCGGCGCCGGCGGCGCCAACGTCTGGACGTACGAGCTGCTCGGAGTCTGGCTGCCCGAGCTGCTGGTGCCACTGCCGCGCGGAGCCGGGTTCCGGGTCGCCCTGCGCCGGGCCACCCGGGCCGGCGGCCACACCGGTGTCCCGCTGGAGGACTTCGGCGTGGCCGCGGACCCGCTGCACCGGCTGACCCGGCGCGACGTCCTCGGCCACAACCAGGACCTGCTGGCGGCGGCCGCGCTGCTCCTGCCGCGCTGAACCACGGTTGTCCACCGAAGGGCTGAGGCTTCATCAGGGGCGCTCGACCCATGCTTCCCGAAGGGGCGGCCCGACGCGGGAGGCCGCGCGCACCGTTGCCGGACGGACGGTCCGTCGGCGTCCGATCGGCGCGCCGACGGCCGCCCGGGCAGCAATTCCCGGGCGAATGAACGCCCTTGCCCGCCGGGCCCGCGAGCAGCGGGAACGCCGGGGCGGGCGCGGTCCCGGCCGGCGGAACGGCGGCGGAAAGGCCGGGGAATTCCCGAACGGCGGGAAAAGGCAGGCGGGTTGGATGGTGTGCAATCCACTGGCGAATCGGCGCCGACGGGCCGCAACGGTGCGTGACCGGACTCCCACCGTCCGCAGTCACTCGGATCCCAGGAGTCCGCCCAGACAGAGGCAGTCCCGTTCACATGTCAACCACACATCCTTGAAGCGACATCCTCAACAACCATTGTGGCTGCGCAGCCCCGGCGGGTAGAGTCCCGGTCCGCCGAGCACCGAACACGTGCTCGCACGGCATTCTTTGGGGCGGGCATGACAAATAACCGCAACATCAACGGGGCCACTTCCGACCTGATTGACGCGTTCACGGAAACCGTGCGCCGATTTCCCGGACGACCGGCGATCGTCCACCACGGACAGCAGATCAGTTATCGCCACCTGCACCGAGCGGCCATGGATGTGGCCGACCGGCTCGGTACCGCTCCGGGTGTGGTGGCGGTGCCGGCGGTGCACACGCCGGACACCGTCGTCGGGCTGCTCGGCATCCTGGCGGCCGGCGGCGCGTACTGCCCGGTCGACCCGGCGTTCCCGCCGCAACGGCAGCGGGACATGCTCACGGCCGCCGGCTGCCGGACGGCCCTCGGCCTCGACCACCGGCCCGGCCCGCAGGGCGCCGGGTCACCGCGATTAGCCGCGGCACCCGAGGACGACGCGCAGCGTCCCGCCTATGTGCTCTTCACGTCGGGTTCGACCGGGCAGCCGAAACCCGTCGTCACCCCGCGGCGGGCGATCTCCGCCGCCGTCGACTCGCTGCGCACCCTGTTCGGCCTCACCGCCGAGGACCGGGTGCTGCAATTCGCCTCGCTGAACTGGGACACCTGCTTCGAGGAGATCCTCCCGGCCCTCACCGTCGGCGCCGCGCTCGTCCTGGACCGCGAGGCCCACTGCGGATCGTTCCCGCGCTTCCTGCGGATGATCGAGCGCGAGCGGATCACCGTGCTCGACCTGCCCACCGCCTTCTGGCACGAACTGGTCCTCCACCTCGCCGAGGAGGGCACCACGCTGCCCGGCTGCGTCCGGCTGACGGTGATCGGCGGCGAGGCCGCCAACCCGGCCCGGCTCGCCGACTGGGCCGCCCTCGACACCGGCCGGATCCGGCTGCTGAACACCTACGGCTCCACCGAGACCACCCTGATCACCCATGCCGTGGACCTGCACGGGCCGCTGGCCGCCGACCGGGAGCGGCCCTGGGCGGCCGGCGACCGGGTGCCGATCGGCCGGGCGCTGCCGCATGTGCGCGAACGGATCGACGACCACGGCGAGTTGCTGATCGGCGGGCCCGCCGTGGCGCTCGGCTACCTCGGTCTGCCGGAGGCCACCGGGGCCCGCTTCGGCGAGGACGACCAGGGCGTGCGCTGGTTCCGCACCGGCGACCGGGTGAGCCGCGCGCCGGACGGCGTGCTGACCCACCGGGGCCGGACGGACGGCGAGTTCAAGATCCGCGGGATCCGGGTCGACCCGGCCGAGGTGGAGGCGCACCTCGGCGCCCATCCCGGAGTGCAGGCCGTGGCGGTGACGGGGGTGACCGAGGCCGGCCGCGGCGTGCTGGTCGCGTACGTGGTCCCGCGCGCCGGGGCGGCGGCGGGGACCCTGGCCGCCGGGCTCCGCGCGTACCTGCGCGACCGGGTGCCCGGCCACCTCGTGCCCGGCCGGATCACCCTCGTGCCCGGGCTGGCGCTCACCGCGAGCGGCAAGGTCGACCGGGCCGCCACGCACCGCCGTCACTCCGCTCCGGCCACCGCGCCCGCCCCCGCTCCCGCTCCCGCCCAGGCCGCACCGGCCCACCCGTAGCCCCGATCCACCCGTAGCCCGCTCCCCCCGTGGCGCCCGCACGCCCGGGCCCGCGCGGACGAACGGCCCCCTCACCCGGCGCCGCCCCGGCGGCACCGCACTCCCGACGGCCCTAGGAGCCACGTTGAGCAGCACAGACACCACCCCCGCCGAGGCCGAGGGCGTGACGGCGATCTTCCGTCGCGTCCTGGAGACGGACGACGTCACGGCGGACTCGGACTTCTTCCTCCTGGGCGGCGACTCCCTCGTCGCCACCCGCGTGCTGAGCGCCCTCGCCCGGACGTACGGCGTGGAGCTGTCCTTCGAGGACTTCGTGCTCGCGCCCACCCCGGCAGGCCTCGTCGAGCTGATCGCGAACGCCGGATGAGAGGCCGCAGAGTGCGCTCCGCCGTCGTCGTCGGCGCCGGAGCGGCGGGGCTGACCGCCGCCGAGGGGCTGGCCGCCCGCGGGGTGGACGTCACCGTGCTGGAGGCGCGCGAGCGGGTCGGCGGACGGACCCACGGGATCGAGGTCGCGCCCGGTGCCTGGGTCGACGCGGGAGCCGCCTACCTCGGCGCCCGGCACACCGCGCTCCTGGACCTCATCAAGGAGCTGGACCTCCGCACCACTCCCACCACCATGCTCGGCGCGAGCCGTTTCGCCCTCGGGATCAACGAGGCCGGCGAGGACGGCACGGGCGACGGCGGCAGCGGCGAGACGTGCGAACACGCCACCCGGGACGGCCGGTTCCCGCCGCTCAACGCGGTGGCGCTCGGCGACCTCTTCGACCACCTCGCCGAACTGACCGCCGCCATCCGGCCGGAGGCGCCCTGGCTCACGCCGGACGCCGAGCGGCTGGACACCGTCACCGCCGCCGAGTGGGCGGAGCAGTACCTCACCCACCCGCACGCCCGGCTGTTCTTCCCGCTCTTCCTGGGCGAGATGATGGCCGCCGACCCGGCCGACGTCTCGGTCCTGCACATGGCCTTCTACCTGCGGTCGGGCGGCGGCCTGCGCTACCTCAACGCCTTCGAGGGCGGCGCCCAGCAGGACCGGATCGCGGGCGGCGCGCACCTGCTCTGCGAGCGGCTGGCGGCCAGGCTGACCGGACGCCACCGCGGCACCCTGCGGCTCGGCGAGGCGGTGCGGTCCGTCGAGCAGGACGCCGACGGGGTCACCGTGCGCACCGGGCGGGGCACGGCGTACCGGGCCGACGCCGCGGTGGTGGCGCTGCCGCCGCTGCTCGCCGACGCCCTCGACCTGGGGCCCGAGCCCCCGGCCCGCCGGGCGGGCGCGCACACCGGACGCGGCTGCGCGGTCAAGGTCAACCTCGTCTACCCGTCGCCGGTCTGGCGCGAGCACGGCCTGTCCGGCTGGTCGGTCAACGCGCAGGGCCCGCTGCTCTCCACGGTGGACGACTCCCCGGCCGGCTCGGCGGTCGGGGTCCTCACCGGCTTCGTCACCGGCGCCGAGGCGCACCGCTACGGCGCACTGGGGCCGCGTGAGCAGCGCGCGGCCGCGGTCGCGCAGGCCGCCCGGCTCTTCCCGATGCTCCCCGAACCGGTCGGCTTCCACCTCACCGACTGGGTCGGCGACCCCTACAGCAAGGGCTGTTACGCGGCGCTCTTCGGGCCCGGCGACTGGCTGCGGCTCGGCCCGGCGCTGACCGCGCCGCACGGCCGGGTGCACTGGGCCGGCACCGAGACCAGCACGGAGTTCTTCGGCCTGCTGGAGGGCGCGATCCGCTCCGGCCACCGGGTCGTCGCGGAGATCCTCGACGGCGCGGCCTGATCCGCCGCCCCGGCGGCAGCACCACCCGGCACCGTTCCCCCCTTCAGCCCGTGCTCCCGTTCCACAAGAACCGCGGGCCACCCCCCTCTGGAGACGCCATGAGCGACCCGAGTTCCTCCCCGAGCAGCACCGCGCCGACCCCGGTCGCGCCGCTCGCCGCCCGCGAGCGGCTGATGGCCGAGCCCGGCCTCGGGGCCGGCAACTTCCTCGACCACGCGATCGCCGTGAACCCCCACCGCGCGGTCCCGTTCGCCTACAGCCACCACACCGACCACCGCGGCGCCGTCGTGCTGCGCGGCCACAGCCTGCTCGACCTGGCCGCGCTGCGCGACCGCTACGCCGCCTGGTACCACGCCAACGGGGTGCGCCCCGGCGAGCCGGTGGCGGTGGTGATCGCGGAGGGCCTGGAGCCGCTGCTGCACTTCCTCGCGCTCACCGCGCTGGGCGCCGTCCCCGCGCTGGTCAACGACGCCATGCGGCACGACGTGATGGTCCGCTACCTCCACCACGTCGGCGTGGTCGGCGTGGTCGCCGACGACACCACCCGGCTCGCCGCCGCCTACCGCCAGGACCCGCAGCACCGGCCCCGCTTCCTCGCGCTCGCCGCGGAGGTCCAGGCCTTCGACGCGGAGGCCTCCGGCGCCCTGCCCGCCGGCTACCCGTACCGGCACGCGCCGGACGACGTGGTCGCGCTGATCCACTCCTCCGGGACCACCGGCACGCCGAAGTCCACCATGCTGGGGCACCGCCAGTTCTGGGACGGCAAGCAGCCGCGCATGGTGCGCTTCCCGGCCGAGCCGTACGACCGGCTGATGTCCCTGATGCCGCACACCCACGCGGGCGGTCTGAGCTACTTCCTCACCGCCACCCTGCTCGGCCTGCCGACCGTGGTGATGGCCGACTGGCGCCGGCCGGTGGTCGAGCCGGTGATGGAGGCCTTCCAGCCGACCATGGTCGCCTCCTTCCCGCGCACCTTCGTCGAACTCGCCACCGGGGAGGCGCCGGTGAAGGCCGCCGCCAGGGTGCACTCCTGGTTCAACACCGGCGACAGCGCGCACTACGGGCACATCCGCCGTCTGGTGCGCCTCGGCGAGCGCCCGGCCGGGCTGATCCGGCCCTGGCTGCTGCCGCAGGAACGCGCCGAGCAACCCGCGCTGCCCGGTTCGCAGTTCGTCGACGGCCTGGGCTCCTCCGAGATGGGCATGGCGCTGTTCGGCCAGGTCACCACGCCGGAGTCGGACCGCGACGACCGCTGCGTCGGCAAGCCGCTGGAGGTGGTGCGCCGGGCCGCGGTGCTGGACCAGGACGGCCACGAGGTGCCGGACGGCACGGTCGGGCTGCTGGCGATCGACTCGCCGTCGCGTACCCCGGGCTACTGGAACAACGAGCGGCTGACCAGCAGCTTCGAACTGGCGGGGTACTGGCTGACGGGGGACGTCGCCCGGCGCGACGCCGAGGGCCGGTTCTACCACCTGGACCGCACCGTGGACGTCATCGACACCGCCGCGGGCCCGGTCTACAGCCTGCCGATCGAGGAGGTGCTGCTGGCCGACTGCGGCGACCTGGTCCGCGACTGCTCGGTGGTCGGCGTGCCCGGAGCCGACGGGGAGGGCCAACGTCCCATCGCCGTCGTCCAGTTGCAGCAGGAGGCGGCGCACGCCACGGAGGCCGACGTGCAGGAGGCCGCCAACAAGGCACTCGCCGGGGCGGGCCTCGCCGCGCTCGCCGCCGTCCGGATCGCCCGTACGGCGGAGGAGTTCCCGCTCGGGCCCACCGGCAAGGTCCTCAAGCGCGAGCTGCGCACCCGCTTCGCCACCCTCTTCACCGGCCAGTAGCCCCCGGATGGCCGACCACCGCGCGACCACCGCGCACCCCGCGCCGTCGCAGCCCTACCAGTACGTCCGCACCCCCCTGGTGGAACCGGACTGGCGCCGGCTGCCCGGCTGGCGCGACGTGACCGAGGCCCAGTGGCGCGACGCCCAGTGGCAGCGCGCCCACTGCGTCAAGAACACCCGCCAACTGCGCTCCGTCGCGGGCGATCTGCTCTCCGCCGAGGCATACGCCCAACTCGACGCCGATCAGGCGGAGTTCGCGACGATGCCGCTGCTGGTGCCGCCGCAGCTGCTCAACACCGTGGCCTCGCACGCGCCGGTCACCCCCGCGGCGTACACGGCCGCCTTCCTGGCCGACCCGCTGCGCCGCTACCTGCTGCCGATGCACGCCGACCGGCTCCCGCACTGGCCCAGCCATCCCAAGGCCGAGCGCGACTCGCTGCACGAGGCCGAGATGTGGGTGACCGAGGGCCTCACCCACCGCTACCCCACCAAGGTGCTGGCCGAACTGGTCGCCACCTGCCCGCAGTACTGCGGCCACTGCACCCGGATGGACCTGGTCGGCACCTCCACCCCGCAGGTCGCCAAGACCCGGCTCACCCTGCGTCCGGAACACCGCCAGGAGCAGATGCTCGACTACCTCAAGCGCACCCCGGCCGTGCGCGACGTGGTGGTCTCCGGCGGCGACCTCGCCAATGTGCCCTGGCCGCAGCTGGAGACCTTCCTGCGCCGGCTGCTGGAACTGGAGTCGGTGCGCGACATCCGGCTCGCCAGCAAGGCGGTGGTGGGCCTGCCGCAGCACTGGCTGCAGCCCCGGGTGCTGGAGGGGGTGCACCGGGTGGCCGCGCTCGCCGCGAGCCGGGCCGTCAACCTCGCCGTGCACACCCACGCCAACCACGTCCGCTCGGTGACCCCGCTGGTCGCCGAGGCGGCCCGGGCACTGCTCGACGCGGGCGTGCGGGACGTGCGCAACCAGGGCGTGCTGATGCGGCGGATCAACGACACCCCCGAGGACCTGCTGGACCTCTGCTTCGCCCTCCAGGGCGAGGCCAACATCCTGCCGTACTACTTCTACCTCTGCGACATGATCCCCAACGCCGAGCACTGGCGCACCAGCCTCCACCAGGCGCAGCGCCTCCAGGAGGCGATCATGGGCTACCTGCCCGGCTACGCCACCCCGCGCCTGGTCTGCGACGTGCCGCGGCTCGGCAAGCGCTGGGTGCACCAGGTGGTGGCGTACGACCGCGAGCGCGGCATCTCGTACTGGTCGAAGAACTACCGCACCGGCCCGGAGGTCCGCGGGTCCGGCGCCGGACCGGCCGGACGCGACGCGCTGGACCGCCTCCACCCCTACTACGACCCGGTGGACACCCTCCCCGAAGCCGGCCGCCGCTGGTGGGCGGAGCGGGCCGGACACCCCGCACCCCAGGAAGGAGCAGCACGGTGAACCCCGCCACGCCAGACGACCCCGGCCCGCTGCGCCGGATGTGCTGGATCTTCCCCGACCGCGAGTCCACCCGGACCACCGCGACCTGGCGCCACTACTTCTGGGACCTCTACGCCGAGGTCGCCGGGGAGTTGGGCCTCACCTGGTGCCGGCACGCGCCGGACGCGGTCACCGTGGACGCCACCGACCCCGCGCACCCGCGGGTGTACGTCGACGAGGAGCCGGTCACCCCGCAGGACACCCTGTTCATCACCGCGCTCTACTCGCTGCCGTACCAGTCGATGGACGTGTTCAACCAGTACGCGCTGTACGCGGTGCTGGAGCAGGCCGGCTTCTACCTGCCGTTCCCGCCGCACGTCTCGCTGATCGGCAACGACAAGCTGGCCACCGTGCTCCACCTGGCCGGCTCGCCGGTGCCGCCGATCCCCTCGATCCGGATCGGCACCGGCCGCGACGTCGCCAAGCACCACTACGAGGTGGCGCTCGACGCCCTGACCTACCCGGCGATCGTCAAGCCGGCCGGCTGGTGCGGCGGCGGCGGGATCAACCTGGCGCGCGGCCCTGAGGACGTCCGGGGCCTGGCCAGCCTCGCCCAGGGCGGCGACACCACGCTCGTCGCCCAGCCCTACCTCGGCGACGGCACGGTGGACTACCGCGTCTACGTGATCGACGGCAAGCCGTACGCGGCGCTGCGCAGGGTGCCCGAGCCCGGCTCGCCGGTGGCCAACGCCAGCCGCGGCGGCTCGATGGACTTCCCGCCGGTGCCGCCCGAACTGGCCGAGGCCACGGCGTACTTCGCCGAGAAGCTGGCGATCCCGTTCTTCTGCGTGGACTTCCTGTACGACGGCGAACGGTACTGGTTCTCCGAGCTGGAGCCGGACGGCGTGATCGCCCCGGACTTCGACGACCCGGGGCGCACGCTGCAACGGGACATCACCCGGGCCCGGTTCAGCGCCTACCGCAACGCCCACGCCACGTGGCTCGCGAACCGCCCCCTGACCACCACCCCCCGATCGGACCTCCGATGACCGACGCCTTCTCCCTGCCGCCCGACGCGGCCGGGCCGCGACTGCACGTCCCCGCCAGGACGCTGGAGCTGCTGCGGACGGTGCCCGCGCTCGCCCCGCGCTACGCCGCCCACCCGGGCGCCGTGCGCACCCTCGACGACCTGGCCGCCCTGCCGCCGCTGCTCAAGGACGACCTCAACACCGCCCTCGCCCACCTGGAGCCGCGCTCGGACACCGCCGCCACCTGGCTGTTCCAGAGCGGCGGCTCCACCGGCGCCCCCAAGGTCGGCTACGCGCCCACCGGCTTCTACATGGCCGGAGTGCACGCCCACTGGCGGGCGCTGGACCGCGACGACGTGTTCGCCAACGCCTGGGGCGCCGGGAGGATGTGGGGCGCGCACTTCCTGGCCGCCGCGCTCGCCGACCGGGCGGGCTGCCGGGTGATCGCCCTGGGCTCGATCACCCGGGAGGAGTACCCGGACTGGCTGGCCTTCCTCGCCGACCGCGGGGTCACCGCGATCGGCGGCACCCCGAGCGTGCTGCGGCTGTGGTTCGCGCACGCCCGCGCCGCCGGGATCAGGCTGCCGACGCTGCGCAAGGTGCTCTGGCTCGGCGAGGCCTGGCAGCCGCAGCTGGAGGAGGACCTCGCGGCGGTCGCGCCGCAGGCCCGCCGCTGGGGCATGTTCGGCTCCACCGAGACCTGGGTGGTCGGCACCAACACGCCCGACTGCCCCGCCGACACCTTCCACCCGCTGCCCGAGCAGCTGGTGCACGCCGGCCCGGACGGGCTGCTGGACTTCACCACCCTCGACCCGGAGATGCTCAACCCGGTGCTGCGCTACCGCACGGGCGACGCGGGCGAGCTGACCGGCTGCCCGTGCGGCCGGGCGGGCCGCTCGTTCCGGGTGCTGGGGCGGCGCGACAACGTCGTCCAGGTGCGCGGCCTGGGCCTGCACGTGGACGAGCTGGTCGCCCGCGCGGAGCAGCAGCCCGGCGTCTCCCGGGCCCAGGTGGTGATCACCGAGGACGGCGGACGGGCCGCCGGCGTGGACGTCCTGCTGCTGGCCGGACCGGGCGCCGCGGTGGACGCGGCGGCGCTGCGCGCCGAACTGCTGTCCGGCACCTTCACCCTGAGCACCGCCTTCCAGCACGACCCGGAGCACGTCACGGTCCGGGTCACGGACGCGCTGGTCAGCAACGAGCGCACCGGCAAGACCGCCGCCTTCGTGGTCCGCGAGGCCGGGGCGGCCGCCGGGGAGGCCTCGTGAGGCTGCGGCGCCCCGAGGACCTGGGGCGCGGCTTCAACCTGTTCTGGGCCGGCCAGACGGTCAGCGTGGTCGGCGACCGGATCACCGTCTTCGTCGTCCCCACCCTGATGATCTTCGTGCTGCACGCCTCCGCCCTCCAGGTCGGCGTGGTGGCGATGGCCCAGTACCTCGGCATCCCGCTGCTCGGCCCGGTCGCGGGTGTGCTGGTCGACCGCTGGGACAAGCGCCGCACGATGCTCGTCTGCGACCTGCTGCGGCTGGCCGCCGTCCTGGTGATCCCGCTCGCGTACTGGCTGGACCTGCTCTCCACCGCGCTGCTGTTCGGCTGCGTGGCGGTGATCAGCGGCGCGACCATCTTCTTCAACGTCGGCTACCTGATCGCCGTCCCCGCCGTGGTGCCGGAGGACCGGATGGTGCGCGCCTACTCCCGGCTGGAGGGCAGCAACTCGGTCTCCGAGGTGGCCGGGCCGTCGATCGCCGCCGGCCTGTACAGCGCGCTCGGGGTGGGCGCGCTGCTGGTGGACGCGGCCAGCTACCTGGTGTCCGCCGCCTGCTTCCGCTCCATGCCGCGGTGGGGCGAGCGCACGGTCGTCGAGGGCACCGTGTGGGAGCGGCTGACCGCGGGCTTCCGGATGAACTGGGCCGACCCGGTGCTGCGCCGGGTGGTGCTGGCGGCCGTCACGCTCAACTCCGGCGGGCCGGTCTTCGTCACGGTGCTGCCGGTGCTCGCCTACCGCGGGCTCGGCGTGTCGGTCGGCGTGCTCGGCGCGGCCATGTCGGTCGGCGCGGTGGGCGCGCTGATCGGCGCCGTGGTCGCCCCGCGGATCAGCGGGCGGCTCGGCCTGGGCCGGACGCTGGCCTGGTCGCTGCTGCTGCACTGCCTGGTAGGGCTGGGCGTGCTGGCCGCGCCCGCGCTGCCCTCCGGCCCGGTGATCGCGGTGACCATGGGCTGCTACGGCTTCTTCATGTCCTGCATCAACGTGTGCAGCGCGCCCACCCGCCAGTCGCGGATGTCCGCCGAGCACCAGGGCGTGATGCACGCGGCGTTCCGCACCGTCACCTGGGGCGTGATCCCGCTCGCCGCGCTGGCCGGCGGCCTGGCCGTGTCCGCGCTCACCGAGCCGCTGGGCATCCGGGACGCGGCGCGCTGGGTGATGGCCGGCGGCACCCTGCTGGCCGCCTGCTCCTTCCTGCCGGCGCTCGGCATCCAGCCCCGGCTGGACGCCGCCGCCCGCGCGCAGAAGCAGCAACCCGTCGATGCGGCGGCGGAGTTGTCGGAGAGCGCGTCATGACGGCGCACGACGTCCTGCTGATCACCGGCTGTTCCTCCGGCATCGGCCTGGCCACCGCCGTGGCCGCCGCCCGCGCCGGGTTCACCACCGTCGCCACCCTGCGCGACCCGGCCCGCGCCGACGCCCTGCGCACGGCCGCCGAGCAGGCCGGCGTCACCCTGGACGTCCGGCGGCTGGACGTCACCGACGCCGCGTCCGTCACCGCCTGCGTCGCGGGCGTGGCCGAGGCGTACGGGCGGCTGGACGCGGTGGTCAACAACGCCGGCGTCTCCAACTTCGATCCCACCCTGGAGATGTCCACCGACGCCGCGCTGCGGGCGAACCTGGAGGTGAACTTCTTCGGTGTGATCGCCGTCAGCCGGGCCGCGCTGCCGCTGCTGCGGGCCGCCGGCGGACGGCTGCTGACCGTCGGCAGCGTGCACGGCGTGGTCGGCCAGCCGTTCAACGAGGCCTACTGCGCCGCCAAGTTCGCGGTCGAGGGCTTCATGGAGAGCCTGGCCCCGGTGGCCGCCGCGCACGGCGTACGGGTCTCCGTCGTGGTGCCCGGTTTCGTGCCCGACACCGCGTTCGGGGTCTTCCCCGACATCGACCGCCGCACCATCGAGGCCGCTTCCGGCCCGTACGCGCCGGTCTTCGCCGACTACCTGGCCTGGGTCGGCGGCCAGGGCTGGGAGGCCGCCGGCCAGCCGGCCCGTGAGGTGGCCGAGGTGGTGGTGCGCACGCTGCGCGCCGAGCGGCCCGCCTTCCGCGTCCCCACCAACGCCTGGGCCGCCGGCTACCTGGAGCAGAAGCTCGCCGACCCGGACGGCTCGGCCGTCCAGACCCTCGCCCGCACCTGGATCGGCCGCTCCGGCCGACCCGGCTGACCGACCGTCAGGAGCCACTCCGTGCCCGCCAAGCCCCTCCCCGAGCTGGTCGACTTCGCCCGCCGCAACTCCCCCTTCTACGCCGAGCTCTACCGGGACCTGCCACCGCGCATCGACCACCTCACCCAGCTGCCGCTGATCGAGCAGAGCGCCTTCTGGGCGGCCAACTCCTGGCCGGACAACCGCCTGCTCACCGGCCCGCTGACGGACGCCGGCGTCTACAAGACCGGCGGCACCACCGGCGTGCCCAAGTTCTCCCCCTGGACCCGCACCGAGCACGCCGACTCGGTGACCGCCTTCGGCGCCGGCCTGGTCCAGGCCGGCCTCAAGCCGGGCCACCGGGTCGCCAACCTGTTCTGGGCCGGCCAGTTGTACGGCGGCTTCCTCTACATCGAGAACGCCCTGCACCACGCGCCGGTCGACAACGTCCGGCTGCCCGTCGGCGCCGCGCCCGAGGCGTACATCGCCGACCTGATCGACGACTTCGGCGTGGACGTGCTGGCCGGCGAGCCGATGAAGCTCAGCTCCGTCGCCGAGCACCTGGTCACGGAGGGCAGGACCGCCGAGCGGATCGACCTGCTGCTGTTCGGCGGGGACCTGCTCTTCGCCGATCTGCGCCCGATCCTCGCCCGGGCCTTCCCCAACGCCGCCGTCGCCTCGATCGGCTACGCCTCGGTGGACGCCGGCCTCGTCGGCGCGCCGGTGCCCGGCGACGACGTCCGGGTGCACGAGGCGTTCCCCCACCGGACCGTGGTGGAGCTGGTCGACGACACCACCGGCGAGCCGATCACCGAGCCCGGGGTGCCCGGGCGGGTCGTGGTCACCAACCTGTTCCGCACCTTGATGCCGATCCTGCGCTACCCGACCGGCGACCGCGCCGAATGGGTCGACGTGGAGCGCGGGCGGTTCCGCCTGATCGGCCGCTCCGCCGAGGGCGCCCGGGTCGGCACGGTGGCGATGCCGACCGAGGAGATCCGCGCCGTGCTGCTCGCCCACGACCCGGAGCAGATCATCTCCGGCCTGCAGATGGTGCAGCGGCGCTGGGACGGCAAGGACGGGCTCACCCTGCGCCTCGGCTGCACCGAGCAGCCGCCGGCCGGCCTCACCGAGCGGCTGATCGAGGCGGTGTACAAGGCGCGTCCGCTCTACCCGGACGACGTGGCGGCCGGGGTGATCCACGACCTGGTGATCGAGTGGGTGCCGCGCTCGGAGCTGGTCACCAACCCGCGCACCGGCAAGCTCCAGCAGGTCATCGACGAGCGCCCGCCGGCCTGACCGGGCCGGGGCCTCCCGGGCGGGTGTCCCCCGCCCGGGGGCCGGGCTCAGCCCGTGTGCGGCGTTCCGGCCAGCATCACGCTCTGGCCGCGGAACTCCGCGATCACCTTCCCCGCCGTGTTCCGCACCGTCACGTCGTAGACGCCGGTGCGCCCGCAGCGGGTGCGCTCCACCGCCTCGGCGGTCAGCTCGTCGCCCACCGCCGCCGGCGCCAGGAACGTCACCTGCGCGCCCTGGGCGACCGTCACCGGGCCGTAGCTGTTGCAGGCGTAGGAGAACGCCGCGTCGGCCAGCAGGAACAGGAAGCCTCCGTGCGCGATGCCGTGCCCGTTCACCATCGCCGGGCCGACCGTCATCCGCATCACCGCGTGCCCGGTGGACACCCGGTCGAGCGCGATGCCGAGCCCCTGGCAGGTCAGGTCGCGCTGGTAGAGGGCGGCCATCCGGGACTGCGGCACGGCCGTCCCCGCCGACGCCCCGGTGTCCGCGACGGCCTCGGTGTCCACGCTCATGACGCCCTGCTTTCCCCGGGAACAGCCCGAAACGGTCGGTGTGCCGTACGTGCGTATTGCACCCGCATTACACCGAGGCCCGCTCCGGGCTGTCAACGGACATCCGGCGGGAAGGGGAAGTCCGCCGGGGGAACTCAGAGCAGCCGCTTGATGTCCCCCCGGGCGCGGTAGAACGAGCCGCTGCCGGACTCCAGCACCTCCGCCACCAGGTACCGCGCGCCCGGCACCCGGATGTCCTTGGGGAACTGCACCCGGCGGGCCGGGTCGAACCCCGGCGAGACCACCCGCACCCGCAGCCGGGTGCCGTCCTGCACGCACTCCACCTCGATGCCGCCCGTCGCGCCCGCCGAACCGACGGCCACCGACTCGATCGCGGCGCCGGCCACCGCCGCCGTCCAGCCGCTGCCGTCCACCTCGGCGGCCTGCGGCAGCCGGCCGTCCTCGGCCGCGCGTACCGCCTCCTCGCTCGCGTCCAGGCAGACCAGCGAACCGTCCGTGGTCACCAGGTAGAGCCGGCCGTCGCGGTACTGCATGCTGTACGCCGAGCCGCAGCCGGTGCCCAGCTTCCACAGCCGGGTGCCGTCGGCCGCGAAGCAGTACACCGAGGAGTGGTTGTCGCCCGCGAACACGTACCGGCCGTCGGGCGAGGCCGCGCAGGAGAACACCGAGGCGTCGCAGCGGTAGCGGGCCACCTCGGAGCCGTCCGCCTTGCGCAGCCGGTGCACCGAGCCGCGCGAGGTGCCCGCGAACACCTCGTCCCGCTCCTGCCAGCCGAACAGCACCGCGCCGTCGGTGGCGGTGTGCCAGACCGGCGCGCCGCCGCGCGCCGCGTAGCGGGCCACGCCGCGGGAGTGGCCGTGGTAGACGCCGTCGTCGTCGCAGCGCACCATCCAGCCGTGGCTGCCCTCGGCCGAGCGGCGCCACTGGAACTCGTCCTCGTGGTCGACGGTGGTGATCCCGCCGCGCGCGTCGGCCACGCCGAGCACGCCGTCGTGGATGTCCAGCCAGTAGATGTCGACGTCCTCGGCTACCTCGTACGCCACCCGCGGCACCTTGCCGCCCAGGTCGTAGACCTTGCCGTCGTCGCAGCCGGCGTAGATCCACCAGTCGTCGGCGACGATGCACTTGACGCCGTCCGGCAGACCGTAGCGGCCGGTCACCTCGCCGTCGTGGGTGAGGGTGTAGACGTCGCCGCGTTCGTTGCCGACCCAGGCGTGCTCCTCGCCGACGAAGATGCCGAACGCCGCCGCCCCGGAGCGGAACCGCCACAGCACCGGAGCCTGGCGGGCCGTCGAGCGGCTGCTGACGATCGCCCGGCGGGTCACCGCGCGCGGCTGGCGCACCCCGCGCACCGCCGGGGCGTAGCCCTTGCGGACCTTCTCGCCGATCTTCTTGGCGGCCGCCGCGGCGGCCTTCTCCGGCGAGGGGTAGCTGGTGGTCCTGGTCTGGCCGCTCTCGCCGATCCGCCCGTAGGTGATGGTGACGTCCGCCCCGTTGACCAGGACCTCGTAGAACTTGTGCGCGCTGCCGCTGTCCTCGGACAGCTCCAGGTAGGTCGACCGGGCGTCGGTGGCGGTGGCTGACATGGCGTGGGCCCCTTCCGGGCACGGCGTACGTGATGTTCGGGCCGCTGCGGGCGCGGTGCCCGGCGACACCCCAGAACCTAGCCGCCGGCACCGACAGCGGCGGGCCCGGGGCCCGGGCCCGCCGCGGTGCCCCGACGGCGGCCGGCCGTCTCAGCCGAGGGTGGCGAGGTAGGCGCCGACCAGCTCGGGCGTGGCCAGCCAGGCGGCGTGGTCGGCGGGCTCGGCGTAGGTGTTGGCGAGCCGGCGGGCCACCGCCTCGTGCTCACCGGCGGCCGCGAACACCGCCTGGAGGTGGTCCGGCATCGTCAGCAGCGCCGCCGTCAACGCCACGCCGTGGCGGGCGTGCCGCTCCCAGAACTCCTCGAACAGGGCGGTCATCCACTCCGCGGTGAACGGCCGGTCCCCGTGCTCGACGATCGCCCGCAGGTACGCCTCCGCCGCCCGCGCGGCGCTGTTCGCGCCCTGGCCGGTGATCGGATCGTTGACCACCACCGCGTCCCCGATCCCCAGCACCCGGACCCCTCCGCCGAGTTCGGCCACCGGACGGCGCACCACCGGCGTCAGCGCGCCGTACAGCGACCCGCCGGGGTCGGTGGGCACGGCACCGGCCCACAACTCCGCCTCCCACGGCAGGTACTGCCCCATCAGCTCCCGCATCCTGCGCAGCTGCTCGTCACCGCCCGGCCGGTCCCCGAAACGGTCGAACGGGCTGCCCGGTACCGCCTCCCAGAGCAGGATGTCGCACGGCCCCGACAGCGTCAGCGCCGGCTGCAGGTACAACTCCCCCACCCCGGGCACCGCGTGCATCCGCGCCCGCGGCCCGGCCGCCGGATCCGGCGCCCGCACCCCGTGCGCGTACAGCGCCGACAGCCGCCGCTGCGGCGCGTCGAACGGCGAGCGGGCGGCGTCCCGTGCGAAGATCCCGGCCAGCTCGCCCCGCCCCGCCGCGACCACCGTCAGCTCGTGCGCGGCCGCCAACGCCCGCAGCCCGGCGAGGTCCAGCTCCCGGTACTCCACCCGCCCGCCGCGCTCCTCCACCAGCTCCAGCCAGCGCGCCGTCTTCACCCGCTGGTCCACCGACTGCGCCGGCTCGTCCAGCGTCATGGTGAACTCCAGCGCCCGCACCCCGGCCTCGGGCACCAGCACCGCGTCCACCGACCGCACCCCGGGCGCCTCCCCCTCCCACAGGTCCAGCCCCGCCGCCCGCTCCGCCCGCAGCGCCGGCCCGAACATCGCCTGCGTCGACATCACCCGCCCGCCCCGCACCTGGTCCGGCGTCCGCGCGGCCACCACCGTCACCTCGTACCCGCCCGCCCCCAACAGCCCCAGCCCCAGCTGCAACCCCGCCTGCCCCGCCCCCACCACCGCGATCCGCCGCACCACAGCACACCTTCCCTTCTCCCGGCCGACGGCCATCACGGCCTCCCTCATCCGCCACCGCACACTCACCGAACGTCCCTACGGGAGGGTCAGTGTCTGCGTGCCCGCGCGGCGAGACTCCCCAGGAATTCTCACGTGCGGCCGTCCGGTGACGCGGGCTCCGGGGGAAGGTCACCGGCCTCCAGGATCGGGACGGCAGTGCTCGGCTCGGGCAGCACCCGGTTCGTCACGATGGTCGAATCGGGCTCCAAGCCCATCTCACGCATGGCAGCCGTGGCATTGAGCCGATCCCGTGTCTCCGGGTCCGCGACCCGATCGATCCAACCCCGGAGCTTCTCGATCAGATGGTCCCGCGCGATCTGGGCGTCGAGACGGTCGTCCTGCTCCGCAAGATGTCTGCGACTCCTGTTGGTGTGGACTGCCAGGGCTCCGCCGACGGTGGTGATCAACGCGCCTGCGAGGCTCGTGATCAAGGCCACCGAGACGGTCTCCCCATGGCTCGCGTGCAGAACGGCGAGGACAGCCCCGGTGAGAACCACACCGGCACCGCTCGCCATGGCCAGCACACTCAGGATGAACATCATCTCGTTGTGCCGGAGAGCCTGCCGGTAGGCGGCCATTCGCAGTCTCTGGCGCTCGACGGAAAGACTCGCGTGGACAGCCGCTGCCGCCTCGTGGTTGGGGGCATGGTTGACGATGATGTCGCCGCGGATGTCACCACCGACTGCGACACCCCCGTCGTCCGCGCGAATCGCCAGGTCGCGACCGACCGCGACACCCGTGCTGTCTGCGCCGGCCTTCACCTGGATCCCATGGGCCCCGTTGACGGCCCTACCCCAGCGCCGACCGAAAAGTCCGGGCATACCCCTCCTTGGTCACCTACGAACGCCGCACGGACACAAGCCCGGCCGTGGACCTCAGCGGGGGCATTGCCGGGGATCCGGGGATTGAAACCCCGCCCTCGTGCACAGCGCCGGAGCAAGGACCGGATCCACACCCGTCCGCTCCGGGCGGGCGACCTTGATGCGCCTGGCCGGAGGCCTGGACGGGTTGCCCGATGTCCCTCAGGTCGTCGGTGAGAATCGGCGCGCCGGGATGGTGCACGTCATCTCGACGGGGCAGCCGGCGGCGTCCGCCTCTACCCGTACGCCCTCACCGGTCTCCGGGCGAACAAGCGGGACGCGGCGTGCAGGAGTGCCTTCCCCGGCTCACCGGGGCGGCCAGTCCTCCGAGGAGCTGGGGCGGATGACCAGGGTGGCGGGGAGTTCGGTGCCCTCGGCAGGGATGGGGTCGCCGCGGAGTTGGGCGAGGAGGCGGGTGACCAGGGCGGTGGCGATGGAGCGCAGGGGAAGGCGCAGGGAGGTGAGGGGTGGGCGGAGGTGGCGGGCGAGGGGGGTGTCGTGGAAGCCGGTGACGGCGAGGTCGCGGCCGACGTGGAGGCCCTCGGTGCGGGCGGCCTCGTAGATGTCGAGGGCGGCGAGGTCGTTGTCGGCGGCGAGGGCGGTGGGGCGGTCGGGGCGGCGCAGCAGGGTGCGGAGGTCGCTGTCGGCGGGCGGGGGGACGAGGGTGAGGCCGAGGCGGGCGGCCTCGCGGTGGAAGCCCTCGCGGCGGGCGGCGAGCCAGGGCAGGGGCGAGGCGGAGCCGACGAAGGCGACCCGGCGGTGGCCGCGTTCGGCGAGGTGGCGGGCGGCCTCGGCGGTGGCGCCGGCGTTGTCGATGTCGGCCCAGTGCTGCGGGAGCCCGGGGCCGGTGCGGCCGAAGGCGGCGAAGGGGATGCCGAGGCGGGCGGCGTGGTCGGCGCGCGGATCGTCGGGGAGGACGTCGGCGAGGACGAGTCCGTCGACCTGCCGGGCCGCCACCACGGCGTCGATCGCCGCCCGGGCGTGCCGCTCCCCCGCCGCCGGGCGCAGCAGCAGCACGTGGTGGCCCTCGGCGCCGGCGGCGTCGACGAGCGCTTCGAGGAAGCCGGCCATCAGCGGGTTGGGGTCGTGCGGGTCGTCGACCGGGGCGAGGTAGCCGATGGTGCGGCGTTCGCCGGTGCGCAGCGAGCGGGCGGACTGGTCGGGCCGGTAGCCGAGCCGGTCGATGGCGGCGCTGACCCGGGCGAGGGTGTCGGGGTGGACGCGGTGCGGGGCGTTGAGCGTGTTGGAGACGGTCTGCCGGGACACCCCGGCCTCGCGGGCGACGTCCGCGACGGTGGTGGCGCGGCGGGCCGGACGCGGTGCCGGGGTGGTCATCGGTGCTCCTCGGGCGGGGGCGGGGCCCTCAGACCCGGCGCAGGGTCAGCAGCCCGCCCCGGGGGACGTGGACGGCGGCCCCGCCGTCGAGGGGGACCGTCGTGGTGCCGACGGTACGGCCCCGGGCGTCCTGGACGGTGGCCTCGACGATGCCGAGTCCGCCGGCCAGGCGGACGTCCGGGTCGGCGTCGGCGTTGGCGACCAGCAGGGTACGCCACTGCCCCGCCGCGGCCACCGGCAGCGCCGCGTAGCGGGCGACGATCACCTCGTCGTCGCCGATCGCGGTCACCATCGGGTAGCCGAGGTCGGGCCGGGCCGGGCGCAGCGCGCCGAGCTGCAGGGTGTCGAGGTGCGTGCGGGCGATGCCCAGCCAGAAGGCGAGCGCCTCCAGCTGGCCGGGGTTCTGCCCGGCGAGGTCGACGGAGATCTGCGGCACGCCGAACAGGACGTTGATCAGGTGGCAGGCGACCTGTTCGGCCGGTTCGGCGGGGTGCCACATCAGCATGTCGGCGTGGACCGCGAGCGGGCCGGCGATCAGCCGGGTGTCCACGATCCGCTGCCGGTTCTCGTGCGGGCCGAGCGGGCAGTCGGTGGCCCGGACCATGGTGGCGTAGGGCCACAGGCCGGGGCTGACGTAGGGCTGGCGGTGTTCGATCATCGCCCCGGGGCGTGCGGCGTCGATCCGGTGGCGGATCTCGCCGAGCAGCAGGTGCAGGCCCTCGTCGACGGTGGCGCAGTCGGCCTCGGGGCCGGGGGCGGGCGGGTCCTGGACGCCGAACCAGTCGACGAAGTCGACCTTCAGCCCGTCCATGCCCCACTCCTCGGCGGCGCGGGCGAGCCGGTCGGCGAGGTGGGCGCGGACCTGCGGGTAGCGGGGGTCGACGACGACGGCGCCGAGGTGGCCGGCGTCGGCGAGCGCGTACCGGGAGAGGGTGTCCCAGGCGGCGCTGTCCTTGCCGACGAAGGGCAGGGCGTACCAGAGGAGGTAGCGCACGCCGAGGTCGTGGACGCGGGCGACGTGGGCGGCGGTGTCGGGCAGCGAGTGGGGTTCCCAGTCGCCGCAGTGGGCGTAGCCGCGGGTGCGGTCGGTGGTCATCCAGCCGTCGTCGACGATGATCGTGTCGAGGCCGAGGTCCTTGCCGAGGGCGGCCTGGCGTTCGACGGCCTCGGGGGTGATGTTCTGATGCAGCGCGTACCAGGTGGAGTAGGCGGGCAGCCGGGCGGCGTCGGGGACGCGTACCGGGCGTCCGGCGAGGGCGGCCCACCAGTCGGCGAGGTCGGCGAGGCTGTGGGCGAAGTGCCGGCCGGAGGTGTCGATGCGGACGGTGAGCCGGCCGGCGGCCTGGACCCAGAAGCGGAACTCCCCGCTCTCCTCGACGACACCGGCGCTCGCGAGGGCGTCCTCGCGGTCGGCGGCGAACGCGCAGAGCGTGGTGTCGCCGGTGCCGACCAGGGCGGCGACGGGGGCTCCGCGGGAGAGGGTGGTGCGGCGCGGGGCGCTCCAGGCGGCGGGCAGCCAGCCGGTGCCGCGCGGTTCGGGGGTCCAGAAGGAGGTGGCGTCGGTGCAGGGGACGCGCCATTCGATCCGGACGTCGCCGGTGCCGTCGGGGCCCTGGTCCTCGGCGGTGATCTCGACGACGTCCGCGGCGACGGTGCGCACGCCCGGGGTCCCGGCGACCAGCAGCTCCAGCCGGCCGGGGGCGAGGCCGGGCACGGCGAGCGGACGCGGGCGGGCGGTGGTGGCGGTGGCGTGCGGCTCCCAGACCTCCGCGGCCGCCGTGGCCGCCGTGGCCGCCGTGGCTTCGGCGTTCTCCGTCATGTTCGGTTCAGCCCTTCGTGGCGCCGGCCAGCAGGCCGGAGATGAACTGCCGTTGGAGGACCAGGAAGAGGACCATCATCGGCAGGGTGGACAGCGCGGTTCCGGCGAGGATCAGGCCGTAGTCGGTGTTGGTCTTCATGCCCTGGAGGGTCGCGAGGGCGACCGGCAGGGTGTGCATCGCGGGGGTGCGCAGGGCGATCAGCGGCCAGACGAAGTTGTTCCAGGAGCCGAGGAACAGGAAGATCCCGAGCGCCGCGAGCACCGGCCGCATGACGGGTACCACGACGCCGAACAGCACCCGCAGTTCGCCCGCGCCGTCGACCCGGGCGGCGTCGAGCAGTTCGTCGGGCATGCTGCTGAGCGCCTGGCGCATCAGGAAGATGGCGAACGGCACGCACAGGCCGGGCAGGATCAGGCCCTGGTAGCTGTCGAGCAGGCCGAAGGACATCATCATCCGGAACAGCGGGACGAGCATCACCTGGTCGGGCACGACCAGGGTGGACAGCAGCACGGCGAACAGCACCGTGCGGCCGCGGAAGCGGAACTTGGCGAAGGCGTAGCCGGCCAGCAGCGCCACGACGAGTGCGCCGACGGTCTGGATCCCGGACACCAGCAGGGAGTTGAGCACGACCCGGCCGAGGCCCACCCGTTCCTGGAGGTGCGCGAGGTTCTCGCCGAGGTGGGAGCCGGGCAGCAGGTGGGGCGGCCAGTCGAAGATCTCGTTGTCGCTGTGGGTGGCGGAGACCACCAGCCAGTAGAAGGGGGCGACGGACAGGCCGGTGACGGCGGCGAGCAGCAGGGTCATCGGCCAGCCGCGCAGCCGGCGGCGTCCCGGGCGGGCGCCGGGGGCGGCAGGGGCGGCGGCGGGGGCCGGGGGCGTGACGGGCGTCATTCGCGTTCTCCCATCAGACGCATCTGGAGGGCGCCGAGCACCGCGACGATCAGGGTGAGCGCGTAGGCGATGGCGGAGGCGTAACCGAAGTCGAAGTAGCGGAAGCCGTTGTCGTACAGGTACATGGAGACCGTGAGGGTCGCGTTGTCGGGGCCGCCGCGGGTCAGCACATAGGGCTCGTCGAAGAGCTGGAGGGTGCCGATGGTGGAGAGCACCACGGTGAACAGCACCACCGGCCGCAGCGCGGGCAGGGTGACGGACAGGAAGCGGCGTACCGGTCCGGCGCCGTCGACCATCGCGGCCTCGTACAGCTCCCGCGGGATCCCCTGGAGTCCGGCCAGGTAGAGGACCGCGTTGTAGCCGGTGTAGTGCCAGGTCAGCACCAGGACGATCGCCATGCGGGACCAGAAGCCGCTGCCGAACCAGTCGACGGCGGGCAGGCCGATCGCCTGGAGCACCTTGTTGACCACGCCGTTGTCCGTGTTGAGCAGGAAGGAGAACAGGATGCCGGTGGCGACCAGGCCGGTGACGGTGGGCATGAAGACGCCGAGCCGCCACACGGCGCGCCAGCGGACCAGGGCCGTGTTGAGGCCGACCGCCAGCAGCAGGGCGAGCGCGAGCATCACCGGGACCTGCACGACGAGGATCCGGGCGGTGTTGCCGAGCGCCGTCCAGAACAGCGGATCATCCAGCAGCCGGCGGTAGTTGGCGAGTCCGGTGCCGTGGGTGACGCTGCCGGAGCCGGGGGTCAGCGACAGCAGCATCGAGGAGACGACGGGGTAGGCCTTGAAGAGTCCGAAGAGCACCAGCGCGGGTGCCAGCAGCAGGTAGGGCACGGCGCGGCGGCGCAGCCGGGCGCGGCGGACCGGTCCGCCCGGGCGCGCGGGCCGGGCCGTCGGCGTGCCGGCGGCGGGGGCCGCCGAGGGGGCGGTGGCGGTCACTTGAGCTTGCGCCCGGTCTGCTGGGCGAGCTGCTTGGCGGCCTCCTGGAGGGCGGCGGCCGGGTCGGCGCCCTTGGTCAGCACCCTGGCCTGGGCGTCGCTGACGAGCTTGAGCGCGCGGGCGTAGTCGCCGGAGTAGTTGGTGGCGTCGCCGCCCTCGGCGAGCAGGTCGGTGAAGGTCTTCAGGACCGGCTGACCACCGTAGTAGGCGCTCGGCTCGCTGTAGACCGGGTCCTGGTAGGCGGCGGTGAGCGCGGGGAAGACGCTGCCGGCCTTGAACATGGCGTTGACGGCGTCGGGCCGGGTGAGCGCGTACTCGACGAACCTCCAGGCGGCGGCGCGGCGCGGGCTGGAGGCGGCGACGGCGAGGTGGGTGGAGTTGACCAGGGCGGTGCGCTTGCCGCCGGGGGTGACCGCCGGAGGCCGGGTGAGCCGCCAGTTGCCGCTGAGGTCGGGGAACTTGCTCTCGATGAAGTGCGCGGCCCAGGAGGGCTGCGGGCCGGCGCCGAGCTTGCCCTCCTTCATCTGGGAACGCCAGACGGTGGAACCGGGCGTCTCGACGACGACGCCCGCCTCGTCGAGGCGCTTGAGCAGGGTGAGGGCGCGCACGCACTCGGGGGAGGTGAGGGTGATGTCGCCCTGGAGGTCGAAGAAGAAGGCGCCCTGCTGCTGCATGAGGGACTGCAGGAAGTCCAGGTCGGGGCTGGGGGTGCCGGTCCGGTTGATGCCGACCAGGCCGACGCCGGGGTTGGCGGCCTTGAAGGCGCCGGCGGCGGCGATCACGTCGTCCCAGGTGGCGAAGGTGGTGGGGTCGAGCCCGGCCTTGTCGAACATGTCCTTGCGGTAGAAGAAGCCCTGGGCGTTGACCTCCCAGGGCAGGGCTCGGGCTCGTCCCGCCTTGTCGGTGACGACCGGCCACAGGCCGGGGGTGAACTTGTCCTTGTGGGCGTCGGCGCCGAGGGCCGAGAGGTCGGCGAAGCCGGAGGGGAACTTCTCCAGGTAGCCGGGCAGGTAGTCGCAGCCGATGTGGAGGACGTCGGCGAGGCCCTTGCCGCCGGCCGCGAGGCCCACGGTGATCTTGTCCCAGATGGCGGGGTTGCCGACGTCCTGGACGTCCACCTTGATGCCGGGGTTGTCCTTCTCGAAGGCGGGGACCACCCCGCGCAGGGCTTCGGCGGCGCTGGTCCAGGACCAGACGGTGACGGTGCCGGTGGCGGCGTCCCCACCGGAGGAGCCGGCGCCGTCGGAGCCGCCGCAGGCGGCGAGGGCGCCGCCCGCGGACAGCGCCAGCAGGCCGGCGCCGGAGGCGCGCAGCAGGTCGCGGCGGGTGAGGTGTGACATGGCAGGCCTTTCCGAGGGGGGTGAAGGGCTGGGCGAAGGGTCGGTGCGGCGGTCCGCTCAGGCGGCGCGGACGCCCCGCCGGAGGTGGTCGAGGGTCTCGGCGAGCGGCTCGGCGGCCGAGGGGTCGGTGCTGGCGTGCGGCGACAGCCGGATCCAGCCGCCGCGCAGGGTGGTGGCCAGTCCGGCGGCGGTCAGCGCCCGGTGGACGGCCGCGGGGTCGGCGCCGGGCAGCCGCAGCCGGCCGATGCCACTGCCCGGCGCTCCCGGCACCCCCGGTCCGCCGTCGGTCTCGGCCCCGGCGGCGCGGGCGGCGGCCAGCAGCCCGCCGAGCACCTCCGCGATCCGGGCCTCGATCCGGGCGGCACCGGCGTCCCGCACCAGGCCGAGCGCCGCGCCGAGGGCGGCGACGGCGGGGCCGTCCGGGTTGGTGAGGGTGTGGGCGACGGCGCCGGGCCGGGGCGGGCACGGGTGGGCCGGCGCCTCCAGCGGGTCGAGGACGCCGGACCAGCCGCCGAGCCCGGGACCGAGCCGCCCGGCGACCCGGTCGCGGACCATCAGCACGGCCGCGCCCCAGCCCGCCCGCAGCCATTTCTGGCCGCCGGCGGCGAGCACGTCGGCCGCGTCGGCGGCGAGGTCGACGGCGCCGAGGGCCTGGACGGCGTCGACCACGAGCACCCGGTCCGGGCCGATCAGCTCCTTGAGCGCGGCCAGCGGCGCCCGGACGCCGGTGGCGGCGTCCACGGCGCAGACCGCGACGGCGCGCACCCGGTCGTCGAGGCGGGCCCGGACGGTGTCGACGGTGAGCGGCCCGTCGAGCAGGCGGACGGCCAGCCCCCCGTGGCCTTCGGCCCGGAGCCACGGGTAGAGGGCGCCGGGGAAGTCCGTCCGCGCCATCAGCACCGTCCCGTCCGCCCGGCCGGGCCGGTGCGCGAACGCCCGGTCCGCCGGCCGCGGGGACGCGCCGGCGGACGGCGGCGCGAACGCGTGGGCGGCGGCGAAGAGCCCGTGCGAGGTGGAGCTGACGAAGGCGATCTCGTGCGGGGCGCAGCCCAGCAGCCCGCCCGCCGTCCGGGCGGCCGCGTCCGCCTCCGCGTCGAGGCGGTCGAGCGCGGCCCAGCCGCGCCGGTGGAGCCGGTCGGCCTCGCGGACGAGCACCCGGCGGACCGGGTCCGAAACCGGCCCGAACCGGGCGAAGTCCAGATAGCCGAACGGTTCGGCGAACTGCGCCAGGTAGTCATGCATGGCTATCCCCCACCTCTGGGGCGATTTGAACGTTCAAATCACACATAAATCAACAGAAGGCATCAACATCGAACGAGCGGGAGCCAGCAAACGCCCCTGGTCGAGTGCGCGTCAAGACCTGTGCGACCGGAAGACCAGGTCGAGACCCTCTCGTTACCCGCGCCCGGCACCCCGCCGAAAGCCTCTTGCGCAATGCAATTTGACATTACTATTTTACTGAACGACGGGCCAGAGAACCCGCGCCGGAACCCACGCCGGCCCCGTCGCCCACACAACTGCCGTGCGACTCCGCGGTCCTGGCGCTCCCCCACGCCCTCGGCCGGCACCACGCCCAGCGCCGTGCACCCCCACACCCTCACTGGAGAACCGGTGTCAGCCACCCCACGTCTGCGCACAGTCCTGCTCTCGGCGGCCCTCGCCGTCACCCTCGCGGCCCCGCTCGTGCAGAGCGCCCATGCCGCCACGCCCGGCCCCCTCCCCACCGCCCCGGCGGCCGCCGCCTCCGCGCCCGCCGCCACCTCCCCGTTCGGCCCCGCCGGCGACGTCGCCCACGGCACCACCGGCACCGCGATCCCCGGCCCCGAGGGCGCGCCGGGCAACGAGACCCGCCGGCCGACGACGACCGCCGGGCAGCCGGTCGCCGACCCGTCCGACCTCACCGCCGCACCCGCGGCCCCGGCCACGCCCGCCGCCGACGCCCACGCCGCGTGCTCCGTCGCCGCCTTCGCCGCCCTCTCCCCCACCGCGCTGGCCGACTTCCTCGCGGACGGCTCGCACGGCTACGAGAGCTGCCTGCTGCCGCTGCTGCGCACCTGGAGCCCCGAACTCGCCCAGGTCCTCACCCCGGCCCACGTGCGGGCGGTCGCCGAGCGGATCACCGCCCTCGCGCCGCGCTTCGACGGCGCCAACACCCTCCACCAGCACGAACTCTGGTACTTCCTGCACGTCGCCGCCCTGTTCGACTTCGACCACGCCGAACTCGACCTCAACGACGACACCACCACCGCCGCGATCGAGCGCGCGATCGCCGCGTACACCGCCAACCCCCGGGTCTTCGACCCGACCGAGGCGGCCGGCAACGCCATGGGCGAGCTGCTGCAGGCCTCCACCGCCCCCCGGCTGCGCCCCGGCCGCCTCCCGCTCACCGAACGGGTGCTGCGCCAGTACACCTACGCCACCAGCCCGTACATCGGCAACCGCGGCTGGAACTGGGCGCTGCAGGGCGCGCTGCAGATCAACTTCCAGGGCGTCAACAACGTCAGCGAGGACGGCGGCGCGTTCCGGGCCGCCGCCGTCGCCGCCCCGGGCTACCGCCACGCGATCCGCGACTTCGCCGGCTACGCCCACCTCAAGGGCACCGGCACCGAGTGGGCGGTCGGCGACGCCCTGAACGAGTACGCCCGCCTGGCCACCGTCGAGGCGCTCAAGCCCGAGATGAAGGCCGAGATCGGCGGGGTCATCACCACCGTCCGCGACACCTTCGGCCGGCTCAGCCGCCCGTGGATCAACGTGGCCGTCCCGGTGAACGACTTCGGCCTCTGTCAGCCGTACGAGGCCTGCCGGGCCGACCTGGTCCGGCAGTACTTCCCCCACACCTACAGCTACGACAACGGCACCCTGGTCATCCGCACCGCCCTCGACAAGGACACCGCCGACCAGCTCTACTACGCCACCAAGCAGGTCAAGGCGCAGTTCTTCCGCACCATCGGCACCGACCTCCCGCTCGCCGACGACACCCACCCCGTGCTCACCGTGCAGCTGTACGACACCAAGACCAACTACAAGTGGCTGCAGTACCTGCTGTTCGGGATCGGCGACGTCGAGAACGGCGGCATGTTCATCGAGCAGGACTCCACCTTCTACACCTACCAGCGCACCAGCGCCGAGTCGTACTTCAGCCTGGAGGAGCTCTTCCGGCACGAGTACACCCACTACCTCAACGCCCGCTGGGCCATCCCGGAGACCGGGTACACCACGCGCTGGCCGAGCGACGCCACCTTCGCGATGAACGAGGGCACCGCCGAGTACTTCGCCGGCGCCACCGCCAGGGACGGCGTGAAGGCCCGCAAGTACATGGTCGGCCAGGTCGCCTCGGACGTCCGCAACGGCAACGCGCGGCTGACCGTCGACCAGGTCCTGCACGCCACCTGGCGCGGTCTCGGCTTCCGGGCCTACCCGTACGCGGCCACCTTCTTCAACCTGCTCGGCGAGCGCCACCCCGACCAGCTCGCCGAGATGTACCGCCTGCTGCGCGCCGACGACCTCGACGGCTACAACGCCTGGCGCGACCGCCTCGGCCGGGACGCCGGCCTCCAGCGCGAGTACGACGCCCACCTCGACGCCGAGATCCCGCGCGCCGAGGAGCTCTACGTGCCGGTCACCACCTACACGCCCAACGGCCGGCTGCGCTACGCCTACGCCTCCGAGGTCCAGGACGCCTTCGCCCGCGCCACCCAGAACACCCCGGTCTGCAAGGACAACGCCGACTGGAACAACAGCGTGCGATTCTCCTGCACCGGCCGGATCACCGCCACCCTCACCAACGCGCTGAGCGCCGGGCAGGTCCGCGAGTCGATGGCCGACACCGTCGACTACTTCCTGCTCACCCGGGCCGGGGCCGCCGCCAACAACCTCGACGACATGACCTGCTGGTTCGGCAAGGTCGACGTCTGGCCCGACGGCCGGGCCGGCAGCGCCGACTACACCTGCGAGGGGCCGCTGCGCCGCTGACCCCCGTGCCGCGGGAGGACCGGGCCGCACCCACCGGCCCGGTCCTCCCGTTCGGCGCGGCGCCCGCCGGCCTCAGAGAGCGAGGCCCGTGGCGTACACCGAGGCGCCGCAGTTGGGGACGGGGAGCGGGAGGAATCCGCGGGCGACGGTCGCGGCCGGGTGGGTGCAGATCCAGCCGGAGGAGTTGAAGACGGAGCGCAGTGCGACGCCGCGGGCGTTGGCGGCGGCGTAGTCGGCGGTGCGGAAGGCGTGCCAGAGCTGGTGGCCGTAGGCGGTGGCGACGAACGAGGAGTTGATGTTGTTCGAGGCGTCGACGGGCGCGATGCCGTCGATGCGGCGCAGGTCCAGCAGGCCGGGCGACTCCACCGCGGTGCCGTGGCCCCGGTACACCTGGTCGACGAAGAGGCCGACCGAGTAGGGGAACACCACGTCGTCGTCGTTGAGCAGCGGGTCGGTGCCGCGGTCGCTGCGCGGGCCCGTGGTCACGCAGGCGCCGGGGGTGAGCACCGTCGTCCCCCCGCCGAGCGCCTTCAGGAAGGCCTGGCGGGAGTCCGACGCCGCCTGCGGCAGCACGGGTTTGATGGTGGCGTTGGCGAGCGTCGGGTCGATCTGGGTCCAGTTGGTGACGGTGCACTGGTAGATGTCCCTGAGCTGCCCGGTGGTCAGATTGGCGGGCGCGTGGCCGCTGGCCCTGGCCGCCCAGCTGACCGCGTCCCGCGCGAACGCCACGAAGGTGAACGGCTGGGGGTTGAGGCTGGACACCGGCCCGCGCGCGGAGCGGGCGTAGTCCAGGGTCGCGGCGGTGGTGCCCGCCAGCGCGTTGAAGCCGGCCAGGCTGCCGTCCGGCCGCGGGATGGGCGTCGCCCCGGTCTTGGTGGTGATCGGGCTGGCCCCGGTCGCGTCGATGCTGTAGAGCCTCGGCTGCGTGGTCCCGACGACGGCCGCGTCGTAGTCGAGGGACGTCTGGTTCATGAATCCCTGCGTGGTGTCCGCCCCGGCCCCCACCAGGTCGGTGGCGGCCGGCAGGCTCCCCCCGGCCGGCGGATCGGCCGCCGCCGCCGGCGCCAGCAGTCCCGCCGCGCACACCGCGGCCGCGAGTCCCGTCGTCACACGGGCAGCCATCGAACGCATCGAAGATCCCCCTCGGGTATCGGCCCGCCCGGCCCCACCGGCCGACGGGCCCGCCCATCTTCATCGCCCGGCCAAGGTGCGGCAACGCCGAGTCGATTTCACCTCGTGCTCTTGACAGCCGGCCCGGCGCCTCCGACCAGCCAGGATGCGCCCCGGGCGAAGCCCCGCCCCCCAAGAGTTCTTCCCCCGGCAACCCGGCCGTCCGCACACCGGACGCACGGCTACCGGCTCCGCGCGGTCCCGCCCCTGGTACCCGGGCCGGCCGAAGAAATATTGGTCTACTCCAATTCTGTCCGGAATACGTCGTCACAACAGGCGTTGGTGTGCCGTTCACTGTTGCACCCGAGCAGCCGGGTTCACTGGCCGCACGACTGCAGGGTGGAGAAGGAATGCGAAGGGCCTTACGCGGTCTCATCGTTGGGATGGCGGCCGTGATCGGTGCCGGTGTGGTGACGGCCGTGCACGCCGGTGACGGGATGCCGCTGGTCCCCGCCCTGTGTGTGGACGGGTTCGTGCTGGTGAGCTGGATGTCGATCGCCGCGATGGCCTTCCCGCGCCGCGAGCCCCCGGTCGACCCGGTGGACGACTGTGCGGCTCGGCCGCTCCTCGCCGCCCTCCCCTACCGGGCGGAGAACGAGCCGCGCATCGCCGCGCGCTGGAGAGGACGCCACTGGCCCTGAGCCCGACGTCGGTAACCGGCCGAGATCACTCCGCACCCTTCCGGCGGCGGGGCGGCGCCTGCCACGATGGCGCGAGACCCCAGAAGCGAGGGAGAGCCACGGTGCGTACGGTGCGCGTGAGTTCGGCGGTCATGACCCACCCGGTGCGCCTGGTCCAGGCCCGTGAACTGGCCGAGCGGCTCGGGCTGGACGGCCTGGCGCTCGACCCGGAGCCGGACGGTCCGCCCTCGGCCCTCCGGACGGCCCTGGTGGCCTGGGCGGCGGCGGAGACCGGCGGCAGCCACCACCTCGTCGTCCAGGACGACGTCTCCGCCCCGGAGAACCTGGTGGAGCTGGTCGGCCGCGCGGCCGCCCGCTTCCCCGACGAGGCCCTGGTGTTCTACACCAACTGGCACGCGCGCAACGGCGGCGCCTCCCGGCTCGCCGCGCTCGCCGGCGCCGCCTGGGTGCGGGCCGTGCCCGACGAGTTCACGCCGTCGCTGGCCGTCTGCCTGCCGCTCGGCACCGCGGAGGAGTTCCGCCGGTTCGCCACCGGCAGCGCCGAGCGCCACGACGACGAGCTCTTCTCCGTCTTCTTCCGCGCCCGCGGCCGGATGGCCCTGATCGCCGTGCCCAACGTGGTGGAGCACATCGGCACCAGCAGCATCAACGGCCACGCCACCCAGGGCATCCGGCTCGCCGTCTGCCCCACCGACGCCGCCGACGCCGAACCGCTCCTGGAGCACGGCCGCGTCCTGGAGGAGCCGGGCTGGATCCCGTACATGCGCTACGGCGAGGGCTACATCCGGCTGGTCGGCCAGGAGCACGGCGCAGACGGCGGACGCGGCCACCACCGGTGGCGCGACGCCCTGCCGGCGACCGGCCTCACGGAGCGCGCGGTGCTCGACGCGGTGGCCGAGGCCATGCCGGCGGACCTGGCGGCGCAGGTGGCCGGGCGGTTCGGCCGCGACTTCGCCGAGGAACTGTGGATCCACTGCCTGCTGCTCGGCCGGCAGGCGGCCGAGGCCGCCCGCCGGCTGGGCGACGACCCCGGCGACGTACCGCCGGCCGCCCTCGCCCGGCTGCGGGACGCGGCGGTGTCCACCGCCGGTCCCGCCGGCCTGCCGCCGGAGCGCCGTCCGGAGGCCGGGCCGGACGAGGTGCGGCTGATGTCGGCCTTCGCGTGGACCGCCGTCAGGGCCGGGGAGAAGTGGCCCCCGGCGTGACCCGGACGGCGGCCCCCGGACGACCTGACCGGTGACCTGACCGGCGACCTGGCCGGCGACCGGTACGGCGACCGGTCCGGTGGCCCCCGGCGCGGCCTACCCGGTGACGTCCGGGGTGACCGGGTGGGTGATCCACACCGCGGGCTCCCAGTAGGAGCCGAGGTCCCGCTCGCGCTCGATCCGCAGGGTGGACAGGCCCGCCGGGAAGACGTAGTCGCCGTCCTCCGGGTAGGCGAGGCCGGTCCAGCGCTCCCATTCGGCCACCGTACCGGTGATCCGCGAGGAACGCTCGGAGGCGCCGGCGATCGCACCGCCGGCGCCCACCTGGGTGCGGATCCACGGGTCGAACGGGGCGCCGTCCTCCCGCCGCCAGGCCGCGTAGCGCTCGATCGGCACCAGCGGGTAGCGGTCCTTCCAGGTCGGCCGCACGGGCACCAGCACCGTCGACAGGCCGGCCCGCCGGGCGACCTCGCGCATCCCGCCGAGGAGCAGGCTGGACAGGCCCCTGCGCTGGTAGTCCTCCGCGACCTCGATGCCCAGCGCGCACAGGGCGCCGGGGGCCCGGCCCGCCTCGCGGTCCGCGAACGCCCGGGCGATCGAGTCGTCCAGTCCGGGGCCGAGGTCGGCCCCGGTGCCGTCCCAGGTGCGCGGCAGCGAGCGGCCGGCGCCCGCCACCTCCTCGCGCTCGTCGTCGTACAGGACGAACTGGTACTCCGGGAAGTCCCCGAACAGCCGGTCCCAGTAGCCGTCGTTGACGTCGCCGTGCAGGTTGTACTCGGGCACGATGCCGGCGAACCGTTCCGGCATGCGGTCCCACAGTTCGGGCTTCTCCGCGTGGGTCACCACGACCAGGGCCATCGCGTCGTCCTCCTCTTCTCGTGTTCCTAGGCCGGGACTTCGACGTCCCAGACGATGACGATCGGCAGCCCGTCCCAGGCCGCGCGGGCCGCGTCCGCGATGAACTCCTCGTAACCCCCGGGCGCCAGGCGGCCGTTGAAGAGCGGCTCATGACAGGCCCGGACGCGCAGCCCGGCCGCCGTGAACGCCTCCAGGTACTTCCCGGGCAGATGGACGTGGTTGCGCACGAAGGCGAGCCGGTCGGAGCCGTGCACGAAGACGCACTGCCCCTGGAGGGCGATGACGAACGGGTGCAGGTCCGAGACCAGGATCCGCCCGCCCGGGCGGACCACCCGGGCCAGCTCGGCGACGCCCGCCGCGACGTCCGGCAGATGGGTCATGGCCAGCGAGCAGACGGCCAGGTCGACCGAGTCGTCGTCGAGCGGCAGGCTCTCCAGGCGCCCGGTCCTGAACTCGGCCTGCGGGGCGCGTTCACCGGCCTTGGCCAGCATCTCGGGCGACTGGTCCACACCGATGGTGCGGTGTCCCCGGGCGACCAGCGCGCCGGTCTGGCGCCCGGTGCCGCAGGCGGCGTCCAGGGCGGTGCCCACGGGGAGGGTGTCGAGGATCCCGTGCAGCACGGGCTCCTCGACCTCGATGAACGAGTTGGGCAGCGAGTCGTAGACCGCCGACCAGGACGCGTAGCCCTCGGACAGGCCCAGTTCGCTGACGTCGGTGCCCCCGGCCGGCAGCTCGCCGTCGCCGGTCACGAAGCGCCGGATGTCCTCGACGCGTTCCTTGAGGAACTTCTCCTCCCCGTCCATGGCGTGGCGCAGCAGCGCCAGGCCCTCGATTCCGAGGACGAGTTCCCTCACCCGGAATTCATTGCTCATGCGAAGCCTCGTTCCTGGCCTGAGCCGAAGGATTTGCGACAGCCGGACCGGACCGGCTGAATTCCGGTTACCCGGCCGGACCGTAGAGGATTCTCCCGGTCCGGTTCGCTGTCCGAAAGGCGGCGCTGAATGACCGGTTCCACGGCACCGATTGCCGGGAATTCCCGGCACCGCCTACGATGGCGGGCCGAAGCCGCCGGACACCTATTCACCGGCCGCTCGCTCTGCTGGGAGGCGGAATGACAGAGGGATATCTCGGCAGGGAAAGCGTCGTCGTCGGGGAGGAGCTGACGGTCCACGTCTCCACCGACGCCGCGCGGTTCCGGCTGCGGTTCTACCGGCTGGGCGAGGACGTGGAACTGCTCGCGGAGAGCGGCCCGTACCCGGGCTCCCGGCACCCGGCGCCCCCGCACCCCGACGGCGTCCCCGGCCGGGTCTCGCCCGCCCACGACTGGGACTGGCCGCCGCTGACCCTGCCCGTGCCGGAGCACTGGACGCCCGGCATGCACCTGGTCCAGTTCGTCGAGGACGGCGAGGACCCGCCGCTGCTGGACGCCGCGAGCATCGAGGGGCCCGCCCGCGAGTTCTTCGTCGTCCGGCCCCGGCGGGCCGGCAGCCGCTCGCGCGTCCTCTACAAGAAGTCGACGTACACCCGGCACGCCTACAACCGCTCCGACCGGCCGGGCGAGGAACGCGCCGTCAGCCTCTACGACCACCCGGTGTACCTGCCGGACGGCGATCCCCGCGGGCACAAAGTGAGCCTGCACCGGCCCGGCGGAATCATCGACCTGGCCTACTGGGACGCCCCTTTCATCGCCTGGCTGGAGCGCAACGGCTACCCGGTCGAATTCTGCACGGATCTCGATCTGCACGAGGATCCGGAGCTGCTGTCATCGTACGATCTGCTGCTCAGCGTCGGCCATGACGAATACTGGAGCGAGGCGATGCGCGGCCAGGCCGAGCGATTCGTCCGGGACGGCGGGAACATCGCTTTCCTGAGCGCCAACACCTGTTGGTGGCGCATTCATCCGACGGACCGGAACACCGCTTTCGTCTCGGACACCGACCACCACGTCGGGGACGAGTATCCGCATCTTCCGGCGACCGACCAGTGGTGGCCGGAGCGGCCGAACGGCGTGGGCCGCCCGGAGAACTCCCTCACCGGGGTGAGTTTCCGCAACGGCGGCATGTGGGCGAGCGCCGAGGGGTGGCCCGGGGACCGTCCGCGCGAGGGGTACACCGTGCAGCACGCCGACCACTGGGTCTTCGCCGGCACCGGGCTGCGCGACGGCTCCGACGGCGGCGAGCCCGACCGGCTCGGGGCGGGCACCACGCTGATCGGGTACGAGTGCGACGGCGCCGCCTACGCCCGGGACGAGCACGGCGTCGCCCGGGCCACCGGCGAGGACGGCACCCCGGACTCCTTCCTCATCCTGGGGATCCATGTGCTCGACCCGGTCCACGAGGACTTCCACGACTTCAAGTGGGGTCACTGGAACGGCCCGGCCCGGGAGGCCGGCATCACCAGCCCCCGGGCCGCGACCATGGGCGTCTACACCGCCGGCGGCACCGTGTTCTCCGCGGGCACCACCGACTGGCCGGTGGTCTGCGGGCACGAGCAGGACGCCGGCGTCGTCCGCGTCACCCGCAACCTGCTGGACCGGCTGCGGCACCGCTCGGCAGGAGACTGAGCAACGCGTCCAGCCCGCGGATCCGGGCCGCCCCGTCCGGCAGGGGCGGCTCGGACCCGAGCACCGCCGGGTCGGGCCGGCACAGGTGAACGGCCCGCATCCCGGCCCCGACCGGGCCGAGCACATCGGGCGCCCACATGTCGCCGACGAACAGCACCTGCCGGGCCGGCAGGGCGCACCGCTCCAGCAGCACCCGGTAGATCAGCGGATGCGGCTTGCGCGCGCCCGCCCGGGCGGAGCCCACCACGACGTCGGCCGCCCCGCCGAGGCCGACCTCCTCCAGGCAGTCCTCCAGGTTCCAGAACCAGTTGGAGCAGATGCCGACCAGCAGCCCCCGGGCGCGGAGCTCCCCGAGGACACGGCGGGTGTCCTCGAAGAGCTCCAGCCGGACGGCCTTCATGGCGCGGTCGATCTCCCCGACCAGTCCCTCCAGTTCGTGCTCCGGCACTCCGCAACCGCGGGCCCTGCGCCGAAGACGGTCCAACTCCCATTGGTGATAGGTGAGTTCGCTGGCGGAGTGGGCCGCGTGATGCTCGCCCTCGGCGGGGCCCACCGTCCACTGGTCGCCCCAGCGGGCGCCCTGGGCGGACAGGCCCCGGCGGTCGAAGACCGCACGGTGGTCGGGCGGCAGCGGCTCGACCATCCGCGCCAGCGTCCCGTAGAAATCGAAGACGACGGCGCGGACCTCCGACGCCGCGAACGGCTCGGACGGCACCGGCCCGGCCTCAGTAGCGGCCGTGGCGGCGCGGGAAGTAGTCCTGCAGCTCGCCGTCCCGCTCGATGTCGACGGTCGCACAGTGCAGCCCGCCGCCGAACGGCCCGACCGCCCGGAACGGCACCGGCACGATCTCGAAGCCGTAGGAGGACAGCTGCTCCGAGAGCCGGACCTCCTTCTCCTCGATGCACAGGGTGTTCTCGTCGATGTTCAGCATGTTCCCGGCGAGCCACGGGCTGCAGAACGACAGCTTCGGCGGGTGGTCCCAGCTCGCCGGCTGCACCGCCTCGATGATCTCCCAGTCGTTGAGCCGGAAGAACTCCATCAGCTCGGCGTCCGCGAGGCGCTCGCCGCAGTGCAGCACCAGGCCTGGGCGCAGCGGCACCCAGGTCGCGTCGATGTGCAGCGGGTGGGTGTTGGTGGAGGTGACCGCGTGCACCCGGTGGTCGGGGAAGTGGCGCTTGAGCCACTGGTAGCCGCTGCGGTTGGTGACGAAGGACAGCTGGACGAAGAGGTCCTTGCCGAAGCGGGCGACGTCGGCGGCGTCGAACAGCGGCTCGGCCTCGGTCAGCACCAGGTCGTAGTCACGGACCCGGGCCAGCTGCTCCTCGGTCGGCAGGTCGTTGTAGGTGTCCCAGAACTTGGTGTTGTAGGAGGCGTCGGTGAGCCGCGGCTTGGGTGCGGCCTCCCAGCGCATGTGCTCGTCGGAATCGAACAGGTTCTGCAGCAGGGGCCGGTAGGCGAGGTACTCGTGCCAGCGGCTGCGGTAGGACATGGTCGCTTCCAGGACCTCGTTGCCGACGGTCAGCAGCAGGTCGCGGGGCGGCATGCAGCCGAACATGGAGTCCTGGGTCCACTCGGGGGTGGAGACCTTCTGGTTGAAGTCGATCGGGGTGGGGCGGTCCACCCTGATGCCGCGGCGGCGCAGCATCTCGGCGAAGTTGTCGAGCTGCTCCTCCGCCTCGGCGACCATGTCCTCGGGCATCGGGCCGTAGGTGCCCAGGGGGAACCCGTCCTCGGGGTAGTCCCGGCGCACCGCGGGCTCGGGGGCCTGGACCACGGTGCCCTCGGCGCGTCCGACGATCACGTGGCGCAGCGGGTCCCAGCCGTTCCAGGCGTTGACCCGGACCGGGCGGGCGGCGGCGTCGGGGGTCTCTTCGGGGGAAGTCGTCTGCTCGGACACGTAACAGGCCCTTCGTATCGGGATCACGTGGGTGCAGAGGCCTAACCTGCGGGTACCGCCCGGGAGGAGTCAAGGGTTGATCTCTATGCGGGACACTGAACGTCATCTTCCGGCCGAATGTCTGGACCTTTGCGACTCTTGGCGATCAGACGGGTAATCAGATGGGTACCCCCATAGCGAACTTGGAGACCTCATGGCCATTCGCATGTCCTATCGCCCCCTTGTGCTCACGTTTCTCCTGTCCCTCGCCGCCACCGGCTGCAGCTCCGGGTCGGGCGGCGGGTCCGATGCGGGCGGCAAACTGACGGTGTGGCTGGCGGTGGACGCGCAGGAGAGTTGGCCGCAATTGGTCCAGTCCACCAATGACCGTTTCACCCAGGCCCACCCCGGGGTGCAGGTCGATGTCCAGTACCAGCAGTGGACGACGAAGAACCAGAAGCTGGACGCCGTCCTCGCCGGGAAGAACGTTCCCGACGTGGTCGAGATGGGCAACAGCGAGACCACCAACTACATCGTCAACAACGCCTTCGCCCCCGTGGACCCGGCGCGCTTCGACCATTCGGCCGAGTGGCTGCCGGCGCTCGCCGACGCCTGTCGTGCCAACGGCAAGACCTACTGCGTGCCGTACTACGTCGGGGCCCGGATCGGCATCTACCGCACCGACCAGTTCGCCCGCGCGGGTGTCGCCGACGCTCCGAAGACCTACCCCGAGCTGCTCTCCGCGCTCGACAAGCTGAAGGCCACCCTGGGCCCCGAGGACCCCAACTACTCGGCGCTCTACATGCCCGGCCGCTACTGGTACGCCGCCATGGCCTTCGTGAAGGACGCGGGCGGCGAGATCGCCGTGAAGGAGGGCGACAAGTGGAAGAGCTCGCTGGCCTCGCCCAAGTCCGTGGCCGGGCTCACCGAGTGGAAGCGGCTGATCGACACCTACTACGTCGGTGACCGGGCCAAGGACAACTCCGACCAGCCGGCCGTGGTCGGCCAGGGCCGGGTGGGCGTCTTCTACGGCAACACCTGGGAGTCCGCCATGGCCACCGACGAGCGCTCCGGCGGCGACCCCAAGCTGAAGGACAAGTTCGGCACCTTCCCCTTCCCCGGCCCGTCCGGCAAGCTCCTGCCGCCGTTCCTCGGCGGGTCCACCCTGGCGGTGCCGGCCAAGTCGGGCCGCAAGGACCTGGCCTCCGACTGGATCAAGATGTTCACCGACACGCAGTCGCAGAAGACCCTGATCGAGGTGGACACCCTCCCCAACAACACCGTCCAGCTGGCCGAGGTCGCGGCCGGCGGCATCAACGGCCCGGCGGCCCAGGCCGCGGCCACCGGCGGCTGGATGACCCCGTTCGCGCCCGGCTGGACGTCGGTGGAGAAGTCCAACATCCTGCCGGAGATGCTGGAGCGCATCGCCAACAACAAGCAGTCCGTGCAGGACGCCGCGCGTGAGGCGGACCAGCGGATCGACGAAGTGATCAATGAGCGCTGACCGGGGCCGGCGGCAGCGTCGACCGCTGCTGCCGTACCTGCTGATCGCCCCCACCGTCCTGGCGCTCCTGCTGGTCCTCGGCTACCCGCTCGTGGACATGGTCATGCTCTCCTTCCAGGACATGACCCGGGAGCAGCTCTTCAGCGGCGAGGCACCGCCGTGGGCGGGGCTCGACCAGTTCACCAGGATCCTCGGGGACGGCTTCTTCTGGACGGTGGTGGGCCGCACGGTGCTCTTCACCGCGGTGACCGTGGTGTTCACCGTGGCCCTCGGGCTGTTCACGGCGCAGCTGATGCACCGGGTCTCCCCGTGGGTGCGCGCGGTCATGGCCGCGGTGCTGGTCACCGTGTGGGCGATGCCCGCGATGGTCGCGGCGTCGATCTTCCGCTGGCTGTTCGACACCGACTACGGCGTCACGAACTGGGTGCTGTCCAGACTGCCGGGGGTCGACATGACCCACCACAACTGGTTCATCGACCCCTGGCAGGGCTTCACCGTCATCGTCGCCGTCGTGGTGTGGGGCGCACTGCCGTTCGCCGCCATCACCCTGCGGGCCGCGCTGGCACAGGTCCCGCCCGAACTGGAGGAGTCCGCGATCCTGGACGGCGCCCGGCCGTTCCAGGTCTTCCGGCACGTCACCCTGCCGGTGATCAGACCGGTCCTGCTCATGGTCACCACGCTGAACGCCATCTGGAACTTCGGTGTCTTCAACCAGATCTGGCTCATGCGCGGCGGCCAGCCCGAGCGGGAGTACTACCTGCTGGGCGTCTACTCCTTCATCGAGTCCTTCGCGGTGAACCGGTACAGCACCGGGGCCGCGATCGCCCTCGTGACCGTCGTCCTGCTGCTCGCCGGATCGGTCGTCTACCTGCGTCAGATGCTCAGAACGGGAGAGCTCGAATGAGGCGGCAACGGTCGCTCGGCCACGACCTCCTCGGGCTGCTCGTCGCGGCGGTGATCGGCTTCCCCATCTACTGGATGGTGCTCACCGCGTTCCGGCCGGCGTCCGAGATCCTGAGCCTGCCACCGAAGTTCTGGCCGAGCTCGCCCACGGTGGACAACTTCGCCCGGGCGCTGGGATCGGACACCTTCTGGGCGAACGTCCGCTCCAGCGTGCTCATCGGCCTCGGCACCGTCGTGGTGTCGCTGATCGTCGGCACGCTCGCGGCGTTCGCCCTCGCCCGGTTCCGCTTCACGGGCCGCAAGGCCTTCGTCGTGGTGATCCTCGTCGTCCAGATGGTGCCGCTCACGGCCCTGATCATCCCGCTGTACCTGCTGCTGAACGACGCCGGGCTGACCGACAGCCTCACCGGGGTGATCCTCACCTATCTGGTGTTCACCCTGCCGTTCACGGTGTGGATGCTGCGCGGATTCATCGACGGGGTCCCGGTGGAGCTGGAGGAGGCGGCCATGGTCGACGGCTGCGGCCGCCTCGGCGCGTTCCGCCGGGTGGTGCTCCCGCTGCTGGCCCCCGGCATCGTCGCCACCTCGGTCTTCGCACTCGTCCAGGCCTGGAACGAGTACGTCCTCGTCTACATCCTGTTGTCCACTCCCGAGAAGCAGACCGTCAGCATCTGGCTGGTCTCCTTCACGACCAGCCGCGGGACCGACTACGGCGGCCTGATGGCGGGAGCCACGCTCACCGCCCTGCCCGTCGTGGTCTTCTTCCTCGTCATCCAGCGCAGGATCGCCTCCGGCCTCGCCGCCGGGGCGGTCAAGGGCTGACCCCTCACGACGAACACCCTGCCCCGGTCGCACCCCGTTCACGTCCACAGGAGGACTCCGTGACGCACGACCGTCTCGATCTCGTCTCCAAGCTCTACCAGCCCTCCGGCTGGCCCCGCATCCTGCAAGCGGCCGAAGGGGCCGCCTCCGACGCCCCGCTCGTCGTGGACCTCGACCCGACGACCTTCTGCGATCTCGCCTGCCCCGAGTGCATCAGCGGCAAGCTGCTCAACCAGGGCCGGTTCACCCCCGAGCGGCTGGCCGCGCTCGCCGAGGAACTGGTCTCCATGTCCGTGCGGGCCGTGGTCCTCATCGGGGGCGGCGAACCGCTCGCCCACCGGGGCACCCGCCAGGTCCTGCGCATCCTCGGCGAGGCCGGCATCGCCGTCGGGGTCGTCACCAACGGCACCATGATCGACAAGAACCTCGACGAACTGGCCGCCTACGCCTCCTGGGTCCGCGTCTCCATGGACGCCGGCACCTCCGGGACGTACGGCCTCTTCCGCCCCGACCGCAAGGGCCGCAGCGTCTTCGACAAGGTCGTCGCGAACATGCGGCTGCTCGCCGGGGTGAAGACCGGCGCGCTCGGCTACTCCTTCCTCGTCATGACCCGCCAGGAGCCGGACGGCCGGGTCGTCACCAACCACACGGAGGTCCTCCAGGCCGCCGAACTCGCCCACGACATCGGCTGCGACTACTTCGAGACCAAGGCGATGTTCGACGACGACCACCACGTCATCCAGGTCTCCCAGGAGATCCTCGACTCGGTCGACAGCCAGCTCGCCGAGGCCGCGCGGCTGGAGAGCGACACCTTCCAGCTCATCAACTCCTCCACGCTCACCTCGCTGCGCCGGCACACCGGGCCGGTCCAGCCCAAGGACTACCACCGCTGCGCGGTCGCCGAACTGCGCACCCTGGTCACCCCGTCCGGGGTGTACATCTGCTCCTACCACCGGGGCAACCCGCTGGCCCGGATCGGCGACGCCGTCACCGACAGCCTGGCCGACATCTGGAAGACCTCGGACCGCGGCATCGTCGACCCGAGCCGCGACTGCCGCTTCCACTGCGCACGGCACCGCTCCAACCTGGAACTGGAGCTGATAGGACAGGGAACGGGCGCAGTCCCCCCGGGGGAGGACTACGACCCGTTCCTGTGACCGTCAGTCGGCGCTGACGCCGACCCGCTCCCCCGTCCGGGCACTCCGGCTCCCCGGAGCCGCCCGGGCGGGGATCACGCGTGCCCCGGGGAAGGGGCCGCGCAGGGCGTCGGCCAGCCGCGCCACCACCCCGGGCAGCTCGGCCGACGGGCACACCCCGACCAGTGAACCGCCGCCGCCGGCCCCGCTGAGCTTCAGCGGCAGGCCGGCGGCGTGCAGCGCCAGCGCCCGCAGCTCCTCCAGGAGCGGGGTCGACATGCCCTGGAAGTCGCGCATCGCCGCGTGCGCCCGGCTCATCGCCGCCCCCAGGGCCTCGTGGTCGTGCCCGCGCAGCGCCGCCCAGGCGGCCTCCGAGGCCCGGTCGGCCTCGGCCCGGTACGCCGCGAGGGCCGGATCACCGGCCGCCAGCTGCGCCCGCACCGTGCGGATGTGGTCGGCGGTGTTCTTCCGGGTGCCCGAGTCCACCACGACCACCCCCCAGTCCTCCGGGAGCTCCAGCCGCTCCCGGACGAGCGGCAGGCCGCTCTCCCGGCCGTCGATCAGCAGCGCGCCGCCCTCGGCGACGGCGAGGTGGTCCATGCCGCCGCCGTTGAACCGGGCGAACTCGAACTCGTACGCCCACTGGACGACCGAGGCGTCCGGCACCGGAACGCCGTCCGGCGTCCCGGCCGACCGGGCGAACGCCCGGAACAGCGCCACGATCAGCGCCGTGGACGAGGACAGGCCGCTCGCGGAGGGCGCCTCGCTGCTGACGCGCACGGCCGGCGCAGGGCCGTGCACACCGGGGAGCCGCTCGCCCAGGAACGTCCACACCTGCTCCGGCCAGCCGTCCTCGGCCGGCGGCCGCGCCCCGGGCGTTCCGGCGGGCACCACCTCGACCGTGGTCGGCAGGTCCAGGGCCAGGCTGACCGAGCGGCCGCCGCCCAGCCAGTCCAGGTCCTCCCCCGACAGACACGCCCGGCACGGCACCGCCACCCGGATCCCTTGCTCTTCGTTCACCTTGCCCGGAACCTCCCGTCCGTGAGGAACGCGCGGTACATCTCCAGCACGACCCGCGTGGGCGGGTGCAGCGGCTGCGGCGGATCGTCGAGGGGCCGGAACCGCGCCCGGACCACCTCGTCCGCCCCCGGGGAGAGCTCCCCGGACCAGCGCCGGGCCGCGAAGCACAGCGCGAAACAGTGGTTGACGTCCCCGTTCGGGTAGGTCACGGTGTGCACGGCCGGCTCGGACAGCGAGCCGAAGGCGACCAGGTCCTCCTTGGCGACCCGCAGCCCGGTCTCCTCCGCCAGCTCCCGGACGGCGGCGTCGGCGAAGCCACCGTCCTCCTCGCAGGCGCCCGCGGGCAGCTCCCACAGACCGTTGTCGGCCCGCTGCTGGAACAGCCCGCGGCCCTCCCCGTCGATCAGCAGGACCTGCGCCCCCGGGACCAGCAGCCTTCTGCCGCCGGCCTTCTGACGCAGCGACCAGACGTAGGACCCGACGTAGCCCATGCGCGCACCACCTCCCTCGGCGTCCGCCCCGCGGCGGACGTCCACGAGGTCGCAGACTGTCACGCGCCGTCCTCGACGAGCCAGCGCGGCACCGCCTCCGGCGTGCTCTCCAGCCACCGCACATAGCGGTCGACGCCCTCCGCGACGTCGACCCGGGCCTGCCAGCGCAGCAGTTCCCGGGACCGCTCCGTGTCGGCGTACCCGCCGAGCGGGTCGCCCTCGGGGCGCGGGGTGACGATCCGCTGCGCGTCGGGGTAGTAGGGCATCAGCAGGTCCGCGACGTCCCGGACCGCGGTCGGACGCCCGGTCCCCACGTTCACCGTCCGGCCGGCCATCCCCTCCTCGACCAGCGCGAGCGCCGTCGCCTCGGCCACGTCCTGGACGTGGATCATGTCGCGCACCTGGACGCCGCCGCCGTTCAGGCGCATCGGACGGCCCAGCTTGGCCTGCAGCGACAGCCAGGGCACCATCCAGGAGTGGCTGCCCGGCTTCGGGACCTGCGGCTCGCCGTAGACCGAGAAGTACCGCACGATCGCGTACTCGGCCCCCGACGCGGCCCCGAGCATCAGCCGGGTCTGGTGCTCCGCCCACAGCTTGCCGTTCGCGTAGACCGACAGCGGGAACAGCGCCTGGTCCTCGTGGAACATGTGCGGACCGGGCGAGTCGGCGGGGCCGTCGCCGTACACGGACGCGGAGGAGACCAGCACCAGGCGGCGCACCCCCGTCCGGGCCACCTCCTCCAGGATGACCTGGGTGCCCTGCACATTGGCCCGGAAGGCGATGTCGGGGTTGCGGGTACAGGCGGCCACGTCCGCGTAGGCGGCGGCGTGGACCACGTAGTCGGCGTCCCGGAGCAGCCCGGCGACCACCTCCCGGTCGCAGATGTCGCCCACGACGAGCCTGGCCCCGGTCCTCTCCACCCCGAAGATCGTGTGAACGTCCTCGGGGTAGGCGTCCATCCGGTCCAGGACGGACACCTCGGCACCGGCGCGGCACAGCAGCGCGGTGAGCCGGCTGCCCACCAGGCCGCCGCCTCCCGTCACCACGATGCGGGCATCGCGCAGTTTCTCCAGCCGGGCCTCGACGCTCTCACCGCCGCCGGTTCCGGTTTCGTTCATCGGTGCATGCGATCCAGCGGACATAAGGGGTTCCCTCCGTGAAGACGGCGAACTCTCGAAATACGCGCTCACGCACAGCCACACGCTTCACACGGAAGGTGGTGTGCCAGTCCAGCATCCTTTGGCCACCAACCGTGACACCAGTGTGAATTCGGCACTCTTGCCAGCCCCGGGCTCGATCCGTACTGTCCGGAATCGATGGCACCCGCAGTAGCAGATTACGACACGAGTGCCATCAAGTCCCCCACACCCCAACAGAAAGAGGGAAACGACGTGACGCGCCATCAGCTCAGCGGGGCGGTCATGACCCACCCCAAGCGCCGGCACGCCGCCGAGCGGATGGCCCAGGCCGCACCTCCGGGCGCCCTGCGCGTCGTCATGGACCCGGACCCGACCGGCACCCCCTCGGTGCTGCGCACGGCGCTCGCCGCGTGGGACTCCATCGAGGACGGCGCCACCCACCACCTGGTGGTCCAGGACGACATGCTCTTGTCCGAATCGTTCTTCGAGCGGGTCGACCGGGCGGTCGCCGCGATGCCGGACGCGGCATTGGCGCTGTTCGCCCTGTGGGACTCCCGCAACGGGGCCGCGATCCGGTTCGGCGCCATGGCCGGCGCCCGCTGGGTCGGCGCGGTCAACGAGTACTTCCCGTGCGTCGCGATCGTACTTCCCCGAACCGTCGCCGAGGGCTTCGTCCGCTACGGCCGCAAGCGCCTCGGCGGCTGGCCCGACGACATCCTGATGCACCGTTACCTCACCGACCTCGGCGTCCCCCGCTACGTCTCCGTCCCCAATCTCGCCGAACACCAGGACCACGGCTCGATCTCGGGCAACGCCTTCCGGGGGCCGCGCCGCTCGGTCTGCTTCCTGCCCGGCGACCGGCCCGGAGACGAGGACCGGCGGCTGACCGGCCTGCGGGTCCTGCCGTTCTTCAAGTACGGCGTCGCGCGCTGCGCGGTGCGGGTCGACGGCCCGGGCCCCGAACGCTGGCTGCACATGGACTGCGAGCAGTACCTGCGCGGCCTGGAGCTGCCCCGCACGCTGCTCGTGCCGCCCACCGGGCCGGAGTCGGACGCGCCCGACGTCCGGGGCACCTGGCTCACCGCCCTCGCCATGGGCCACGAGGCCGCCCGCCTCGGACTGGACCCCGACGGCTCGGCACCGGCGGTGCGGCCCGAGGTCTACGCCGAGGCGATCGCGACGATCGGGTCCGGCGGCATCAGCAACACCAGCACCGAGGAGCGGATCGCCGAACGCCGCGAGGTCCTGGCGGACGCGGCGCGGCGGGCGCTGGCCGCCGGGTACGAGGCCGCCGGGCACGGCGGGGCCGCCGCGCACGGCGGCGGCGGGCGGACGGGCACCCGCCGGGCCCACCGCCCCGGCGGCCTGACCGTGCGCGGCGGCGCCTCACCGCTCGGCGAGCACCTCGTGCGCCGGCTCGCCGACCTGGCCGGCCCTCCGGGCGCGCACGGCGACGGGCTTCCCGAGGCCGTCCTCGACCTGACCGGTCTGCGCGAGGGCGCCCCGGCCCGGGAGCTGAGGATCCGGCTGCCCGACGACCCGCGCCCGTACACCCTGGCCGTGGGCGAGGTCTACGGCCCCGGCTGCTCCCGCGACACCCTCATCGGGCGCATGGTGTGGGACGCCCTGCGCAGCCTGCCGGTGACCGTCCAGGGCAGCCCCGAGGCCGAGGTGCACCCCGTCTACGTGGACGACCTGGCCGACGCCGTCCTGACGGTGATCCGCACCCGCCCGGCGGCGCGCACCCTGACCGTCGCCGACGAGAAACCCACCACGCTCGGCGAGTTGGCGAACGCCGTGCACGCCGCCGTCCGCCCGGTGCCGGTCCTGAACGTGCCCTCGGACGTCGAACCCCCCGCTGCCGCACCGGAGTTCACCGACGGCGCGCGCCCGCCCGGCTGGGCCCCGGCGACCGCACCGGCGAAGGGGCTGCACGCCTACTCCCAGTGGCTGGCGTACGAGGGGACCCTGCTCACCGTGGTCTGACCCCGCGGACCGGCCCCGTGTCCCCCGACCCGGGGCCGTCCGCTCCTCCCCCGTGCCTTCCCCCCGTCCCTTCCCCCCGCTCAGGGGCGAAGGGCGACGCCCCCGTAGCAGGAGGCCTCCGCGTCGCTGATGTCCTCGGTGTCGTCCGGGTCCGGGCGCCAGCGCGTGGTGGCGACGGCGCCCGGGTCCAGGAGGTCCCAGCCGGTGAAGAACCGCGTGAACTCCTCGCGGGTGCAGGCGGCCACCGGGGTCCCGGCGGCGGTGTAGACCTGGATGAGGCGGGCCGTCTCCTCGGGCGCGAAGTCCGGCGTGACGTGGCTGATCACCAGCGCGGAACCGCTGGGCAGTTCCGCCTTGAGCCCCTCGGTGATCCGGTGGGCGTCGAAGGGCACGAAGTGCAGCAGCGCGTTCATGCTGAGCGCGATCGGCCGGCTGAAGTCCAGCACGGCACGGGCCGCCTCCAGGAGGTCACCGGGCTCGCGCACATCGGCCTGGACGTAGGCCGTGACGCCCTGTTCGGTGCCGCGCAGCAGCGCCTGGGCGTGCAGCAGCACGATCGGGTCGTTGTCGGCGTAGACGACCTTGGCGTCCGGTGCGACCGACTGCGCGACCTCGTGCAGGTTCGGTGAGGTGGGGATGCCCGTGCCGATGTCCAGGAACTGCCGGATGCCGGCCTCGGCGAGCCACCGCGTCGAGCGGCGCATGAAGGCGCGGTTGGCCCGTGCGGCGGTCCGGGCGTAGGGGAAGACCGCCAGGGCCCGCCCGGCGGCCTCCCGGTCGGCGGGGAAGTTCGTCGTGCCGCCGAGGTAGTAGTCGTACATCCGCGCCGAGTGCGCCAGGTGGATGTCGAGTTCGACTTCCACCTCGCCGGTGCTGGCGGTGCCGTCCGTCATGTGGTTCCCCCTGCTGGCTGGATCGTCGCTGGCGCCGCCCCCTGGCGCGGCCCGGTCACTATGCCCGCACGCCCGGACGCCCAATCAAGGGCCTCGGCCGACGGCGGCGGGACCGCACAGGAGGATGACTGAATTCGATCACATGACGGCCCGTTCCGACCACGTTCGAACAGATTTCTGTCACCGTCCGGCGTACGTTCTGCTGACCTTCAAACCCTTTGCCCCGCCTTAACATCTCGGCACCTAATACGCCTTAACCTTCCTCCCGGGGACGCGCGTTCCCGCTGTGACCGCCGTACGGCCGCGGGTGCCCCCCGCGACCGGCGGCCCGCACCGGGCGGCGGCCGACCAGGACGCCGCGGGGGAGGATGGAACGTGAACGAGAGCGACTGGGTGGTCGGAGACCGGGACCGCCTGACGTTCGACGCGTTCTGCGACACGCACGGGAAGGCCTGGCTCGGGTTCGCCCGCGCGCGCCTGCGGGACGACGCCGTCGCCCACGCGGTGGTGGAACTCGCGAAGGTCCGCGTGTGGGAGGGGTGGACGCGCATCCTGCGTGAGAAGATCCCCCCGTTCCACGCTTGGGCGATTCTCAAGGAAGAGATCGGTGCCTCCTTGGCGGGCATGATGATGAACGGCGAGCCGCTGCCGACGCAGACCAGCGTCCCGGCCTGGGTCCGCGCGGTGCGCACGGCCGCCGAGCGGGCGCAGCACCTGACGGACACCGAAGGCAGCGACGAACAGCTGTACGCCGCGCTGCGACGGCTCTCCGAACGGCGTCACGACGTGATCGTGCTGCGCTACCTGCTCGGCCTGCCGGACGACCGGATCGCCGACTACCTGGGCACGACCCAGGCCGGCGTGCGCTCCACCGTGGGCCAGGCCCTCGACCGCCTGGCCGCCTCGCTCGGCGGCCGGAGGGGAGAGGGACGGTGACCACCGAACCCGACAGCGCCCTGCACCCCGCCCGCGCCCCGCGCCCGCAGCCCGGCGGCGCCGGCGTGTCCTGGGACCGGCTGCTGACCGCCCCGAGCCCGGTGTCCTCCGACCACCAGCAGGCCGCCCACGAACTCGACCTCGCCGTCTCCCTGGTCCTCGCGATGCCCTCCGCCGCGGACTCCCTGGCCCTGCTCGTCGACGGCGACCAGATCCACCCCGAGGGCGCCCTCGTCCTCGGCGCCCTCCTCCACGTCGCCGGCCACCGCGACGGCGCCCAGTTCTGGTGGCAGTTCGCGGCCGGCGGCGGCTCCTACACCTCCGCGTCCTTCCTCAGCCTGCTGCACCGCAGCCTCGGCGAGTTCCTGGACGCCGAGGTCTGGCGCCAGCAGGCCGAAGTCCTGGCCACCAAACCCCGCGCCCCCCAACGCGTCCTCGGCTCCACCCGCACCCTGCTGCCCGCCGGCGTCCTCACCGACATCCTCGCCCGCTGTCACTACGGCCTCGACGTGCGACTCCCACCCCGCCTCGCCGCCGTCATCCACCAACTCCCCGTCGCCGGCGACGACCCCGAGTACGGCGAACTCCCCCAGCTGAGCAGCACCCTCGTCCACGACCTCACCGTCGAACCCTGACCCCACTGCCCCGGGCCGCGCCCGCGGCGGGGATCACCGGGAGGCAGGGGCTGGCGGGAGGCGGCCTACCGGCGCAGGCCGGGGGTGTTCGCGATGAAGTGGTCGAAGCCCCGTGGGGGGCGTCCGAGCAGGTCGGCGATGTCGTTCGTGGCCCGGTCGTAGCGGTTCTCGGCGTGCAGGCGCGCCATCGTGGCAATGTGCTCGTGGACGTGGGGCGGCAGGTCCTGCGTCCTGAGGTCGCGGTCCAGCCACTCCTCGTACGGAACGTCGGTGTAGGTGACGGTACGGCCCAGGGCGGCGGAGAACTCGGCGGCGATGGCGTTCATGTCGCGGGAACGTGCCCCGGTCAGTTCGTGGACGCGGCGGGCGGGCGGTGCCGGATCGAGCAGGAGCCGGGCGACGACCTCCGCGACGTCGGCCGCGGCGACCGGTGAGGTCCGGGCGGAGCCGAACGGCAGGCGGATCGTGCCGTCCCGCTGGATCGAGGCGACGGCGATCCGCGCGAACAGCGGGTTCTCCATGAACACGGTGGGCCGGACGTGGACCACCGGCAGGCCCGACCAGTCGAGGACGTGCTCGGCCAGCCAGTGCAGCCGCTGCTGCCGGGACTCGGCGGCACCGGTGAGATCCATCTGCGAGACCGTCAGCTGTGAGATGCTCACCAGCAGTCCGAGACTCCCGCTCGCCCGCGCGGCCGCGGCGACCGTCGTCGCGGCCTCCAGGTACGCGGGTGACACACCCATCCCGAAGTAGGCCCGGCGGCAGCCCGCCAAGGCCTTCAGCACGTCGGCGCCGCGGGTGAGGTCTCCGACCACCACCTCGACGCCGTCCACGGACCGCAGCGCCGAGGCCCGCTCGTCGTCCTGGTGCACGAAAGCCCGGACCGGCACGCCCCCGGCGCGCAACCGGTCCAGGACCGCTCGCCCGACTCCGCCGACGCGCCCGCCGACACCGGTGACGAGGACGGGTTGGAAGGTCACCACGACCACCTCCTGCTCTCCGGGCGGGCAGCCGCTCCGCTCGGCCCGGGCGGGACAGCTCTGCGGAGCGGGTGTCAGCTGTGGCCGACGATGACGGAGATGCCCCAGCCGATCGAGGCGAGCACCACCGCGAAGAGCAGGCCCGCCAGGGCGTAGCCGGCCGGTCCGGCGGTGGGGCGCCCGGCGGGGCCGTCGGCGGGCGGGCCGGGCGGGTTGAGCAGGCGCAGGCCGAGGGCGAACAGCGCGGGCAGGCCGGCGCCGGTGAGCAGGCCCACCACCACGATCCGCCAGACCGCGCCCAGGTTGATCCAGGAGCTCACGGGCCCACCCCGTCCTTGGGTCCGACCGCGAGTTCGGCGGGGTCCGGAACCACCGTGCCGGTCCACGCGGCGTTGACGTTCTCCGGGGTCACGGCCGGGTGGCGGGAGGCGGCGAAGAAGGCGATCGAGGCCAGCACCAGGATCGTGAAGACCACGACCACCCCGGCCGTCCCGCCGATCCCGTCCGCGACCCCGTAGGCCGCCGCGCCGACCAGGGCGGCGGCCGGGAGGGTGAACAGCCAGGCCGTCACCATCCGGCGGGCGAGCTGCCAGCGCACCTCGGCGCCCTTCCACCCGACCCCCGAGCCCAGGATCGATCCGGTGGCCACGTGGGTGGTGGACAGCGAGTAGCCGAAGTCGGTGGAGCAGAGGATCACGGCGGCCGACGCCGACTCGGCGGCCATCCCCTGCGGCGGCGCGATCTCCACCAGGCCCTTGCCGAGGGCGCGGATCACCCGCCAGCCGCCGGCGTAGGTGCCCAGGGCGATCGCCAGCGCGCAGGAGACGATCACCCAGTCGGGGGCCTTCGCCCCGGGGGCCAGGGTGCCGTTGGCGATCAGGGCGAGGGTGATGACGCCCATGGTCTTCTGGGCGTCGTTGGTGCCGTGGGCGAGCGACACCATGGAGGCCGAACCGATCTGGCCGAGCCGGAAGCCGCGCTCGCGCGGGCCCTCGGACACGTCCCGGGTGATGCGGCCGACCAGCCAGGTGCCGACCACGGCCACCAGGCCGGCGATGAACGGCGACAGCGCCGCCGGGACGATCACCTTGGAGACCAGGCCCTGCCACTTGACGGCCGAGGAGCCGGCCGCCGCCATCGTCGCCCCGATCACGCCGCCGATCAGCGCATGCGAGGAGCTGGAGGGGATGCCGAGGTACCAGGTGGCGAGGTTCCACAGGATGCTGCCGGTCAGGCCGGCGCAGACCACGGTCAGGGTCACCTCCCCGCTGGAGACCAGGCCGTTGGCGATGGTCGCCGCCACGGCGGTCGACAGGAACGCGCCGACCAGGTTCAGCACCGCCGAGACCACGACCGCGACACGCGGTGGCAGGGCCCCGGTGACGATCGAGGTGGCCATCGCGTTGCCGGTGTCGTGGAAGCCGTTGGTGAAGTCGAAGCCCAGCGCCGTGACGACCATCAACGCCAGGACCGCGTCATTGCCGGTCACGCCCCCGAACCTAGCCCGCCGGCCGGGGCGCCGCACCGAACGACGGACGCCCGCCATCCGATCGGCCCAACACCACGCACGCCGTACGGCGCACGACGCCCGTTCGGCCCCCTCGGGCTCCGGGCACGGTCCGACCACGTTCATGGGCCGCCCGGGGGGAGCATCGGCGGTCCGGGGCCCTGCCCGGTCGTCAAGGACGCACGCCGGGCGGTCCTCACCCGCACCTTCGGCCGGCCGGCCGAGGCCATCGCCCGGGAGGCGGCGGCCGGCCAGGCCCGGGCGACCGCAGATGACGGTTCGTCAGCTTGATCGTGTGCAGGCCACTACGATCGGGGCACATGACGACACCCGACGAAGCCATCCGCCCGTTCCGCATCGACGTGCCGGAGAGCGACCTGGAGGACCTCCGCCGGCGTCTGGACCGAACCCGCTGGCCGGACGAACTGCCGGGGGTCGGCTGGGCCTACGGGATCCCCGGCGACTACCTGCGGGAGCTGGCGGACTACTGGCGCCACGCCTACGACTGGCGGGCCGCCGAGGCGCGCCTGAACCAGTGGCCGCAGTTCACCACCGTGATCGACGGTGCCGACATCCACTTCCTGCACGTCCGCTCACCGGAGCCGGACGCGGTACCGCTGCTGATGTCGCACGGCTGGCCCGGTTCGATCGTCGAGTTCACCGAGCTCATCGGACCGCTCACCGACCCCCGGGCTCACGGCGCCGGCCCCGCGCCGGCCTTCCACCTGGTGATCCCGAGCCTGCCCGGCTTCGGGTTCTCCGGCCCCACCCGGGAGGCCGGCTGGGAGTACCGGCGGGTGGCGGCGGCGTTCGCCGAGCTGATGCGGCGTCTCGGCTACGACGCGTACGGGGTGCAGGGCGGCGACTGGGGCTCGGCGATCTCCCGGGAGCTCGGCCGGGTGCACCCCGAGCGGGTGATCGGCGTGCACCTGAACCTGATCCCGGGCAGCGCGGCGGAGAGCGAGCCCACCGAGGAGGAACTCGCCGGGCTCTCCCCCCGGGAACGGGACCTGACGCTGGCCTCCTGGGAGCGGCTGCGCGAGTGGAACCGGGAGCGCAAGGGCTACGCGGACATCCAGACCACCCGGCCGCAGACTCTCGCGTACGCCCTCACCGACTCACCGGTCGGCCAGCTGGCCTGGATCGCCGAGAAGTTCGAGGAGTGGACGGACTCCGCGGACCGGCCCGAGGGCGCCGTCGACCGCGACCAGCTGCTCACCAACGTGATGCTGTACTGGCTCACCGGGACGGCCGGGTCCTCGGCCCGGCTGTACTACGAACGCGCCCACGCCGACTACTCGGGGCGGCCGGCCGAGCCGTCGACCGCGCCGACCGCCGTGGCGCTGTTCCCCAAGGAGAACTTCCTGATCCTGCGTCACATCGCGGAGCGGACGAACAACATCGTGCGCTGGACCGAGCTGGACCGGGGCGGTCACTTCGCCGCGCTGGAGCAGCCGGAGCTGCTGATCACCGACATCCGGGCCTTCTTCGGGCAGCTCGGCGCGGCCGGGGCGTGAACCGGCGGTGCCGCCTCCTCGCGGGGAGGCGGCACCGGGTCGGGCCCGGACGCGGCACCGGTCGGGCCCGGGCGCGGCACCGGTCAGGCCCGGGCGGGGGCGGGCTGGGCGAGGGCCCCGTACAGCAGCAGGTCGAGGGTGGCGAGCAGCTCCTTGGAGAGCGCCCCCTTGCGGCCGGGCTGCATGCACCAGCGGTACAGGGTGCCGAGGTAGAGGTCGCGCAGGGCGTTGCCGACCCGGTCGGCGTCGGTGCCCGCGCGGAACTCGCCGCGGGCCACGCCGTCGGCCACCAGTTCGGAGAACAGCTCCGCGAGGTACGGCTCTTCGAGCAGCGGCCGGCCGGCCCGGACCCAGGCCATCAGCATGGCCCTGGTCTCCCTCTGGTCCTCGTCGTTCATCTTCCCGAGGGCCCGCAGGCAGCCCTGCAGCCGGGTCCGGGCGGCGCCGGAGCCCAGTGCGTCCGCAGCGAGCGCGTCCCGCAGCCGGTCGCGGCGCATCTCGCCCCACGTCCCGAGCAGGTCCTCCTTGCGCTGGAAGTAGTTGAAGAAGGTGCCGCGTGCGACGTCGGCGCGTTCCGCGATCTCGTCGATCGAGGTCTCGTCGTACCCCTGCTCGGTGAACAGTGTGAGAGCGGCGGTGTAGAGGCGCTCCCTGACCCGCAGCTTGTTGCGCTCGCGGCGCCCGAGGGGCGCCGCCTCCGGCGCGGCTTCGGCTCGCATGGTGTTCAACGGGGTCTCCGATCGGTGGTGTCGGCCGGGGAGGGCACGCTCCTCCCCGACTCGGTGCACCTCAGTTTAACTATGCTTCACAGTCGAAGTTCTACCCCGCGGAAGCGAGTCCCGACTGTGGGAAGTCTCACCCGATCGCCGCCAGCAGGCCGTTGAGGCTCTCCGTGCCGAGCAGCCGGCCGGCGGTGAGGTCCAGCCCGCAGTCGGAGCGGATCTGCGCCCGCAGCTGCGTGGCCATGAGCGAGTCCAGACCCAGGTCGCGCAGCGAGCGGCGGCGGTCGATCTCCACCTCGGGCAGATCGAGCAGCCGGGACACCCGGTGCAGCACCACGTCGGTCGCGGCGCGCACGGCCGTGTCGACGGTCGGCGACGTGACCGTCGGGGCGGGCCGGGGGCCGGGCAGCAGCGCCGGGACGGGGCGGGCGGCGGGACGGCGGCCGACCAGCGCCCGCAGGCCCTGGCCGCGGCCGGTCCCGGACTTGGCCGGAGCGGCCAGTTCGATGTCGAGGAACTCGGCCAGCACCGAGCCGTCGGTGCCGAGCAGCAGCACGTCGCCACGGGCCCGCCGGCCGCCCGGGCCGGGGGTGACGCGGCACAGGCTCCAGTACTCGTCGGGGAGCGCGGCGTGGCACCGCACGGTGCCGATGCCGAGCGGCAGGTAGCCGGCGCCGGCCGGGTAGCCGGCCAGCATGGCGAGCAGCCCGGCCTCCCAGCCGACCGCCGCGGCGGCGCCCTCGCGGCGCATCCTGGCGACCACCCGGCCGCCGCGCCGCCAGAGGTGCTCGACCTTCCGCAGCCCCGCCCCGACCTGGACGCCGTGCTGCGCGGCGGCCTCGTAGAGGGCGTCGGCGGACAGGTACTCGCGGTGCCGGGCCAGGCTGGTCTCCAGCAGTTCGCGCCGCTCGGGCGCGGCGCCGGCGGCCGGCTCCAGGCGGCCGTCCGCACAGAGCCCGCGGGGCGCCCCGGGACCGCGGCGGGCCTCCACACGGACCCCGCGGGACCCGTCCGGTGCGGGTGCGTCCACGGTGACGGCCAGGACGGTGGCGGGGACGTCGGCGAGGGTGAGCGCGGCATCGCCCAGCCGCACCCCGGTCAGCGCGAACCGCTTCCCGGGCGCGGCCTCGCCCGCGGCCGCGAGGGCGGCCTCCAGGAAGACGGCGGGGAGGACCGGCTCCGTCCCGCGCACCGCCACCCCGGCGCCGGGGCCCGGCAGGCCGAAGCCGTCCAGCCGGTACTCGTGCACCAGCGGCGCGGGCGCGTCGCCCGCCGCGGCCCGGCGCAGCCGGGTGGCGTCCCAGGGGTAGCTGGGCAGCGGCACCGCAGCGGGCTCGAACCCGTACCAGCGGGACCAGTCGACGGCGGCGCCCTGGGCGAACGCCCGGCCGACCGCCTCCAGCAGCAGCACCGCCTCGTCGCCGCCGCGCCGCAGGGTGGCGACGGCGGACGCCTCGCCGCCGCCCTCGGTGACCGTCTCGTCGATCGCCGAGGTCAGCACCGGGTGCGGGCTGACCTCCAGGAACACGGTGTCGGTCTTGGCCAGGTACTGGACCGCGTCGAGGAAGCGGACCGGGCGGCGAAGGTTGTCCAGCCAGTAGCGCGGGCCGAGTTCCTCCCCGGTGACGGGGGCGGCGGTGACGCTGGACATCAGCACGGTCCGGGCCCGGCGCGGCGCCAGGCCGTCCAGGGCGGCCAGCAGGTCGGCCCCGATCAGGTCCATGTCCTGGGAGTGCGAGGCCACTTCGACCTTGACCAGGCGGCAGAGCACTCCGGAGCCCTGCAGCCGCTCGGTGATCGTGGCCAGCGCGGCCGGCGGGCCGGCCAGCACGGTGGACGACCGGGAGTTCCGGGCCGCCACGCTCACGGCGGCGAACTCCGGGTCGGAGGCGAGCACCTCCTCGGCGCCCTCGGCGGAGAGCTCCACCGCGAGCATGGCACCGCGCCCGGCGAGCCGGCGCATCAGCCGGCTGCGGCGGCAGATCACCGCGGCCGCGTCCCGCGGGTCGAGCGCACCGGCGCTCTGGGCCGCGGCGACCTCGCCCATGCTGTGGCCCACGCACACGTCGGGGCTCAGGCCGGCCTCGCGCAGGGCGGCGTCCAGGGCGACGCCGACCGCCCACAGCGAGGGCTGGACCCGGTCCATGTCGGTGGGGAACTCCTCGACGCCGCGGAGCAGGCCGGCCACCGACCAGCCGAGCTCCCGGTCGATCGCGGCGTCGCACTCCAGCAGCTTCTCCCGGAAGGCCGGGGAGGTCTCCAGCAGCCGGCGGCCCATGCCGGGCCACTGGGAGCCCTGGCCGGGGAAGACGAAGGCCAGTCGGCGGGGCTCGCCGAAGCCCGCCTCGGCGGTGCCGCCCTCGTGGATCGCCGTCCCGGCGGCCAGCTCCCGCAGCCGCGCGGCCATCACCCGGTGGTGGTCGCCGCGGACCCAGAGCCGGTAGGGGTGGGCGTCCCGGCGCAGCGCGGCGGCCGCGCACAGGTCGGCGAGCGGCAGCTCGCGGCCGGGCCCGTCGGTGAGGTGGGTGGCCCAGTCCTCGGCCAGCCGGGTCAGTGAGCGGGCCGAGCGGGCGCTGAGCACCAGCAGCTGTTCGGCGGCGCCGCGACGGGCGGGCGCGGCCGCGGGCACGGCGGGGGCGGCCCGGGCGGCCGGAGTGGGGAGGTACTCACCGACCACCACGTGGGCGTTGGTGCCCGAGATGCCGAAGGAGCTGACGCCGAGCCGGGCCCGGCCGGCGCTCCTGGGCAGCGGGGTGGCGCCCGTGACGACGGCGACGCCGAGCCCGTGCCGCTCGATCACCGGGTTGGGCTCCACGCAGTGCAGGGAGGCCGGAATGACGCCGTGCCGGGCGATCAGCACCGCCTTGATCAGCCCGGCGATGCCGGCCGCGGACTCGGCGTGGCCGATGTTGGTCTTCACCGAGCCGGTCAGCAGCGGGCGCCGGTGCGGGCGGGCCGTGGCGGCGGCGAGGGCCTGCAGTTCGACGGCGTCGCCGACCGCGGTGCCGGTGCCGTGCGCCTCGACGTAGTCGAGGTCCTGCGGGGCGATGCCGGCGGTGCGGCAGGCGGCGCGCAGCATGTCGATCTGGCCGCTGATCGCGGGCTGCAGCAGGAGTCCGCTGCCCCGGCCGTCGTTGGTGACGGCGCTGCCGAGCAGGGTGGCCAGGATCCGGTCCCCGTCCCGTTCGGCGTCCTCCAGGCGCTTGAGCACGACCACGCCGACGCCGTCGCTGCGGACGAAGCCGTCGGCCCCGGCGTCGCCGAAGCGGCAGCGGCCGGCGGGCGACAGCATGCTGCCCTGGGAGTAGGCGATGGCGTCATGCGGGGAGATCACGAAGTTGACGCCGCCGGCGAGGGCGAGGTCGCACTCCCCGGCGAGCAGGCTCTGCCGGGCCTGGTGGACGGCGACCAGGGAGGAGGAGCAGGCGGTGTCGAGCACCACGCTGGGGCCGAAGAGGTCGAAGGCGAAGGAGAGCCGCCCGGCAGTGACGGCACGCAGCCGGCTGCCGGCCACGTCGCGGACGTTCGGGCCGCTCTCGGAGCGGGTGGCCTCCGAGTACTCGGCGGTCGCCTGGCCGATGAACACGCCGGCGTGGGTGCCGGCCAGGGTGGACGGGCGGATGCCGGCGTCCTCGAACGCCTCCCAGGTGGCGTGCAGCAGCAGCCGCTGCTGGGGGTCGATGACCCGGGCCTCGGCGGGCGATATGCCGAAGAATCCGCAGTCGAAGGAGAAGGGGTCGGCGACGAAACCGCCGTGCCGGGAGGCGGTCCGGCCGGGGACACCGGGGGTGGGGTCGTAGTCGGCCCCGACGTCGAAACGTTCTGCGGGCACCACGGTGACCGAGTCCCGCTGGGCGATCAGGTTCTCCCAGAGCTGCTCCGGACCGTCCGCCCCGGGGAAGCGACACCCCATGCCCACGACGGCGACCTCGGTACGGGAGTGCTGGTGTGCGTGCTCCATGGGTTGACCCCATCTCGGTAGGCGAAGACCGGTGGCGTGCATGGCAGTGCGCGGCTCAGGGGCGATCGGGTCCAAATTTACACCGGAACCCAAGTTTGTTCATAGGGTTCCATGGTGGACTCCGAGTCCATTGACCGAACGTGCAACCGGAGCGCCTCGAAGAGAACAGAATTCGATGCTTGGTACCGAAACGATGACGGGCCGTCGGGGGCGACGGCATCCCGTCGCCCCGACGGCCGATCGACATCGAAGTGATCATCACATGATGGGATCCCGCGGAGCGTCACGAACCCCGGGCGGCGGCCGCAGGGCGTCCGGCGGCGCGGGCCGAGCTCACGTCTGCGACAGGTGCCCGTCCCAGCCGTCGAGGACGGCGGCCAGCAGGGCCCGATGGGTCGTGACCCAGTCGGCCGGCAGGTCGATGGGCACCCGCACCGTCGTCATCGACACGAGACCGTCCTCCACCACGACCTCGGGGCAGTGACGCGCGCCGTTCAGGTGGATGAAGACGGACGGCCCGCGCTGGACGTGCAGCAGGGCGACATCCTCACCGGCCTCCAGGCGATCCAGGGCCTCGGCCCACGACGTGAGCCGGGATCGCCACAGGGAGAGGGTCAGCCGGCCGGCCACGAACGGCGTGTCGACGACGATCTCCGCGGAGAGCCCGCCGGCCACACCGTGCAGAGGGCCGAGCACGGTGATGCGCACACCGTTGCCCTCGTCATCGCACAGCAGCGCCAGGTCCAACTGACCGGCCGTCACCGCGCCGATTCCCCGGACGCCGGGGCGGGCCCGACACGCCTCCGCCTCGGCCGGCCGGCGATTTCCGAACGGAGGGCGCCATTTCGTCAGGACCTCCACGCGTCCGTCACCGGCCAGGCGCTCGGGGACGGCCAGGCCGTGCAGGACCAGTTCCAGCGCCGACGCCAGCTCACTGCTGAGCCGGCCCGGCCGCTCGCTCCGGGCCGCCCGCCGGGTCCACCGGTAGAGCGCACCCAGGTAGAGGTCGCGCAGCGCCTCGCCGACCTGCTCGGAGCTGAGCCGGGTGGCGATCTCCCCGCGGGCCCTGCCGATCGCGACCAGCTCGGCCAGGATCTCCCCCAGGTAGGGCTCCTCCTCCAGCGGCCGCCCGGTCTGCACCCAGGCGGTGAGCATCGCCCGGCTGAGCTCGGGCTCCTCCTCGTTGAGGGCGCCGAGCACGGCCAGGCACTGCCGCAGGCCGTCGGCCGGGCTCGGGCGCTCCCGCTCGGAGCCGCACCGCCCGAGCCCGGCCAGCGCGAGCCGCTCCATCAGCCGCTCCTGGCGCGCCTCGACCCAGGCGCTGATCAGCGCCTCCTTGCGCGGGAAGTGGTTGAAGAAGGTGCCGCGCGCCACGTCGGCGTGCTCCGCGATGTCCTCCACGGAGGCGCCGGCGTAACCCTTCTCGCTGATCAGGGTCATGGCCGCGGCGTAGACCCGGTCCCTGACCCGCTGCCGGTTGCGGTCCCGCCGTGTCACGACCCGGGTCGGAGCTTCACCGCGCGCATCCATGGTCCGTCTCCGTTCCAGGCCGTCGTTGGGACAGGGGTTCAGTGCGTCAGCGGCGCCGGCGGACCGGCGGGCCGACGGCTCAACAGGCCGCGTTCTGCGGCGGCAGCCCGCCGATGAACGGGTCGTCCCGCTCGACGGCACCGAGCTTGGCGGCGCCGCCGGGCGAGCCGAGCTCGGCGAAGAAGCCGGTGCTCGACTTCCGGTAGTCCCCCCACTCGTCCGGCAGGTCGTCGTCGTAGAAGATCGCCTCGACCGGACAGACCGGCTCGCAGGCTCCGCAGTCGACGCACTCCTCGGGGTGGACGTACATCGAGCGGGCGCCCTCGTAGATGCAGTCGACGGGGCATTCGTCGATGCACGCCTTGTCCTTGACGTCCACGCAGGGCTGCGCGATCACATAGGCCACGTGCTGTTCCTCCTCGGAAGGGATGCGGACCCGGGCCCTCTCCTCCGGATCACGCCGGGCGTCCGACGTGATCCGGGAGGGAGGACCTAGAGCCCGCGCAGGTACGGGGCGTCGCCGCTGCTGCCGACGCCGTCCGGAGCGTGGGCGCCGCCGAGCGGTCCGCCGGCCGGAGCCGGCCTGTGCTCGTAGCTCTCCATCCGGGCCATCTCGCCGCGCGGCACCTCGGGTCGCTCCTGCGGCACATGGGGGTGGGACGTCGCAGACATGGCAGCCTCCAGTCGGCAGTTCACGGAACTTGAACTTGAGTCCATTTGTTCGTCAATAGGCAAACATGGACTCAAGTTCAATGTCAATGGGTCGGCACGGCGGACGGCGCGGCACTGCGCCCGGCGAGCGGACGGCGGCGGAGCGCGGCGTCGGCAATGGCCGGCGGCGGCCAGGAGGCGTTCGGGTCGTACAGGTCGACGCCGGGCGGCACGATCTCGTCGATCCGGTCCATCGCCGCGTCGTCGAGCAGCAGCGAGGCGCCCTTGAGCGTCGCCTCCAGCTGCTCCAGGGTGCGCGGGCCGATGATCGCCGAGGTGACGCCGGGGTGCGCCGTCACGAAGGCCGTGCTCAGCTCGGGCAGGGTGCAGCCCAGTTCGTCGGCCAGCCCGGCGAACCGCTCGACCGCCTCCAGCTTCCGGGCGTTGCCCGGGATGCTCGGGTCGAACCGGCTCGGCACCACGGCGGCGCGGCCCCGGGCGAGGTCGACCGGCCGCCCCTGGCGGTAGCCGCCGGAGAGGAACCCGAAGGCGAGCGGGCTCCAGGTCAGCACGCCCATGCCGAGCCGCTGGCAGGTCGGCAGTACCGCCGCCTCGACGCCGCGCGCCAGCAGCGAGTACGGCGGCTGCTCGGTGCGCGGGCGCAGCAGGCCGCGGCGCTCGGCCAGGTGGTGCGCCTCGACCAGGTCCTCGACGGGGTAGGTGGACAGGCCGTAGGTGCGGATCTTCCCGGCCCGGACCAGGTCGCTCAGTGCGGCGAGGGTCTCCTCCAGGTCGGTCGAGCGGTCGGGGCGGTGGACCTGGTAGAGGTCGATCCAGTCGGTCCGCAGCCGCCGCAGGCTCTCCTCCACGGCCTGCACGATCCAGCGGCGCGAGTTGCCGCTGCGATTGCGGCCCTCGCCCATCTGGAAGTGGAACTTGGTGGCGAGCACGACCTCGTCGCGCCGCCCTTCGAGCGCCTTGCCGACCACGGTCTCGGACTCGCCGGCCGAGTACATGTCCGCGGTGTCGACGAAGTTGATCCCGTGGTCCAGCGCGGCGTGGATGATCCGGGCGCAGTCCTCGTGGTCGGGGTTGCCGACGAACCCGAAGTTCATCGTGCCGAGGCAGTACGCGCTGACCTCGATGCCGCTGCCACCCAGGGTGCGGTAGTGCATGGTCCGGCTCCTCATTCAGTCGTGGCGGAGGCCGCGCCGGGGTACCGGGCGGCGCGGTGAGAGGGGGTTGGGGGGTCCCGACGGTACCTCACCCACGACCCGGCGCAACAGCGCTGACGGATCGTCAGCTTGCGTACGGGGCTTGCCCGGAGCGGCCTCCACCGCCCAGGAATCCCATTGACATGGACTTGGGTCCATGTTTGACTTCGAGCCGCGAGATGGACATGGGTTCATATTTGATCTCCCGGAAAGGAATCCGGCCATCATTACCCACGATGCGCCCGTATCCCGGTGCCCGGTCACCGGCGGCGCGGCAGCGGACCTGGTCGACCCCCGGCTCTACAGCGACGGGGACGCCTGGCGGATCTGGCAGCGGATGCGCGCCGAGAAGACGCTCGGCCGGCACCAGGTCGACGCGGACCGAGGATTCTGGTCGGTGGTCAAGTACGCCGACTCCGACCTGGTCCTGCGGGATGCCGCCACCTTCACCTCCGAGCGGGGCACCCTGCTCGACATCCTCGGCACCGACGACCCGGCCGGCGGCCAGCAGCTCGCCGTCACCGACCCGCCCCGGCACACCCCGCGGCAGGCCCGGCTGAAGCGCGCCCTCGCCAGCAAGGCGATCGGCCGCCAGCGCAGCATGATCACCCCGATCGTCCGCGAGCTGCTCGAACCCCTGGGCGACGGCGGCGTGTTCGACTTCGGCGCGGCCATGCTCGGCCTGCCGATGTCGGTGACCGGCACCATGATGGACCTGCCCGAGCAGGACTGGGACTGGCTCACCCGCCTCACCACCATCTGCATCGCCGCCGACGACCCCGACTTCCAGGGGCCGGACGGCAAGGAGGCGACGCTGGCGGAGGCCCACCGCGAACTCTTCGGCTACTTCCAGGACCTCACCCGCCACCGCCGCGCGAACCTCGGCGACGACCTGCTGAGCACCCTGATCTCCACCACCTTCGAGGGGCGGCAGATGTCGGCGGCCGAGGTCGTCTCCAACTGCTACAGCCTGCTGCTCGGCGCCAACGTCACCACCCCCCACGCGCCGACCTTCGTGATGGCCGAGTTCGCCGAGACCGACGTGCTCGCCGACTGGGCGGCCCACCCGGAGGTGCACGCCACCGCGTACGAGGAGGCGCTGCGCTGGGCGTCGCCGGTCAACCACGTGCTGCGGTACGCCACCAGGGACACCGTCGTCCGGGACACCGAGATCGGCGCCGGCGAGGCCGTCGTGGTCTGGCTCGGCGCCGCCAACCGCGACGAGGAGGTGTTCGACGACCCGCACACCTTCGACATCCGCCGCAAGCCCAACAAGCACCTGGCCTTCGGCATCGGCCCGCACTACTGCGTCGGCCACAGCGTCGCCCGGGTCACCGTCTCGATCCTCTTCGAGGAACTGCTGGCCGGCTACCAGGACTTCCGGCTGGCCGGGACGCCCGAGCGGCTGGTGTCCAACTTCGCCTCCGGCTACAAGTACGTGCCGGTCACGGCCCGTCGGCGGAAGTGAGCCGGGGATGACGACAACCGCGACCGAGCCCGAGGCCCGGACGGGGGCCGACGGCCGGACCGCCGACGGCCGGACCGCCGACGACCGCTGGTACCCCGCCAACCCCGCGCAGAAGGGGCTGTGGGTGCTCGACCGGGTGGAGCAGCTGCGCCGCACCACCCTGATCCCCACCGTCGTCCGCTTCACCGGCCCGGTCGACGTCCCCCGGCTGACCGCGGCCGTGCAGCGGGTCCTCGACCGGCACCCGGCGCTGCGCTCCCGCTTCCGGCTCGACCCGGAGCACAAGCGGGTCGAGTTCCGCACCGATCTGGAGCCCGCCCGCGCCGGCGTGATCGACGCCGCCTCGGAGGGCTGGACCGCGGCCGAACTGCCGGAGCTCATCGACGTGCTGTGCTACGCGCCGTTCGACCTGGCGGCCGAGGCCCCGGCCCGGGCGGAGCTGATCGTGCTCGGGCCCGAGGACGTCCGGCTGGTGCTGACGGTGCACCACATCGTCTGCGACGGCTGGTCCCACTCGCTGATCCTGCGGGAGATCGAGCACGTCTACCGGGCCCTCGCCCGGGGAGTCGACCCGGCGCTGCCGGTGCCGCCGCACCCGGGCGAGGTCACCGTGGGGCCCGACGCCGAGGAGCTGGCCGAGCGGCTGCCGGACGTGCTGGAGCGCCTGGCCGGCGCACCGCTGGAGGTCGACGTCCCGTTCCGCCGCCCGGTGCCGGCCGGAGCCGACCCCGACCTCGACGGCGGGACGCTGGCGATCGACCTGGACGAGGAGCTGACCGGCGCGCTGCTCGACACCGCCGCCGCGGCGGGCTGCACCCCGTTCGCGCTCGGGGTCGCCCTGCTCACCGGCACGCTGGCCGGGATCGGCCCGCAGCGCGACTTCGTGATCGCCTTCGGCTGGCCCGGGCGGGACGACCCGGCGATCGCGGACGTCATCGGGATGTTCATGAACACCACCATGCTCCGGGTCACCCTCGACGGGGACCGCACCACCTGGGGCGAGCTGCTCGTCGGCGCCCGGATCGGCGCGATGGAGGCGTTCATCGACGCCGACGTCCCGCTGGACGCCGTGACCGCGGGCCTCAAGCCGGAACGGACCGTGATCTGGCCGCCGCTGTCGGCGGTGCTGGTCAACCTCAACGAGTCGCCGCGCGACCTCGACCTCGGCGACGGGGTGGTGGGCCGGCTGCTGCCGCTCGACCGCCTCCCCATGAAGTACGACCTCGCCCTGTTCGTCCGGGTGGACGACACCCCGCGGGGCCGGCGTCTCCAGCTGTCCGTGGACTTCACCCGGGCACTGTTCGACGCCGCTGACATCAGCCGACTACTCGACGCGATGCGGCACAACGCCGCACTCATCGCCCACTCTCCGGAGGAACCCGTGACCGCAGCCACAGCCCCCACCGTGGACCTGGACGACCCGGCCGCCCGGCTGGAGCTCGTACGCTCGCTCTGGCGGGAGGTACTGAAGCTCGACTCGGTGGGCGACGACGTGAGCTTCTTCGAGGCCGGCGGCGACTCGCTGCTGCTGGTGATGCTCGTGGAGCGCCTCGTCCAGACCACCGGCCGTGCCCTGAAGACCATGGACCTGTTCCGGGCCGGCACCGTACGCGGCCACGCCGAGCTGCTGGTCACCGCCGGTTCGCCGGCCGGCTCCGGCACCGCCGGCAGCCGCGACCGCCTGCTGGGCGCGGCCCGGGCGGCCGCCGCCGCGCGCTGACCCCTCCTGCGGCGGGTCCGGCGCCCCACCGCCGGACCCGCCCCGGGCGACACGCGAGCCGCGTCCACCCACCCCTTCCTTCTTGGAGAGCAACTGATGACGCTTCATGACATGGCGCGCTCCGCGCTCGGCCTCCAGCCGGCCGGTGCGGACCTCGGGACGCTGAGCTTCGTCGAGCTCGGCGGGGATTCACTGCGGGCGATGCGGCTCGCGGCCACGGCCCAGGAGGAGCTCGGGCTGCGGCTGGCGATGCGGGACCTGCTCGGCGGCCGCCCGCTGGCCGAGGTGCTGGCCGACGCCGTGGAGTCCCCCGCGGCCCCCGCCGCGGCGCCGGCCGGCGGCCCGGCCGCGGCCACCGATGCGATGTCCTACACCCAGCGCGGGATGTGGCTGATCGAGAGCATCACCGGCGGATCCCCGTACAACCTGGTGTTCACCTGCTTCGTCGAGGAGGGCAAGCTCGACCAGGGCCTGCTCCAGGAGGCGGTGGACCGCACCGCCCGCCGCCACGAGGGGCTGCGCACGGTCTTCCGGGAGACCGAGGGCGACGCCGTCCGGCACGTCCTGGACGATGTGACGCCGAAGCTGGTCGCCGTCGAGCACGACGTCCTCGACGCCGAGTTCGAGGACCACGTCCGGCGGATCTCGGCCCGGCACGGGGCGGAGCCCTTCGACCTGGCCGCCGCCCCGGCGCTGCGGCTGCTGTTCTTCGGCAACCCGTCCGGCGGCGGGGCGCTCACCCTGATCGCCCACCACATGCTGCTCGACGGCACCGCCGTCGGCCTTCTGCTCGAAGAACTCTTCGCCCACTACCGCGAGTTGGAAGGAGGGCCGGCGGCGGACCAGCAGCCGGCCGTCCCGCTGGACGCACTGATCCGCCGCCAGGAGGAGCTCCGCTCGGCCGGCGAGTGGCAGCGGCAGGCCGAGTTCTGGAACGGGCACCTGGCCGGCGTACCGACCGTGCTGGAACTCCCCGCCGACCGGCAGCGCCCGGCGGTCCAGGACGCCGCCGGCGACCGGCTGCCGCTGGACCTCGGAGCCGGGGTGAGCGCCGCTGTGACCGGGCGGGCCCGGCAGCTGGGCGTGACCCCGTTCTCCTTCCTGCTGGGCGCGTTCGGCCTGACCCTGAGCCGCTGGACCGGCACCCGCCGGCTGCTGGTCGGCGTACCGCTGCTCGGCCGTGAGACCGGCGAGCTGGCCCGGCTGGTCGGCGTGGCCGGCAACCTCGTCCCGGTCCTGATCGACGTCGACGACGACGCGGACACCGCCGCCTACCTGCGCGGCGTGCACGACTCGGTGGCCCTCGCCATGGACGCCGGCCAACTGCCCTTCGACGAACTGGTCTCCCGCCTCGGCGCCGAGCGCACCCCCGGCTGCCACCCGCTGGTCCAGGTCTGCTTCGGCATGCACGACCAGCTGGTCCCCGAGCGGCTGCGCACCGAGGCCCTGGCGGTCCGGGTGGAGGAGGGGCACGGCGGCGGCTCGCAGTTCGACCTCACCCTCCTGGTGGGCCGCTCCGACCCGGCCTACGCGGGCCACGTCGAGTACGCCACGGCGGTCTGGCGCCGAGGCGAGGCAGCGGCGTTCGTCGCCGACTTCCGCGCCGCCGTCGCCGAACTGGCCACCGCCGAGTCCGCGCTGGAGCACGTGCGCTGCCTGGCCCCCGAGCGCCGCACCCTGCTCGACCGGCTGAACGACTCCGCCCAGCTGGTCCCCGCCACCTCCCTGGACGAGGCGTTCCGGGCCGCCGCCCGGCGCCACCCGGACGCCGTCGCGGTCCGCGAGGGCGACACCGCACTGACCTACACCCAGCTCGCGGCGGCCGTCGCCGAGCAGGCCCGGCTGCTCCGCGCGGCCGGCGTGGTCCCGGGCGACACCGTCCTGGTCGGTCTGGAGCGCTCGGTCGCCGAGGCGGTCGCCGTGCTCGGCACGGTGTCGGCCGGCGCCGCCTACGTCGGTGTGGACCTCGCCCTGCCCGCGGCGCACACCCGGCAGATCACCGCCAAGGCCGCCCCGGCCGCCGCGCTGGTCCCGGCGCACGCCCGCACGCACGAGGCGCTGGCCGGCATCCCGACCGTCGACACGTGGGACCCGGCCTGGCGTCCCGCGCCGGCCGAGGACCCGGACCACCCCGCCGCGGACCCCGCGCGGCAGGCCTACATCGCCTTCACCTCCGGCTCCACCGGCGAGCCCAAGGGCGTCGGCGTCCCGCACCGCGGCGTCCTGCGGCTGGTCCTGGACGTCGACTACGTCCGGCTCGGCCCCGGCGAGCGGATGCTGCGGCTGTCGCCGCTGGCCTTCGACGCCTCCACCCTGGAGCTGTGGGGCGCGCTGCTCACCGGCGCCACCCTGGAGGTCCACCCGGCCGGACTGCCCTCCCCGTCCGAGCTGGGCGCCTTCCTCGTCGAGCGCGGGATCACCGTCGCCTGGCTGACCGCCGGACTCTTCCGGCTGGTCGCCGAGTTCGCGCCGGACGGCCTCGGCGGGCTGCGCCAGCTGCTCACCGGCGGCGACGTGGTCCCGCACGACCACGTGGCCCGGATGCTGGCCCGCCACCCCGGCCTGGTGATCACCAACGGCTACGGGCCGACCGAGAACACCACCTTCACCACCACCCACTCGGTGCGCCGCCCCGAGGACATCGACGGCCCGCTGCCGATCGGCCGCCCGGTCCCGGGCACCCGGGTGTACGTGCTCGACGAGCGCGGCCGCCGCGTCCCTCCGGGCGCGGTGGGCGAGCTGTACGCCGCGGGCGACGGCCTCGCCGACGGCTACGTGCAGAACGAGGCGGAGACCGCCCGCCGCTTCGGCCGGTTCTCCCCCGAGGTCGACGAGCGCCTCTACCGCACCGGCGACGTCGTCCGCCTCGACACCCGGGGCCGGATCTCCTTCCTCGGCCGCTCCGACCACCAGGTCAAGATCCGCGGCTACCGGATCGAGCTCAGCGCGATCAGCGACGTGCTCGCCACCCACCCGGACGTCCAGGACGCCGTGGTGGTGGTGACCGACGACGACAGCGCCGGCAAGCGGATCGTCGGAGCGGTCGTCCCGGTACCGGGTTCCCCGCTGGACGCCGCCGAGCTGCGCAACCTGCTCACCGGGCGGCTGCCCGGCTACATGGTCCCGGTGCTGTGGGCGCTGCTGGAGCGGATGCCGGTCACCGCCAACGGCAAGGTGGACCGCAAGGCCATCCTCGCCGCGGCCGCCCCGGCCGGCACGGGCCGGCCGGAGCCGGCCGGACCCGCCGCCGGGGCCGATCCGACCGATCGGGTCGCCGCCCTGTTCGCCACCGCGATCGAGCGCGCGGGCGGCCGGGGCCGGAACGTCCCCGCGGTCGACCGGGACACCGACTTCTTCCGGATCGGCGGCACCTCGCTGGCCGCCGTCCAGCTGATCCGCCTGATCAAGCAGGAGCTCGGGGTCACCCTCAAGCTCCGCGAGTTCCTGCTCAACTCCACCCCGACCGGAGTGCGCGCGCTCGCCGACAAGGCGGCGGGCAAGTGACCGGCCGGACCGTCGAGAGGAGGTGGCGGCCGTGGTAGCCGACCGTGCGATCGCCGTGATCGGAATGGCCTGCCGGTACCCGGGAGCGTCGGACGTCCGGGAGTTCTGGGCGAACCTGCGGGCCGGCGTCGAGGGGATCACCCACTTCGGCGTGGACGAGCTGCTCGCGGCCGGGGCGGACCCGGAGTACGTCCGGCGGCCCGGGTTCGTCGGGTCCAAGGGCGTCCTCGCCGGCTCCCGCACCTTCGACTGGGGCTACTTCCGCTACCCCCGGGCCGAGGCCGCGGTGATCGACCCGCAACAGCGGGTCTTCCTGGAGTGCGCCGCGACCGCCGTCGACGACGCCGGGCTCGACCCGACCCGCTTCACCGGCCGGATCGGCGTCTACGCCGGCTCCGACCGGACCGCGGTCCCCAGCCCGGACCTCAGCCCGCTGGCGCGGGTGATCAGCCTGGAGAAGGACTTCGTCGCCACCCGGGTGGCCTACAAACTGGGCCTGCGCGGCCCGGCCGTCACCGTCCAGACGGCCTGCTCCACCTCACTGACGGCCATTCACATGGCGGTGCAGAGCCTGCTCGGCGGCGAGTGCGAGGTGGCCCTGGCCGGCGGCGTCGCCGTCTCGCCGAAGGGCGAGTGGGGATTCCAGCACGAACCGGGCGGGGTGCTCTCGCCCGACGGCCACTGCCGTCCCTTCGACGCGCGCGCCGGCGGCACCGTCCCCAGCGAGGGCGTCGGCGTGGTGGTGCTCAAGCGGCTCGACGACGCGCTGCGCGACGGCGACCGGATCGCGGCCGTGGTCCGCGGCTCGGCGATCAACAACGACGGCGCCGAGAAGCTCGGCTTCACCGCGCCGTCGATCCCCGGCCAGGCGGAGGTGATCCGGCACGCCCACAAGGTGGCCGGGGTGGACCCCGGACAGATCGGCTACGTCGAGTGCCACGGCACCGCGACCCGGCTCGGCGACCCGGTCGAGGTGGCCGCGCTCACCGAGGCCTTCCAGCTGTCCGCCGAGGACGCCGAGACCTGCTGGCTCGGCTCGGTCAAGAGCAACATCGGGCACACCAGCACCGCCGCCGGCGTCGCCGGCTTCATCAAGACCGTGCTGATGCTCGAACACGGCGAGCTGGTCCCCAGCCTGCACTTCGAGGACTCGAACCCGCTGCTCGACCTGGACTCCTCGCACTTCCGGGTCGGCACCACCACCCGGCCCTGGGCCCCGGAGCGGCGGATCGCCGGCGTCAGCGCCTTCGGCGTCGGCGGCACCAACGCGCACGTCGTGCTGGAGGCCGCGCCGCCGCGCGAGCGGGCCGCCGCCGACCGCGGGCCGCGGGTGCTCACCCTCTCCGCCACCACCCCCGCGGCGCTGCGCCGGATGCGCGTCCGCCTCGCCGAACGGCTGCGCGACGACCCGGAGCTGGAGCTGCCGGACGTCGCCCGCACCCTCGCCGAGCGGCGGCGCCACCCGCTGCGGCAGGGCGTCGCGGTCGCCGACCGGGACGGCGCCGCCGAGGCGCTGCTGGCCGCCCCGGACCCGGTCCGCGGCGACGGCCTGGACAAGGTCGCCTTCCTCTTCCCCGGCCACGGGGTGCTGCGGCACGCCGCGGGCACCGCCGCCTACCGCCGGCTCCCGGACTTCGCCCGGGCCTTCGACGAGCTGAACACCGCGGCCGCCGGCCTCGGCCTCGACCTCTCCCCGCTGGTGGCGGGCGAGGCCGCGCCCGCCGAGTGGTTCGACGAGTTCGTCAACCACCAGGTGGGGCTGTTCACGCTCGGCTACGCGCTGGGCCGCCAGCTCCAGGAGTGGGGCGTCAAGCCCGCGGCCATGCTTGGCAACAGCGCCGGCGAGTACGCGGCGGCCGCGGTGGCCGGCGTCTGGGCCCCGCAGGACGCGCTGCGGCTGGTGTACGAGCGGGCGATCGCCCTGCGCGCCACCGAGCCGGGCCGGATGGTGGCGGTCAACGCACCGCTCGCGGAGGTCACCGCGCGGGTCCCGCTGGACGGGCCGATCGCCCTCTCCATGCTGGCCCGCGGCGGGGTGGTGCTGTCCGGGCCGGCCGCCGCGATGACCGAACTGCTCGACGGGGACGCCCTGGCCGGGCTGGACCTACGGGTGCTCAACGTCGACCGGGCCGCGCATTGCGACATCCTGATGCCGGTCGCGGAGCGGCTGACCGACCTGGTCGGCACCGTCCCCGCCCAGCTGCCGGGCGTCCCGCTGGTCTCCAACGTCAGCGGCGGCTTCGCCGACCCGGCGGCGGTGACCACCCCGGAGTACTGGGCCGCGCAGGTGCGCCGGCCGGTCCTGCTGGACGCCGGCATGTCGACCCTGCTCGACCACGGCTGCGACACCTTCCTGGAGCTCGGCCCCGGCGCCACCATGCTCAGCGTCCTGCGCTGGAACCAGGGATGGGACGGCAGCCGGGCGGCCGTGCCGGTGCTCGGCCGGCCCGAGGACGGCGAACTCGGGCTGCTGCGGGCGCTCGGCGCCCTCTGGGAGCGCGGGCTCGACGTCCTGGAGCCGCCGCTGGGCGCCGACGGCACCCGTCCCGCCCTGGTCCCGCTGCCCGGGTACCCGTTCGCCGAGAGCGACCCCGAGCTGGAACCGGCCGAGCCCGTCACCGCGGCCGCCGGAGCGGACGACCCCGACGCGCTGCGCCCGCTGGTGGAGCGGCTCTGGTGCCGCACCCTCGGCGTGGCATCGGTCCGCGACCAGGACGGCTTCTTCGCCCTCGGCGGGGAGTCGCTGACCGTGCTCTCGCTGCTCGGCCTGCTCCGTGAGCGGGCCGGGATCTCCGTGGTGGCCTCCGAGTTCATGCGGGAGGCGACCTTCGGCCGGCTGCTCGCCCTGGCCGAGGAGCAGCGGGCCCTGACCGGGCCGCCCCCGCTGGTCGGTGCGGTCACCCTGCGCGAGGGCGTCGGCCGGCCGGTCGTGCTGGTCGCCGACGCGGCCGGATCCGCCTGGAGCTACCAGGAGTTGGCGCAGGCCCTGGACACCGAGCGGCCGGTCGTGGTGCTGGAGCCGGTGGACGCCGACAGCGGGCGGGGGACGATCGAGGAGATCGCCGCCCACCACGTCAGGGCGCTGCTCGCGGTGCAGCCCGAGGGCCCGTACACGCTCGGCGGCTGGTCCTTCGGCTCGGTCGTGGCGCACGAGACGGCCACCCGGCTGAAGGCCCGGGGGGCCGAGGTGGACCTGCTGGTCTGCCTGGACTCCTACCTGCCGGGCCCGCCCGGCCGGGCCTTCGGGGCGACCCCCGACTTCCTGCTCGGCCACGCCCGCCTGCTCGGCGGGGCGTACCTCGGGCTCGGCGCGTCCGGCCGGGCCGTTCGGCGCAACCCGGCGCTGCGCCGGCTGCTGCTGGACAAGTTCCGGCTGCTGTCCCGCTACCGGCCGCGGCCCGCGGCCTGGCCGGTCGTGGTCTTCACCGTGGACACCTCGCCGGCCGGGGCGCGGCGCCTGGAGCGTCGGATCGGCGCCATGTACACCGCGGGTGTCCGGGTCCGCGGGGTCGGGGGCGACCACTGGTCGATGCTCCGGCCGCCACAGGCGGGCCGGCTCGCCGAAGAGCTGTCCGCGGCACTCGTGGACGCAGCCGCGGCGGTCGAGCCGTCGCCGATGGAGGGAGAACACGATGGCGATCGATGACGCGCCGCCGATCACCGAGGCCGTGGTCGAGCCGGTGGGCGGGAGCCCGGCGGCCGAGCGCGGGTCGCTGCTGCGCAACCGCAGCTGGCAGGCCTTCTGGGTGGCCGAGACGCTGGCGGCGGTCGCCGAGCAGGCCGCGGACATCGCCTACCCGCTGCTGGTGCTGGCCACCACCGGCTCGGCGGCGTACGCCGGGGCGGTGGGCTCGGCCCAGCTGCTGGCCACCGGTGTGCTGTCGATCGTCGGCGGGACCCTGGCGGACCGCTTCGACCGGCGCCGGATGCTGATGCTGTGCAACTCCGTCCGTGCGGTGCTGCTCGGGGCGTTCTGCTGGATGATCGCGGTGGGCACGGTCCCGATCGCGGTCACCTTCGCGGTGGCACTGGTCTCCGCCGCCTGCTTCGGCATCACGATGCCGACCCAGATGGCGCTGATCAAGCAGCTGGTCCGGCCGTCGCAGCTGACCGAGGCGACCGCGCAGAACCAGATCCGGTGGTTCGGCGCGATCACCGCCGGCCCGCCGGTGGGCGGTTGGCTGTTCGGGCTGGCCCGGGCGCTGCCGTTCGTGGGCGCGGCGGCAGCCTTCGTGGTCTCCAACCTGCTGCTGATGCTGGTCAAGGTGCCCGCCGCGGAGAAGCCCGCCGCCACCTCGGCCGGCCGCGGCACCACGGAGGGCTTCCGGTACCTGTTCCGCCACCCGGTGCTGCGGCCGCTGATGATCAGCATCACGCTCTCCAACATGGCGTTCAACACCACCGGGATCTTCCTGGCGGTGATCGCCACCGCCAAGGACCGCGGCGCCTCCGAGGGGTTCACCGGCATCACGCTGGCGCTGGCCGGCGCCGGCGGCCTGCTGGGCTCGCTGGTGGCCGGCGAGGTGATCAAGCGTACGCCCCCGCCGCTGGTCTTCATGATCGGCTACGGGATCGGCCCGATCGCGGCGATGGCGCTGGCCGTGGTGCCCGGCGTCGCCCCGCTCGGCGTGATCATCGCCTGCGTGTTCGTCCGCGGCCCGATCATCAGCGCCCTGTTCCTCACCTACGCGGCCAAGTTGGTGCCCGACGACATCCAGGGCCGGGTGCTCGGGGCGATCGTCTTCACCTCGATGGTCGCCTCGCCGATCGGGGTCCTGGCGGTCGGCGCGATCTTCGACACCGGAGGCTCGTTCTGGGTGTTCGTCGCGGTCGCAGCCGTCGCCGCCCTGGGCACTCTGCCCACCTTCACCCGCGGGGTCCGCACGCTCCGTCCGCTCGACGAGATCACTTCCTGAGGCTCCACCACCGCCCTTCCCAACCGCAGGAGTCGGACCATGACTGACAGCAGCATCCTCCCCCCGGAGTTCTTCACCGACCCGCTGGCCGACCGCAACGCCGTCTACGCGCAGCTGCGCGAGCAGTGCCCGGTCCGCGGCATCAACCACCCGCCCGGCGCCGAGGCGTACATCGTCGCCGACTACGAGCTCGCACTGAAGGCCTTCGGCGACAACCGGATCTCCAAGTCGCTGGACAACGCCCCGAAGTGGTTCCGCGACCAGCTGCTCGACGCCAGCCCGGTCCAGGCCAAGAACCTGCTGATCGCGGACGCCCCGGACCACTCCCGGCTGCGCAAGCTGGTCAGCAAGTCCTTCGTGCCGCGCCGGATGGAGACCCTGCGCCCGCGCATCCAGGAGATCGCCGACGACCTGATCGACGCCTTCCCGGAGTCGGGCGAGGTCGACCTGATGGAGTTCGCCCGGGTCCTGCCCGTGATGGTCATCTTCGAGTACCTGCGGGTCCCGATCGAGGACCGGGCGATGCTCTACAGCTGGGCCCCGATCCTCGGCGGCGCGCCGTACCACACCGAGGAGGAGAACCGCCGGCTCAAGGAGGTCAGCGCCCGGTACGAGCAGTACCTGCTGGACCTGCTGGAGTCCCGCCGCGCCGACCTCGGCGAGGACCTGGTCAGCCAGCTGCTGCGGGCCGCCGACGAGGACGTCTTCACCACCGACGAGATCGCCTCGACCATGTCGCTGGTGATCATCGCCGGCCAGCGGACCACCACCAACCTGATCGGCAACGGCCTGTCGGCCCTGCTCACCCACCCCGACCAGCTGGAACTGCTGCGCGGCAACCCGGAACTGGTGGTGTCCGCCGTCGAGGAGTTCCTGCGCTTCGAGGCGCCCAGCTACCGGGGCACCCTCCGGGTCGCCGCCCAGGACATGGAGATCGACGGGGTGGAGATCGGCAAGGAGGCCTTCGTCCACCTGCTGATCGCCGCCGCCAACCGCGACCCCAAGGTCTTCGAGAACCCGGACGCGCTGGACATCACCCGCAGGAACAACCGTCACCTGACCTTCGGCCACGGCCCGCACTTCTGCCCGGGCGCCCCGCTCTCCCGGCTGGAGGGACACCTGGTCTTCCCGACCCTGCTCCGCCGCCTGGAGGGCATCGAACTCGCGGTGCCCGAGGAGGAGCTGGACTGGGTGTACGACAACTCGGTGAGCCGCGGCCTGGCCTCGCTGCCGATCCGCTACACGCGCCGGCTGCCCCGCAGCACCGACCCCGTGGCCGACGAGGCCGCGGCGGCCGCCGAGGCCGCCGCCGTGCCCGCCGCCGGGGTGTGCCCGTTCACCGGAGCGTCGGCATGAGGGTCCTGGTCCTGGGCGGGACGGTCTTCCTCTCGCACGCCGTCGCCGCCGAGGCGCTGCGCCGCGGCCACGAGGTGGTCTGCGCGGCCCGCGGCAGCTCCGGCCGGGTACCCGACGGGGCCCGACTGGTGAAGGTCGACCGCAACGAGCCGGACAGCGTGCAGGTGCTGGCCGGGGAACGGTTCGACGCCGTGGTGGACGTGGCGACCATGTCGCACCGCTGGGTGCTGGACGCGCTGCGCGCGGTCGGCGCCGGCGCCGGCCACTGGACCTTCGTCTCCTCGATCAACGTCTACGCGGACGCGGTGACCGCCGGTCAGGACGAGACCGCGGCGCTGCATGAGCCGATCGCCGAGGAGGCCCCGCCGGAGGAGCGGATCCAGCACCCGTACCTGTACGGGGCGATCAAGGCGGCCAGTGAGCAGGCCGTCCTGGAGCAGCTCGGCGCGAGGGCGTTCGTGGTCCGCTCCGGGCTGATCGTGGGTCCCGGGGACGTCTCGGACCGGTTCGGCTACTGGCCCGCGCGGATCTCCCGCGGCGGGCGGGTGGCGGTGCCCGACGCCGCCGGCCAGATCACCCAGTGGCTGGACGTCCGCGACCTGGCCGGCTGGATCGTCGACGCGGGCGAGCGGCGCCTCGGCGGCGTCTTCAACGGCGTCGGCACCGCGCACCGGCTCGGCGACTTCTTCGACCGGGTGGTCGGGGCGGTCGGCGCGCCGGACACCGAGCTCGTGCCGGTCCCCGTCCCGGTGCTCACGGCCGAGCGGGTCGAGTACTGGCGCGGCCCGAAGTCGATGCCGTTGTGGATGCCGGACGAGGACGCCGGGTTCTGCGCCCACGACAACGGCCGGGCGCTCGCCGCGGGCCTGCGGCCCCGGCCGGTCGAGGAGACCCTGCGCGATGTGCTCGCCGACGAGCGCCGGCTCGGGCTGGACCGGGAGCGCAAGGCCGGCCTGACCGACGCCGAGGAGACCGGGCTGCTCAGGACGCTGGAGGTGCGGCTGTGACCGCGCAGCCGGCCTGGCGCCGGATCGGCGACGGCGACGGCGCCACCGTCCTCGCGGTCGACTACGACTCGGCCGGCCGGCCGGAGGCGGGCTTCGACCGGCTGGCCGCCCACCCGGCGCTGGCCGGCCTGGCGGTCTGGCACGCCGTCCAGCCGGAGACCGGTCCGGACCCCACCGCCGAGGACTACCTGCGGGTGTGGCAGCTCCCGCCGGCCGCCGCCGGTCCGGTCGAGGCGGTGCTCGGCTACTGCGTCGGCGGCGTCTTCACCGGCGACCTGGCCGACCGGATCGCCGCACGGCAGGGCTTCCGCCCGCAGGTGCTGCTCTTCGACCCCGAGCCGGTCGACCACGGCAGCGTGCTGCGGGACTTCCTGAAGGCGCTCGACGTGATGGCCGTGCTCTCCGGCCCCGAGCGCGCGGCGTACCGGGCCCGGGCCGAGGCGGTCCACGCCGCCGGGGGCACCGACTTCGCCGCGGCGGCCGCGGGCATCACGGCGGTCTACGAGGCGGCGGCCGGCGAGGCCTTCGACCGGCTCGGCCTGGACGAGGAGGAGAGCGAGGAGCTGCTCGACCTCTTCCGCAGCTACGTCCGCTACCTGACGGCGGCCCGGCAGCTGGCCCCCGAGTCCGGCTGGGCCACCGCCACCGCGCTGACCTCGGCCGGTTCCAGCCCCGGCGCCCGGTACACCGGCCGGGAGCTGGTCTTCGACACCACCACCGCGGCCCTGCTGGAGGACGACCGGGTGGCCGAGGCCACCGCCCGTCTGCTGTCCGCACCCGCCGCGACGACCTCCGACGCCATCCTCCCGTCCCTTGCAGGAGAACGCGCATGACCGACATCCTCGACCCCGTAGCCCCGGCGGTCGGCACCGAGCTGCTGTCCGCCGCCGACCTGGCCCTGATCGAGGGCTGGAACGCCACCGGGCACCCCGTCCCGACCGAGACCCTTCCCGAGCTGGTCCAGGCGAGCGCGGCCGCCCACCCCGACCGCCCCGCCGTCCGGCACCACGACGTCCGGCTGAGCTACGCCGAACTGAACGAGCGGGCCAACCGGCTCGCCCGGGTCCTGCTCCGCGGCGGCGCCCGGCGCGGCGACATCGTCGCCATGGTGCTGCCCCGGTCGGTGGACTACGTCATCGGCGCGCTGGCCGTCGTCAAGACCGGCGCCGCCTACCTGCCCGTCGACACCGGCTACCCGGTCGACCGGATCAGCCAGGTGCTCGACGACGCCCGGCCGGCCCAGGTGCTCACCGTCGCCGCACTGGCCGACTCCGTGCACAGCGCGGCCCGGCTCGTGGTGCTGGACGACGGGGCCACCCGGCAGGAGCTGGCGGCGGCCGACCCGGGCGACGTGGGCGATGCCGACCGGCTCGCCCCGCTGACCCCGGACAACCCGGCCTACGTGCTCTACACCTCGGGCTCGACCGGGCGCCCCAAGGGCGTGGTGGTCGCCCACAAGGCGATCACCAACCGCCTGCACCACATGCAGTCCGAGATCCCGCTCGGGGCCGGCGACCGGCTGCTGCAGAAGACCCCGGCCGGCTTCGACGTCACCGTGCGCGAGGTGTTCTGGCCGCTGATCGCCGGGGCCGAGATCGTGGTCGCCGACCCGGACGGGCACCGCGACCCGGCGTACCTGGTCGAGACGATCACCGCCCAGTCCATCACCGTCTGCCACTTCGTCCCCTCCGGGCTGAAGGTCTTCCTCCAGGAGCCGGAGGCGGCCGGCTGCACCAGCCTGCGCCACGTGGTCTGCGGCGGCGAGGCCCTGCCGGCCGAGTTGCAGGCCTGGTTCGCCTCGGTCCTGGAGGCCCGGCTGCTCAACGTCTACGGGCCGACCGAGGCCGCGGTGGACGTCTCCTCGATGTTCTGCCCGCGCAAGCCGGACCCCGGCCCGGTGCTGATCGGCCGTCCGGTCTGGAACACCCGTCTGTACGTCCTGGACGACCAGCGCCGCCGGCTGCCCCCGGGCGTGCTCGGCGAGCTGTTCCTGGCGGGCGTCCAGGTGGCCGAGGGCTACCTGGGGCGCCCCGACCTGACCGCCGAGCGCTTCGTCGAGGACCCGTTCGTCCCCGGCGAGCGGATGTACCGCACCGGTGACCTGGCCCGCTGGCGGGCCGACGGGATGATGGAGTTCTTCGGCCGGATCGACCACCAGGTGAAGATCCGCGGCTTCCGGGTCGAGCTGGACGAGGTCGAGTCGGCCGTGCTCCGCGAGCCCGAGGTCGGCCAGGCGGCCGTGATCGTCCGCGAGGACGTACCGGGCGACCAGCGGCTGGTGGCCTACCTGGTACCGGCCGCCGGGGCGGTGCCCGACCCGGAGCGGCTGCGCGAGCGGCTGGCCCGCGAACTGCCCGACTACATGGTGCCGAGCGCCTTCGTCCAGCTGGCGGAGCTGCCGCTGACGCCCAACGAGAAGCTGGACCGGACCGCGCTGCCCCGCCCCGGGGCCGCCTCCGTCCGCACCGGCCGGGCACCGAGCGGCCCGGCCGAACTGCTTCTGGTCGGCCTGTTCGCCCGCTTCCTGGACCTCCCCGAGCAGGGCATCGAGGTCACCGACAGCTTCTTCGACCTCGGCGGCAACTCCCTGCTGGCCACCCAGGTGATCGGCGAGATCCGCAGGGCCACCGGGGTCCGGCTGCACCTCAACCAGTCCTTCCGGACGCCGACCGTCGAGGCCCTGGCCACCCGGCTCGCCTGACCGGCGGTACCCCGGCCGGCAACGGCCGCGACAACCCAACTTCCACAGCAGAACGAGGTCGGAAACATGCGCACACTCAAAGTGGCTCTCCTCGGATGCGGCGTCGTGGGCACGGAGGTGGCGCGTCATCTCGCGCTCCACCAGGACGACCTGACGGCCCGGATCGGGGCACGGGCGGAACTGGTCGGCATCGCCGTCCGGCGGGCCGACCGCCTCCGCCCCGGCGTACCCGCGGAACTGGTCAGCACCGACGCCGCCGCCCTCGTGGCCCGGGGCGACCTGGACGTGGTGGTCGAGGCCATCGGCGGCACCGAGACCGCGGGCGAGCTGATCCGCAGCGCGATCGCGCACGGCGCCTCGGTGGTCAGCGCCAACAAGGCGCTGATCGCCGCCCAGGGCGCCGAACTGCACCGGGCCGCCCGGGAAGCCGGCACGGACCTCTTCTACGAGGCCGCCGTGGGCGGGGCGATCCCGCTGCTCCGGCCGCTGCGGGAATCGCTGGCCGGTGACCGGGTGAACCGGGTGATCGGGATCGTCAACGGCACCACCAACTTCATCCTCGACAAGATGGACTCCACCGGCGAGGAGTACGAGGTGGCGCTCAAGGAGGCCACCGCGCTCGGCTACGCGGAGGCCGACCCGACGGCCGACGTGGAGGGCCACGACGCCGCGGCGAAGGCCGCGATCCTGGCCGGCCTGGCCTTCAACACCCGGGTCACCACGGACCAGGTCTTCGTCGAGGGCATCACCGGGGTGACCGCCGCGGACATGGCCGGCGCCCGGGCCATGGGCAGCGTGGTCAAGCTGCTGGCCATCTGCGAGCGCCACCCGGACGGCGAGTCCGTCACCGTCCGGGTCCACCCGGCGATGATCCCGCGCGAGCACCCGCTGGGCTCGGTCCGCGGCGCCTACAACGCCGTCTTCGTGGAGGCGGACGCGGCCGGCCGGCTGATGTTCTACGGGCCCGGCGCGGGCGGCGCGCCCACCGCCAGCTCCGTCCTCGGCGACCTGGTCGGCGCCTGCCGCAACCGGCTCGCCGGGACGGCCGGCGCGGGCGAGGCCGTCTACCGGGAGCTGCGGGTCCGGCCGATGGACGAGGTGGTCACCAGCTGCCACATCGAGCTGGACGTCGAGGACCGCCCCGGTGTGCTCGCCGCGGTGGCCACGGTCCTCGCGGAGCACGGCGTCTCCGTGGACACCGTCCGCCAGCACCACGGGCCGACCGGCACCTACCTCGCCGTGGTCACGCACCGGGCCACGGACGCCGCCCTGGGCGCGACCGTCGAGGCGCTCGCGGGGCTGAGCCAGGTCCGGGCGGTCAACAGCACGATGCGCGTCGAGAGCCGCTGAGCCGGCCGGGCGCGCGCACGTCCCCACCGATCACGAATCGCTTGGAGAACAGGTGGTAGCGATGGACCGAACGTCGGCGACCGGGACCCGGCACGCCGTAGTCGATTCGGGAGCCCTGTACCAGCTCGCGTCCGGTCACTCGCCGGCCGCGGTCGAGCTCCGCAAGCAGGTGCGCACCGGCGACCTGCACCTGACCGTTCCGATGGCCGCGTTCTCGGTCAGCTCCAGCATGCGCACCTGCTGGGACACCGAGTGCCGGCTCGACCACCCGGACGACGGGACCGACGCCCTGCGCGACCTCTTCGACCGCCCCGGGATCGAGATCCGCCAGCCGACCGTGGACTTCGCGCTCACCGCGGGCGGCCTGTACGCCGACTGCGTCGACCGGCGGGTGGTCGGCTCCGAGGTGCTGGCGGCCTGCCACTCGGTGCTGCTCGCCGAGCAGGAGAGCGTCCCGCTGATCTCGGTCACCAGCGCCCGCTACTGCTACGTCCCGCTGTCCTCCCGGGACGCCGCCACCCAGCTCGTCTTCGTCTAAGGACTGCCATGATCGTCGAAAGTCCCGTGCGGTCCGAGCCGGCCGCCAAGTCCGTCAGGTCGCTGGACCGGGTCGTGATCCGCTTCGCCGGCGACTCGGGCGACGGCATGCAGCTCACCGGTGACCGCTTCACCTCGGAGACCGCCGCCTTCGGCAACGACCTGTCCACGCTGCCGGACTTCCCCGCCGAGATCCGGGCCCCCGCCGGAACCCTGCCCGGCGTCTCCTCCTTCCAACTCCACTTCGCCGACCACGACATCCTCACCCCCGGCGACGCCCCCGACGTCCTGGTCGCGATGAACCCGGCCGCCCTCAAGGCCAACCTGGCCGACCTGCCGCGCGGCGCCGAGATCATCGCCAACACCGACGAGTTCACCAAGCGCGCGCTCGCCAAGGTCGGCTACGGCGCCGACCCGCTCGACGACGGGACGCTCACCGCCTACCGCGTCCACCCGGTGGCCCTCACCACCCTGACGGTGGAGGCGCTGAAGGACAGCGGCCTGGCCCGCAAGGACGCCGAGCGGGCGAAGAACATGTTCGCGCTCGGCCTGCTGTCCTGGATGTACCACCGGCCGACCGAGGCCACCGAGGCGTTCCTGCGGCAGAAGTTCGCCGGGAAGCCGGACATCGCCGAGGCCAACATCACGGCGTACCGGGCCGGCTGGAACTACGGCGAGACCACCGAGTCCTTCGCGGTCTCCTACCGGGTCGCCCCGGCGGCCGCGGTGTTCCGGCCGGGCCGCTACCGCAACGTCTCCGGCAACCTGGCCCTCTCCCTGGGCCTGGTCGCCGCCGCCCGCCGCTCCGGACTGCCGCTGTTCCTCGGCTCGTACCCGATCACCCCGGCCTCGGACATCCTGCACGAGCTGTCCAGGCACAAGAACTTCGGCGTACGGACCTTTCAGGCCGAGGACGAGATCGCCGGCATCGGCGCCGCCCTGGGGGCCGCGTTCGGCGGCGCCCTCGGCGTCACCACCACCTCCGGGCCCGGTGTGGCGCTCAAGTCCGAGACCATCGGCCTCGCCGTGTCGGTCGAACTGCCGCTGCTGATCGTCGACATCCAGCGCGGCGGCCCGTCCACCGGCCTGCCCACCAAGACCGAGCAGGCCGACCTGCTGCAGGCCATGTTCGGCCGCAACGGCGAGGCCCCGGTCCCGGTCGTCGCCCCCGCCACCCCGGGCGAGTGCTTCACCATGGCGGTGGAGGCGGCCCGGATCGCCCTCACCTACCGCACCCCGGTCTTCCTCCTCTCGGACGGCTACCTGGCCAACGGATCCGAACCCTGGCGGATCCCCGAGACCGACGAACTCCCCGACCTCCGCGTCGAGTTCGCCACCGAGGCGAACCGCCCCGACGGCAGCTTCTGGCCCTATCAACGCGACCCCGCCACCCTGGCCCGCCCCTGGGCCGTGCCCGGCACGCCCGGCCTCGAACACCGGGTCGGCGGTATCGAGAAGCAGGACGGCACCGGCAACATCTCCTACGACCCGGCCAACCACGACTTCATGGTCCGCACCCGGCAGGCCAAGATCGACGGCATCCCCGTCCCCGCCCTGGACGTCGACGACCCGGACGGCGACGCCCGCGTCCTGGTCCTCGGCTGGGGATCCACCTACGGCCCGATCGCCTCCGCCGTACGCACGGTGCGCGCCGGCGGGGGCAGGATCGCCCAGGCCCACCTGCGCCACCTCAACCCCTTCCCCGCCAACCTCGGCGCCGTGCTGCGCCGCTACGACCGGGTGCTCGTCCCCGAGATGAACCTCGGCCAACTCGCCCTGCTGCTCCGTGCCGCGTACCTGGTCGACATCCGGTCGTTCACCCAGGTCTCCGGCATGCCGTTCAAGGCCGAGCAGCTGGCCGCCGCCATCGAGTCCGAGATCGGCCTGGAGGTCACCGATGCCCACTGAACTCCAGCTGACCGCGAAGGACTTCAAGTCCGACCAGGAGGTGCGCTGGTGCCCCGGCTGCGGGGACTACGCCATCCTCGCCGCCGTCCAGTCCTTCCTGCCGGAACTGGGCATCGCGCGGGAGAACATGGTCTTCGTCTCCGGCATCGGCTGCTCCTCCCGCTTCCCCTACTACCTCAACACCTACGGGATGCACTCCATCCACGGCCGCGCCCCGGCGATCGCCACCGGCCTGGCCGCCTCCCGCCCCGACCTCTCCGTCTGGGTGATCACCGGTGACGGCGACGCCCTGTCGATCGGCGGCAACCACCTGATCCACGCCCTGCGGCGCAACGTCAACCTGAAGATCCTGCTGTTCAACAACCGGATCTACGGCCTCACCAAGGGCCAGTACTCCCCCACCAGCGAGGCCGGGAAGATCACCAAGTCCACCCCGATGGGCTCGCTGGACGAGCCCTTCCGCCCGCTGTCGCTCGCCCTCGGCGCGGAGGCGAGCTTCGTCGCCCGCACCATCGACTCCGACCGCCGGCACCTCCAATCGGTGCTGCGGGCCGCCGCCGGGCACGAGGGCACCGCACTGGTGGAGATCTACCAGAACTGCAACATCTTCAACGACGGCGCCTTCGACGTCCTCAAGGACCCGGCCACCCGCGACAGCGCCCTGCTCCGCCTGGAACACGGGCAGCCGTACCGGCTCGCCCCGGACGCCGAGGAGGTCGTCCACGACGTCGCCGACCCCGACCCCACCCGCGCCTTCGCCCTCTCCCGTCTCTCCGCCCCCACCCCGGTCGGCGTGCTGCGCGACGTCGAGCGCCCGGTCTACGACCGGCAGCTCAACGAGCAGGTGGACGAAGCCGTCCGGCGCCACGGCGCAGGGGACCTGGCGGCCCTGCTCGGCGGCCAGGACTCCTGGACGGTGCCGCGGCCCGCCGGGAGGGCCGGATGACAGCCGTCCTGACCGGGGCCGCGACCCCGGCCCGCAGCTGGCTGCGGAGCTTCGACACCGCGGCCGGCGGCGGCACCCGGCTGGTCGCCCTGCCGCACGCCGGCGGGTCCGCGTCGGCGTTCCGCTTCCTGTCACAGGCGCTCGCCCCCGACCTCCCGGTGGTGGCCGTCCAGTACCCCGGCCGCCAGGACCGCTTCGACGAGCCTGCGGTCACCGACCTCCACAGGCTCGCCGACCTCGTGGTGCGGGCCCTGGAGCCGCACCTGGACGAGCCGCTCGCCCTGTTCGGCCACAGCATGGGGGCCAGCATCGCGTTCGAGACCGCCCTGCGCCTGGAGCGCCTGGGCATCGCCCCGGCCGCGCTGATCGTCTCCAGCCGCACCGCCCCGGGCATCGGCCTGGGCCGCCCGGACCTGGTGCACGAGCTCGGCGACACCGAACTGCTGGCGGAACTCCAGGCCTTCGGCGCCGTCGGCCCGCTGATCACGGAGGACCGGGAGCTGCTGCGGTACACCCTGGAGCTGGTCCGCGCCGACTACCGGGCCGTGGAGTCCTACCGCCCGGTGCCGGGCAGCCGGGTGCACTGCCCGGTGAGCGTCCTGCTGGGCACCCGCGACCCCCGGGTCTCCCGGGCCCAGGGCGCCGCCTGGCAGGACTGGTCCGCCCGGGAGATCGCCCTGCACCTGTTCGAGGGCGGCCACTTCTTCCTGGAGGACCACGCGGACGCCGTCACGGCCCTGGTCCGCGCCGCCCTGTAGACCGCCCCCCCGCCGTCACCCGAGCGCGCCCCCACACCCGACGGCGCACGGACGTCCCGCCGGCCGGCGGGACGTCCTGCGGGGGCGGCCCTGCCCTCCGAGGCGGCGGGCACGAGGAGCGGAACTCACGGCCCTCTCCCGGGTCAGCGCTCCCGCCCACGCGCCTTCAGGGGGATGTCGGGGAGGGCCGGGGCGTGGAGGCGGGCGCCGTCGTAGCCGTGGACCTCGCCGAAGCGGGTGCCGGTTTCCCAGTCGGTGCGGGCCTGGAGGATCTCCTCACCGGTGCGGCCGATGGCCGACCGCCATCACACTCCCGGCACCGCGCGATGGATTGCGGTGATCGTCGCCGCGACATCGAAGCCGAGCACCGGGGCGGCCGACCGGAGAGCAGGCTCTCCCCGAAGTTGTTCGCGAATGCGAGCTGCGGCACCGGCGGACTCCCTGCCCCCTGGCGGCTGTCCCGATCGTGATCATACCGTCACGCCCGGGGCCATCTGCCGAGCCAGGGAACGGATTTCACGGAGCAGATCGGCCGGCCCCCGGTCGAGGTCCAGCGCGTGCTGGTGGATGACGATGCCCGCGTGCCGCACTCGGTGGGCAGCGTGCGGGGCGTGGCCCTTGGCGTAGACGAGGTGTCCCTCCCGCAGGCCCAGAGCGGTGCAGTAGGCCAGCATCTGGTAGAGATCACCGTCGGGGTACCCGCCGGCCTTCTCCGCCTTGTATTTGGCGTCGGCAACGGCCTGCGGTACCCCCTCCGAGCCGTAGAGGACGAAGTCGGGCTTCATCCGGATCTCACCGGCCTCGTCGAGGTGGTGCGGGTCCTGGAGCCGACAGATGCGGTCCGTGCCCCGGAACGCCTCGCGCAGGGCGACCGTCACGAAGTCCTCGAAGAGCTTGTTCATGGGGAACAAGAAGCCTTCGACGCGCAGTTCACCGGCGGTGTGCTCAGGCGACGAACCGTCGAGGATCACGCGGGCGAGGTGGAGCGCGTGCTGGTAGCGGGCGTTGAGGCGGGTGGCGCGCCCGGTGGGGAGCGCCTGGCCACGTACGAGCGGGGAGACGTCCGCGAGGCGTACCCGCTGGTGCAGCAGGCGGCGGCGCACGTCCTGGGACACGCCGGGCAGGCGGAGCAGGCGTTCGACGGCGGCGCGCAGGATGCGGTTCTCCGCGATGTCGGTGGTGAACTCGTCGTACGCGATCTCCACGGGCAGCGCGGCGCCGAACCGGCGGCGTATCTGCTCGGCTTCGCGGATCCGGCCGCGGACCACAAGGGCGCTGTCCTCGACCGTGCGGTAGCCCTGGAGGAGCCCTTGCCGCAGGGCACGGTCCACCTGGCGCTCCACGGCGTGGGCTAGGGCCGGCAGGAGTTCGTCGTGGTCGCCGACCTCGACGTCCCCGTTCCGCCAGCCGCACGGGTCGAGGCTGTACCCGATGAGGAAGAAGAGGCGGCCGATCGGCACCTTGGGAGTGATCCGAACGGTGACGGGATCGCCGCCCGGCACCGCCAGGCTCACCGCGCCGACCTTGCTGCCGGCCCGCAGTGTCCAGTGGCCCGTCCGGTACGGATCGGGGGCGGCTGTGTCGAGGATGCGCGAGGCCGCGATGGCCCGGCCGGCGGCGTCCGGGAGGGGAACGGACGCCGCCGGTGCGTGCTCGGTCAGGTGGACGACGGTCACGACTCCGCCTGGGACTGGCCGTCCCACACGATGTCGCCCGGCTGCATGGCGAACCTGGTGCGCTTCGCGGCCACTTCGGCCTTCAGTGCCGCGAGGCCGTAGCGCTTCTCGATGTCGGCACCCTCGCCGTAGTGGTGCTCCTCCAGCAGAGGAAGGATCTTGGTCCGCCAGGTGCGTTCCAGGCCGCCATCGCGGTAGACCCCCGGCTTCATCAGGTACGAGGGGCCGATCCGGAAGTCCGCGTCGTCGATCCGGGCGTTGAGCGCGTCCAGCAGGTCGGCCGGCTCACTGTCGCGCTCCTGCGCCGCGAGCCAGCGTCGCAGCAGGCCGCTGGTCGGCTCCGTCCGCGGCGACAACTCGACGAACGCGAACCGGCGCCGCATCGCCGCGTCGACCAGGGCGATGGAGCGGTCGGCCGTGTTCATCGTGCCGATGATGAACAGGTTCGGCGGGAGGGCGAAGTCGTCACCAGAGTAGGTGAGCCGGACGGCCTTGTTGCGGTACTCCAGGAGGAAGTACAGCTCACCGAAGACCTTCGCCAGGTTGGCCCGGTTGATTTCGTCGATGATCAGGAAGTGCGGCACGTGCCGGTTGCCCTCGCGGGAGGCGAGGTCGGCGAGTTCGCGCAGCGGGCCGGCGGTGAGGCGGAAGGCGACCTCGCGGGTCTCCGGGTCCTCCTTGGGGCGGAAGCCCTCGAAGAAGTCCTCGTAGGCGTAGGAGGGATGGAACTGGACGAGCTTGACCTGTTCGGGGCCGCCGCCGAGGAACTCCGCGAGCTTCTGCGCGAGGTACGTCTTGCCGGTCCCCGGAGGGCCGTAGAGCACCAACTGGCGCTCGTCCCAGAGGAGGTCGCGGACCTCCTGGAGCCACGCCACGTCGTGGACGAGCAGGTCCTCGGCGAGCTCATGGGTGGTCTCGGGCAGAGCCAGTTCACGCCGGGCGATGCGGATCTCCACACTAGGGTCACGCTCTATCGCCTCGGCTTCCTCCTCCAACTCCTGGTCGCTCAGTCCGAGGCCCTTGACCAGGGCCTGTACGGAGGTGAGATCCGCGACGTCATGCTGCACCGACAGCTTCTGCTGAAGCTCCTCGGGCAGATCGGCGTAGGGATACCCCTCGCTCTGCCACTCCACCGGACGCCGCAGGTTGGACCGGTCGTCGTCCGAGGCCGTCTGCTCCGCCGGCCCGGTCACCTCACCCACGTAGAGCCGGCCGCCGGAGATGGTGCACACGGTGTCGCCGGGCTTGATCCGGGAGAGGAAGGCGTGCAGCTCCTCGATGAGGTCCTGCTTCTGGCTGTAGGTGGCCGTGGACTCGTAGTCCTCCCGGACGAACGCGCTCAGCTGCTCCTTGCTCGTGCCCTGCCCGACGCCCTGCCGCAACCGGGAAGCCGCGAGGGTGACCCGGCCCTCCGGCAGCCAGAGTCGCTGGACGAGATCGAGGCCGGAGACGTTGGAACCGCGGACCAGCCAGGCACGGTTGGGCCCGGCCCAGACGCCCGACATGAACTCCGACAGCGGCCGGTCGTCCTTCGTCCGCCACCGTGTCCAACCGTTGGCCGAGCGGCCCATCATCACTTCGGCAGCGGCGGAAGGGGAGCCGAACTCCACGTCCTCGGCCAGTTCAAGATTCCCGGGCCAGCGCTCGGAGGGTCGCAGCTTGCCCTCGTCGATCAGCTGCGTCCGCAGGCGGCTGGAGGACGCCCTGCGCTCCGAGTACGACGGAACGACCGTGCCCCTCGCCGGCGCCCCCTCGTACACCAGGAACTTCTGACTGCCGTTGCTCCCCTTCTCCGACAGCAGCCGGCCTCGCGCGACGGGCCCGCCATAGGGCAACCGCAACTCGAACTCCCGGAACTCGTCCTCCACGCCCCGCTCCGCCCCTCACCCTCGAAGATCCTGTACGCACAATAGGCCCTGCCACTGACAAGTGACACTCACCCTCTCCTCTCCTCGGCCGGCGATCCACCGGACCTCACGCCGGGGCCCAGCTCGACTTGTCGAGGACGACCTCCCTCGCGAGTTCGTTGCAGGCGTCGGGACAGTGACTGTCTGGACCGATCGCAAAGACGAAAGCCTTCGCCTGGTCCGCGAAGGCACATGCGGGCTTGGTGGCCGAGCTCTCCGAGAGCACCATCAAGCGTCGCCCTTCCACAGCGGCGGCACCGTACATCCGCTGCACATCTCCGAGGCCGATGCTCTTCGAACGGCTCCACCACTCGATGTGGAAATTCTCCGACTCAAGACGGCCGCCCGTGGCGTCCGGTACGACGTCCGCGAATCCCATCCGGGCCAACTCTCGTACCGCGCCGTCAACCAGAACCGAACGCGCCGACCGGTCGGCCGCCTGCGACCGCTGCGCGGGCAGGCCGTCCCGGCCGAGGGGCCGGTCATCCGCGGTGGGCTCATAGGGATGGCGGGCCAGATCCGCAACGAGTCCCGCGAGCTTCGCCCGGTCGACACGGTCGGACTCCACACCAGGGACGACGGAAGGCTCACCGAACAGGAGACCGCCAAGGTCGAGCCGCTGCCAGACCCCTCCCTCGTCGGCCCGGACGCTGGCACTCCAGCCCGACAACGGTTCGCTGGACACTCTGATCAGCATCCCACGCCCTGAACGAGCACGAAGTCCCCCTGGTCGCGCCCGAAGTACTCGGCCTTCGTCCCTCGCTCGGCCTGCACCGCTCGACACCTGTTCTGCGCCACGGCCATGAGTACGTCCGCCCCGCGGGCCACCAGCTCGTCCGCGAGCACCACAATCTCGCCGGCCGCGGGCTCGTCCCATCTCCAGGGGGTCTGTTCGTCGGCGCGTTCGAGCTCGGCGACGGCCCTGGCGTGGAGCGCGTCCACCAGGACGTCGGGTGGCGTGACGCCCCGCCAGATGCGAGGCCGCTCGGAGCGTTTCGGCCCTACGACCGCCCATGCTGGGGTGCGGTGGTACGGCTTGTCGACGAACCCCCAGGCCACGACCCACCCGTCAGAGTCCTCACCACCGTTGCCACACACCTGGAGCATGGCGAACATCCTGGGCGCGGTGTCGAGCACGAGCCCGCACAGCTCCTGGTCGAAGAGCGCGGTAGCAGCCGCTTCTCCCGAGGAAGCAGACTCAGTCAGACGACTTGCGAGCGGGCGATCGGGTGACGAAGCGAAGTGCGACATCAAGGGTGCGCCTCTTCTGGGGAGAGGCAACCTGAACTCGACTACTTCGTTGGGGAGTGAGAGGAACACAGCAGTACGCAGCCGGACGAGCACAGCGAACTCACCACGACGGGAGCATCAGGCTCCAGGTGGGGAGGCCGTCCCGATCCATCAGCCGTCCGCACACCCCGCCGCCTCAGCGCTCCCGCCCACGCGCCTTCAGGGGGATGTCGGGGAGGGCCGGGGCGTGGAGGCGGGCGCCGTCGTAGCCGTGGACCTCGCCGAAGCGGGTGCCGGTTTCCCAGTCGGTGCGGGCCTGGAGGATCTCCTCACCGGACCGGCCGATGAAGTTCCACCACATGACGAGCTTCTCGGGGAAGGGTTCGCCGCCGAGGAGGAGGAAGGTGGCGTCGGTGGGGGCGTAGAGGGGGAGGTGGGGGCGGTCGGTGCCGAGGTAGAGCATGGAGCCGGGGGTGAGGGGGACGGAGTCGACGGTGAGGGCGCCGGACATGGTGAGGACGGCGTGTTCGAAGTCGGGGTCGAGGGGGAGGTCGAGGGTGGTGCCGGCGGTGAGGGTGAGGTCGGCGCCGACGAGGGGGGTGTGGGTGGTGCCGGGGGAGGTGGTGCCGTCGAGGGTGCCGAGGATGACGGTGGCGGTGAGGCCGGGGGCGGTGACGGTGGGCAGGTCGGGGTGGTGCTCGAAGGCGGGGGCACGGTGGCGGTGGGCGTCGGGGAGGGCGACCCAGAGCTGGGCGCCGTGCAGGTAGCGGGCGTGGGGGCGGGGGGACTCCTCGGAGTGGGAGATCGCCCGGCCGGAGGTCATCAGGCCCAGCTCGCGCGGGCGCACGGTCTGCAGGCTGCCGAGGCTGTCACGGTGCAGGACCTCGCCCTCGTGCAGCCAGCTGACCGTCTGCAGGCCCATGTGCGGATGCGGGGGCACCTGCATGCCCGGCTCGTCCGCGATGTCGTCCGGACCGTAGTGGTCCACGAAGCACCACGCCCCCACCATCCGCCGCCCCAGGCTGGGCAGGAGGCGGCGCACGACGGTGCTCTCGCCGAGGGGCACCCGGCGGGCGGCCAGCAGGTCGCGGACCGGGCCGGTGCTGCGCTCGCCGCCGCAGGTGGTCGGGGCGGGCTTGGCGTCGAGGTTGCTCATGGGGCGGTCACCGCCGTGCGCAGGGGGCCGGGGCGGGGAGGGGGCCGCCGCCCCGGCCGGAGGGGTCGGTGCCACGATCCTCCGTCAGGGCGCGGCGATCCTCCACCCGGGACGGGCCGGCCGGGGGCTCAGTGCCCGCAGGCCCACCAGGCGTCCGCGCTCGCGCCCTCGGCGAGGCTGCGCAGCCCGGCGACCGCCGCGGCCGGGTCCTCGGCGCCGTACACCGCCGAACCGGCGACGAAGACGTCCGCGCCGGCCTCGGCGCAGCGCTCGATGGTGCTCGCCGAGACGCCGCCGTCGACCTGGAGCCACAGCTCAAGGCCGTGCTTGGCGATCAGCTGCCTGGTCCGGCGGATCTTCGGCAGCATGATGTCCAGGAACGCCTGGCCGCCGAAACCCGGCTCGACGGTCATGATCAGCAGCATGTCCAGCTCGGGCAGCAGGTCCTCGTAGGGCTCGATCGGGGTGGCCGGCTTGAGCGCCATCGAGGCGCGGGCCCCCTTGGCCCGGATCTCGCGGGCCAGCCGGACGGGCGCGGCGGCGGCCTCGACGTGGAAGGTGACCGAGCCGGCGCCCGCCTCGACGTACTGGGGGGCCCAGCGGTCCGGGTCCTCGATCATGAGGTGGCAGTCGAGCGGGGTGGCGGTGGCCCGGGCCAGCGATTCGACGACCGGGACGCCGAGGGTGAGGTTCGGCACGAAGTGGTTGTCCATCACGTCGACGTGCAGCCAGTCCGAGCCCCGCACGGCCTCGGCCTCCTCGGCGAGCCGGGCGAAGTCCGCGGACAGGATGCTGGGGTTGATCTGCGCCATGGGGCCTGTTACCTCTTCTTGCCTTCGTGCCGTCTTCCGAGGGATCGGACGCGCGCGGGGCGCATCCCGGCCATCATCTCGTGCGTCGTCGGCCGCGTATCACCACCGAGACCTCCGCGTGACTGTCATCACACCCCGGGCGGGGTTATCGTGACCGCCGCCGTGGTCATCAGCCAGTACGACCACTCATCACCGGAACAGCTGTGCGATTTGCCCGCTCCCTCCCCGAGGAAGGTCCTCCCTTGGCCGATCTCGTCCACCCCGCCCGGGCCCTGTGGTGGCTCTTCGAGCCCGTGCACGCCGTCACCTACTTCACCCCGGAGGGCGTCGGCGCGTTCGAGGCGGTCGGCCTGCGCGGCGCGGCGCGCAGCTACTTCGCCGGCCGCGCCGCCCCGCTCGGCGCGGTGGACGCGACGCCGGTGATCGCCGCGTTCTTCAACTTCGCGCCCGCGCCGATCGAGCGCGCGCTGCCCGCGACCTGGAAGCTGGCCGACCCGGAGACCGCGCTCGCCGCCCGGGCCGCCGGCGCCTCGGCGGCGCTGCAGCGGCTGCTGGAGCACGTCGACCCGGCACTGATCGAACTGGCGACCGACCTCCTGGAGGACGCCGTCACCCGGCTGGACTGCGCCGGACGGGTCCTGGCCTCCGCCAACGCCGCCCTCCCCCGCCCCTCCGACCTGCACGGCCGGCTCTGGCAGGCCGCCACCGTGATGCGCGAGCACCGCGGCGACGGCCACATCGCCGCCCTGGTCTCGGCGGGCCTGGACGGCTGCGAGGCGCTGGTGGTCCGGTGCGCCCTGGACGTGCGGCGCGAGGCCCTGCAGCCGTTCCGCGGCTGGACCGACGAGGAGTGGGACGCGGCGACGGCCCGGCTGACCGAACGCGGCTGGCTCACCGAACGCGGCACCATCACCGAGTGCGGGCGGATCCGCCACCAGTCCCTGGAAGCGGCCACCGACCTCGCCGCCGCCCGGGTCTGGGAGGACCACCCGCGCGCGGACCTCGACCGCCTCGCCGCGGCCCTCAAGCCGATCTCGGCCCTCTGTCGCACCGCACTGCCCCCGATCAATCCGATCGGCCTGCCCGCCACCGCCACCACCACCGCCTGACGCCCCTCCCGACGGGCGGCGGGGGCGACGGGGGCGGCGGGGGCGACGACTGCTCCCCCGCCGCCCCCGCCGCCCCCGCCGTTCCGCCGCGTTCCTCCGCACCCGGTGGCGGAAGGCGAGGCGGGCCCGCCCCGGCCTCACCCCCCGGCCGGGCCCTGCACCGGAGTTCCCCACCACCTGGCCAGCGCGGCCTCCAACGCCCGCCGGTCGTCCCCGACCCACGCCACGTGGCCGTCCGGGCGCAGCAGCACGGCGGGGACGTCCAGGTCCGCGCCGGGATCGGTGACGTGGTCGACGTGGTCGGCCCAGGCGTCCGCCGCGAGCCGGCCTCCGGTGCGGTCGAGGAGCAGCCCCCGGCCGCGGTGCATCAGCGCGTAGAGGCGGCGGCCCCCCGACAGCCGGACGTCGCGCAGGCGCCGGCCGACGAGCTCGTGGCCGCCGCCGGCGTCACCGCCACCGTCGCCACCGTCGCCGCCGTCGTCGCCGAGGTCGTACCGGATGTCGAGGGCGGTGATCATCCCGGTGACGTAGCGGTTCACCTCCTCGACCTCCATCAGCCGGGTGAACAGCTCCCGCAGCGCGGTCGGCCCCGACGCGCTGCCGAGCAGCGTCATCTGCGCGCGGGTGTTCGTCAGCACCCGGGCGCCGACCGGGTGCCGTTCGGCGTGGTAGCTGTCCAGCAGGCCCTCCGGCGCCCGGCCGGCGACCTCGGCGGCGAGCTTCCAGCCCAGGTTGAAGGCGTCCTGCACACCGAGGTTGAGGCCCTGTCCGCCGGTCGGCGGGTGGATGTGCGCGGCGTCGCCGGCCAGCAGCACCCGGCCGACCCGGTAGCGCTCGGCCTGGCGGGTGGCGTCGCCGAAGCGGGAGAGCCAGTGCGCCGCGCGGGCGCCGAAGTCGGTGCCCGCGACGGCCCGCAGCCGCTCCTTGAACTCCTCCAGCGTGGGCGGCGTCGCCCGGTCCTCGGCGACGCCGGCCGCCGGCACGATCACCCGGGCGACCCCCGGGCGGCCGTCCACGTCGGGCGCGACGCCGAAGCGCAGCTCGGTGCGGCGCACCCGCTCCACCACGGCGGCCACCTCGGCCGGGTCCGCGGCCAGCTCCAGGTCGCCGATCAGCGTCTCGACCGTGGAGGGTTCCCCGGGGAAGCCGACGCCGAGCGCCTTGCGCACCGTGCTCCGCCCGCCGTCACAGCCGACCAGGTAGCGCGAGCGCAGCTGCGTGCCGTCCGCCAGACCGACGCTCACGCCGTCCGCGTCCTGGCTCAGCGCGGTGACCTCGCACCCGCGCCTGATGCTGGTGCCGAGTTCGAGGGCGCGCTCCTCCAACAGGCGCTCGGTGACCGCCTGCGGGGTGGCCAGTCCGTACGGGTGGGCGGTGTCCAGGCTGTCCGGCCAGGGCGCCATGACACCGCCGAACAGCCCGCCCACCTGGAACTTCTCGCTCACCGCGAGGAAGCGCTCCAGCAGCCCCCGCTGGTCCATGATCTCCACGCTGCGCGCGTGCAACCCGCGCCCGCGCGATTCCCCGCCCCGCTCCTCGCGCCGTTCCAGCACGACCACGTCAACCCCGTGCAGCCGCAGCTCACACGCCAGCATCAACCCGGTCGGCCCGCCGCCGACCACGATCACGTCCATCATCGAAGGCCCCGTTCCGTCGTTCCCGCAGATCCGCCGATCCGGGCGGAACGTCATGGACTCCGCGAATCCTGCCGTTCCGCCACGACCCGGCCCAGGCCGACGATTCTGCGCCCGCCCCACCCCCTTGCCGCAAGGCCCCCCGTGCGCTATACGTTGAGAGTGGCGGAGAGTGCACACCCCTCCCGCCCAGGCCCCCTCCCTCCCCGGCCCCCTCCCTCCCCCGCGCTTCGCACGTGTGCCCGCTTCTCGGCGAGAAGCGGGCACACCGGCGTTCGTCCTCCTCGCCCCGCCTCCTACCAGGCGTAGTCCTCCGGCGCCGGCTTGCGGCCCGGGAAGAGGGTGTCGAGGCGGGCGAGGACCTCGCCGTCCAGCTCGATGCCGAGCGCGTGGACGGCCGCATCGAGGTGCGCGGGGGTGCGCGGGCCGACGATGGGGGCGGTGACGGCGGGGCGGGAGAGCAGCCAGGCGAGGGCGAGGTCGGCCGGGTGCTCGCCGACCTCGGCGGCGAGGTCCTCGTAGGCCTGGATCCGGGGCCGGTTGGCCTCCAGGATCTCGCCGGCGTGCGTCATCGCGCCCCGGACGAGGCCGCCCTCGCGCTCCTTCTTCAGCGCTCCGCCGAGGACGCCGCTGCGCAGCGGGGACCACGGGAGCAGGCCGAGGCCGTAGTGCTCCACGGCGGGGACGACCTCCAGCTCGATGGTGCGGTCGAGCAGGTTGTAGAGGGACTGCTCGCTGACCAGGCCGAGGAAGTGGCGGCTGCGGGCCGCCTCCTGGGCCTGGGCGATGTGCCAGCCGGCGAAGTTGCTGGAGCCGACGTAGATGATCTTGCCCTGGGCGACCAGGACCTCCATCGCCTGCCAGATCTCCTCCCAGGGCGTGTCCCGGTCGATGTGGTGCATCTGGTACAGGTCGATGTGGTCGGTGCCGAGGCGGCGCAGGCTGGCCTCGACGGCGCGGCGGATGGCGAGGGCGGAGAGCCGGCCCTCGTTCGGCCAGTCCCCCATCGGGGCGTAGGCCTTGGTGGCGAGCACGGTGCGCTCGCGGCGGCCGTCGCCCTTGGCGAACCAGCGGCCGATGATCTCCTCGGTGCGCCCCTTCTGGTTGCCCTCGGGGTCGCGGCCGTAACTGTTGGAGGTGTCGAAGAAGTTGATGCCCCGTTCGTGGGCGCTGTCCATGATCAGATGGGCGTCGGACTCCTCGGTGTGCGGGCCGAAGTTCATCGTGCCCAGGCAGAGTCGGGAGACGGTGAGGCCGGTGCGGCCGAGGTGGGTGAACTCCATGGGGCCCACCCTGAGCCGCACCGGCCGTGCTGTCCAGCACATTCCGCCCCGCGGGACGCGGGTCGGCCACCGCCGGGAAGGTCAGCGCCCGCTAGTACCGTGAGTGGCGAACTTCCGCACCGCGAGCGGCCCGCAGAGCAGCAGCAGGAGCGCGCACCAGAGCAGGGCGACCGGGCCGGCGTGCTGCATCGGCCAGGCGGTGGCCGGCGCGGACGGGTTGCCGAACAGCTCGCGTCCGGCCTGGACGACGGCGCTCATCGGGTTCCAGTCGGCCAGCGCGGCCAGCCAGCCGGGCATCCCGCCGGTGGGCACGAAGGCGTTGGTGACCATGGCCAACGGGAAGACCGCGACGGCCAGTTGTCCGGCCGCCTCCTCCTTGCCGACGGCCAGGCCGAGCAGCAGGCCGACCCAGGTCATGGCGAACCGGAAGAGCAGCAGCAGGCCGAACGCGGCTGCGGCGTCGCCGAGTCCGCCACGGATCCGCCAGCCGACGGCCAGTCCGACCGCCGCCAGCAGGGCCAGCACCACCAGGCTGACCAGCAGGTCGGCGAGGGTCTGGCCGAGCAGCAGGCCGGTGCGGGAGACCGGCATCGAGCGGAGCCGGTCGGTGACGCCGCGCCCGACGTCGCGGGCGGCGCCGACCATGGTGGGCATGATGCCGTTGACGGCGACCATGGCGAACAGACCGGGCATGAGGAACTCCCGGTAGCCGCCGGTGGCGCCGCCCGGCCCGCTCCCCGCTCCGGGGACGGCGATGGCGCTGCCGAACACGTAGCCGAACACCACCACCAGCACCACGGGCACGCCCAGGGAGGCGGCCAGCAGTCCGGGCGAGCGGCGGTAGGCGAGCAGGACGCGGAGCATCGAGGACCAGGTGTCGGCGAGCAGGCGTGCGGGTGCGGTCATCAGGCGGCCCTCCCCGGGGCGTCGTCGGCGGCTACGGCGGCGGCTTCGGCTTCGGTGGCGGCGGCTTCGCCTGCGGCGGCAGCGGTGGCGGCGGTGGCGCCGGCGTCCGCGCCGGTGCCGCCGCCCCCGCGCCCGGTGAGCGCGAGGAAGACGTCGTCCAGCGAGGGCGGCCTGAGCGCCGCGTCCTGCGCGACCACCCCCACCGCGTCCAGCTCCCGCAGCAGGCCGGGGAGCAGCACCTCCACCCCGGGCCGGGAGACCGCCTCGACCGTCCGTCCGTCCTGGTCCACCAGCACGTCACCGGTGCCGGTGAGCCCGGCCAGGACGGCGGCGGCGCTGCCGAGGTGGGCGGCGTCGGCGAGGGTGACCGAGATCCGGCTGCCGATCGACGCCTTCAGCCGCTGCGGCGGCCCGGTGGCGATGGCGGCGCCCTGGTCGACGACCACGACGGTGTCGGCGAGCCGGTCGGCCTCCTCCAGGTACTGGGTGGTGAGCAGCACGGTGGTGCCCGCCTCGGCCAACTCCCGCACCGCGTCCCAGATCTGCTGCCGGCTGCGCGGGTCGAGGCCGGTGGTGGGCTCGTCGAGGAAGAGCACCGGCGGGGCGGTGACCAGGCTGGCGACGAGGTCGAGCCGGCGCCGCATGCCGCCGGAGTAGGTGCGGACCAGGCGGTCGGCGGCCTCGGTGAGCCCGAAGCGGTCGAGGAGTTCGCCCGCGCGGGCCCGGGCGCCGCGGGCGCCGAGGTGGTGCAGCCGGCCGAGGAGGTGCAGGTTGTCGCGGCCGGTGAGGCCCTCGTCGACGGCGGCGTGCTGGCCGGCCAGGCCGATGCTGCGGCGGACGGCGTCGGGCTCGCGGACCACGTCGTGGCCGGCCACCCGGGCGGTGCCGCGGTCGGGGGCGACCAAGGTGGCGAGGACCCGGACGGCGGTGGTCTTGCCCGCGCCGTTGGGGCCGAGCAGGCCGCAGACGGTGCCGGCCGGGACGGTCAGGTCGAGGCCGCGCAGTGCGCGGGTGGTACCGAAGCGTTTCTCCACACCCGCCATCTCGACGGCGGCGGCGGCATGGTTCCGGACGGTTTCGGACATGGCTCTGCCCACTCCCTCATTAGGTACAGCGTACGTAGAAGCACCTGCGAGCGCATCGTACTACGTACGGCGTACGTATCTAAGATGGGAAGCCGAGGTGATCGACCAATGCCGTCCAGCACGTCCCCGAACAGCAGCTCCGCCCCCGCTCAGCAGCCGGTCCCGCAGCCGGGCGAGACGCCCGAGCTGATCTGGCTGCGCCCCGAGCGCACCGGCCGCGGCCCCCGCCCGGCCCACAGCCGGACGTCGATCGCCGCCGCCGCCATCGCCATCGCCGACGCGGAGGGCCTGGACGCCGCCTCCATGCGCAGGGTCGCCGCGGCGCTCGGCGCGGGCACCATGTCGCTCTACAACTACGTGCCGAAGAAGGAGCACCTGCTCGACCTCATGCTCGACGCCGTCGCCGGCGAGTACGACTACACCGCCCTCACCCCGACCGGCGACTGCCGCGCCGACCTGCGCCGCCTCGCCCGCGAGCAGCTCGCCACGCTGCGCCGGCACCCCTGGGTGGCGGGCCTGGTGATCGCCCGCCCCGGCCTCGGCCCCAACGCCCTGCGCTACACCGACCACTTCCTGGCCGTCACCGAACCCAGCGGCCTGGACGGCACCGCCCGCCTGGAGGCGCTCGCCCTGCTCAACGGGTTCGTCTGCCAGTACGCGCAGTACGAGCGCACGGCGGCGGCCGGCATCAAGTGGCAGGCGGAGCTGGCCGGTTACCTCGGCCGCGCCGCCGCGAGCGGCGCGTACCCGCACCTGACCACCGCGTTCGCCACCGCGACGCCGCCGTCCGCGGACCCCGACGCGGCCTTCGAGCGCTCGCTCGACCGCGTCATCACGGCCGTGCTGGCCCCGGTGACGGCGCCCTGACCGCCGGCCCCCGCGCCACCCCGCCCCCATCGCTCCCCGGCCACCACGGCGCGACCGGCAAGCCGACCCGCCGCATCACCGGCTTGCCTCGGCGCAGTCCTGCACCGCGCCTTCTCCCGACATCCCCCGGTCTGGACGCCCGGCTCGACTTGCCCGCCGCCGACCCCCGTGCCGGCAACCTCGTCGCCGCTCGCCAGCTGCCCCTCCGCGACCGAGGGCCACCTGGGCCAGTATTCGTCCCACGCGAGCCGCTCCCTCACGCAGGGTTGAGGGCGACGGCACCCCCTGTCCACCCCGTGGTCCGGCGACAAGGGCTTCGTCAACGGCCTCAAGGACGACACCACCGGCTTCACCGACCTGGGCGCCCGCCCCTACCAGCCCAGCACCGGCCGCTTCCTCGGCCCGGACCCGATCATGACGGCCGAGGACCCGCAGACCACTGCGGCCCTCGCGTCAAGCCCGTACCTCTTGGTCGAGTTCAGGACCACGCGAAGGCCGCAGCCGCACCCACGTCCCGGAGACACCCGAACGAGTGCTCAACGGGTCCGCATGTTCGAGTCCGGACGTTGGATCAGAAGCTCAGCGCAGAGACGACGGAGCCGGTCAGCGGGTGCGACCGGGCCTGGCGGTACCGGAGTTGCCGATGAGCTGGACCCACGGGGTGACGTAGCGCGAGCCGTCGTCGTTGGTGGAGAAACTGCCGCCGGTGATGTAGCCGACGGTTCCCGAGTCGCTGGTGGCGGCCCAGGCGGCACAGCCCTGGGTTCCGTTGCCGTGGTTGATGAGGTCGTACTGCACGTACCAGCGGGCGTTGTAGTAGAAGTGCACCTTGATCTCGCAGGTGCCACTGCCGTCGGGGACCGAGTACCCGCTGGTGTCGAGGCCCGAGTGGGCCTCGGCCGTGGCGGCCGTGCCGAGGGCGAGCAGCGGTGCGGTGGCCAGTACGGCGATCCTCGTCCAGAAGGCGCGTCGCATGGGCTTCCTCCCCGTGATGGCCCCACCGACGTCGTCAGTGGTTCAGACCAGTTGCCAGTATCCGGGCAGCGCGGGTCGCAGGGTCAATCCATGGACGGGTCAAGAGAAGCGGAGCGTCCGCGACCCGGTGGCGAGGCGTCGGCCGGACGATGCGGACCACCGGCCGGGCTCGATCGGACCGCTTCCCGGGGGCGCGCGGCGGGGGTTCGCGCCCCCCGTGTGCGCCTCACCCCAGGGCGCGGGGGAGGGTGGTGCGGACCCATTGCTCGGGTTCGGACAGATGCGGAGCGTGACCGGCGTGGGGGTAGACGTGGCGCTCGGGCTTGGGGAGGGAGAGGTCGATCAGGTCGAGGATCTCGCCGTACATGGGCTCGCTGTCGTCGCTCTGGGTGAGGAGGACGCGCTCGGTGAAGCGGTGGAGGGCGGTGAGGTCGAGGTCGAGGGCGTCCGGGTCGCGCAGCTCGTCCAGGTACGTCGGCGCGTTGCGGATGTAGGTGTGGCGGACCGGCGCGGGGAGTTGCTCCCACGCCCCCGGGCCGAAGGCGACGGTGTCGACGTAGCGCTCGGCGCCGGCCGCCGATTCGGCCTGTTCGAGGAGCTCGCGGACGGCGGAGATCCGTTCGGCGAAGGCGACGCCGAGGGGCCGCAGCTCCGGGTCGGCGAGCAGGGTGCCGGTCGCGGGCGGTTCGTGGACGGCCACGCCGCGCAGCAGGTCGGGACGGGCGGCGGCCAGGCGCAGGGCGATCAGGCCGCCGTAGGAGTCGCCGCAGACGTAGGCCGGGGCGAGGCCCAGGCCGACGATCAGGGCGGCGAGGTCGGCGGCGTCCTCGTACACGGAACCCTGGGTGAGGAGGTCCTCGCTGCGGCTGTGCCCGCGCCGGTCGTAGGCGACGGCGGTGGTCTCCTCGGCGAGGCCCGGCAGGACGCGCGCCCAGCTGTCGGCGTCGGTCCAGGAGCCGTGCACCAGCACCAGCCCCGGCCCGGCGCCCCGGGTCTCGTAGTACAGCGACACCCCGTTCACCCTGATCTCGGCCATCGCGAGCCTCCCGACCTCGGTCGTGCACCGGCACAGCCCCACCCACCAGCGTGACACACCCCCGTCACGGCGGTCGGATGAGCGGACCGGGGACCGGGCGGGGCCGTCGGCGGCCTCCCGGTGGTTTCACCGAGGGTGATCGGGCAGAGGGTCCAGCAGCACCCGCGCCCAGACCCGCTTGCCGGTGCCCCGGCGGACGATGACGCCGAAGTCGAGGGCGAGTTGGCGGACCAGTTCGATGCCGCGGCCGCCTTCGTTGAAGCGGCGCGGCCGGCGCTCCTGGAGCGGGAGGTCGTGCCGGGGGTCCCAGACTTCGAGCCGGCAGTCGCCGTCGAACTCCTGGAGGTAGAGCCGGACTTCGCCGTGCCCCCGGCAGGCGTGCACGACGGCGTTGGTGACCAGCTCGGAGGCGATGAGGACGAGGTCGTCCACCCGGCCCCCGGTCCAGCCCCAGGAGGTGAGCTGGTCGCGGACGTGGCGGCGAGCGACCCGCACCGAGGTCCCGTGCTCGGTGAGGGAGGTCTCCCAGGTGCGGAGGGCGGGTCTGGGGAAGGTGGACATGGCGAGGCCCCTTCGGGAGCGTGTCCGTTCGGTCACGTTGAGTGTGGGGCAAGAGAAATCGAATTTGCAAGCCGAACTTATGCAAGAAGAAAATAAATTAGTTGATCAAGGATCCAGCTTGAGCCTCCTCCCTGCGGTGAGGAGACTGGTCGCGAAGACCCAGAGGGAGGACGGCTGTTGGCCATGGACAGGTCCACGCTCCGAAGGATCCGGCTCGGGGAGGAGTTGCGCGCCTGGAGAGTGGAGAACAACAAGACCCAGATCGACATGACGAAGGGTCTGAAGGGCTGGAACCCCGGGCGCTTGAGCAGAGTCGAGCACGGGAAGGTGCCGGTCAGCGCGGCCGATCTCAACCGGCTGCTGGATCACTGCGGCATCGCCGGAACGGACCGCGCGGAGATCGAGAACCTCATCGGCGACGGCCCTGACCGGAACTGGTGGCAGGACCACGAGTTCGCCGACACGATCAGCGCGGCGTTCGGCGAGTTCCTCGGCCTCGAAGCCGCCGCCACGGACATGCTCGACTACTACCACTCCGCCTTCCCGGGACTCCTCCAGACCCCGGACTACGCGCGCGAGATGATCTCTGCCGGGCTGGACGGTCTCAGTGAGGACCAGAACGAGGCCGCCGCCGAGATCCGGATACTGCGCCAGCGGCGCCTGACCGAGGACCCCCGTCTCAATCTGGAGGTCTACTTCGGAGAGGTCGCGCTGCTGGTGGCCGGCGACATGGACGTGCTCGCCGAGCAGATCCGCCATGTCATCAAGGTGTCCGAATTCCCCAATGTGACAGCCCGCATGGTGCCGTTGAGTGCGGGCAGACCGGGAATTCTCGTGTCCGGACTCACGCTTCTGCGCTTCCCCGATGAGCCGGACGGCGGCTTTGTCTTCACCGAGGCCGTCGGAGGTATGCTCCCGCGTAGATCGGGACGAGATGTTCGACGAGCCGAGCGGGCCTTCAGCCGCTTGAAGCGGTTCGCCCTGTCGCCGGACGACACCATCACTGCCCTTGAGCGCAAGTTGGAAGAGATCACGTGAGCGAGAAGCGCAATCCCTACGACCACAGCCCCGCCGAGGCGACCTGGGTCAAGTCCCCCTTCTCCGGGGAGAGCAACGGCAATTGCGTGATCATCGCCCGCTTCCCCAACGGCGACGTCTGGCTCGGCGACGACAAGAACCCCGACCGGCCCCACCTCGCCTTCGACCACGCCGAGTGGGCCGCCTTCGTCAAGGCCATCGAGTCCCGCTCCCCCGACTTCACCGCCTGACCCGGAGTGGGAAGTCGGACCCGCCGACTTCCCACTCCCCCCGCGGGCCGCCCTACTCGACGCCGAGCGCCTTGCCGTACACCGCGGAGCTCCGACGGACCGTCATGCCCACCCGCTGGTACAGCGACAGCGCCCCCGTCTCCGAGTGCGTCCACAACGTGCACGTGCGGCGGCCCTCGCGGTAGAAGGCCCGGAACGACGCCTGCAGCAGCATGCGGGCGATCCCCCGGTTGCGGTGGTCCTTGCGGACCGCGACCCGCTCGACGTATCCCTCCCCGGTGTCCGGGACGTCCAGCGCCAGCACGGCGCCGACCATCCGGCCGTCGGCGAACGCCACCTGCGAGAGCTCCGGCGCGAACGAGTCCAGCTCGACGGTGTGCCGGGCCCACTCCTCGTAGGACTTCCGCCGCTTCTGCCACTCGTCGAACGCGTCCTCGGTGAGCTCGTACGCGTCCCGCTCGTCCCCCGGCCGGAAGCAGCGCAGCGTGATGCCGGGCGGCGGACCGGACACCACGGGTTCGGCGGACATCTCGATCTCCAGCAACCACTGGGTGACGAACGGCTCGTACCCCCGCGCTCGCAACAGTTCCACCGCTCCCCGATCGCCGTCCGAGACCGTCTGGCTGAGCCGTTCACCGCCCATCTGCCGGGCCCGCGCCTCGGCCCAGCCGAGCAGGGCGCTCCCCAGCCCCCTCCCCCGGTGCTCGGGGTGGACGTCGACCGCACTGCGCCGGCCGCCGTGCACCCAGGCCCGGCCGGCCAGATGCTCGGCCGCGTCGTACACCAGCACCGTGTCGAGGGCCGGGTCGAGCCCGGGCAGGGTGAGGTCCGCGGCGATGCGATCGGGTTCGGTGTCCGGACAGCCCAGGACCTCGCGCTCGCGGGCGGCAACCAGCTCGTAGATCGCGGGCGCGTCCGCGACGGTCGCCGCCCGCCACGCGTAGGAGGCCGGGAACAAGGACGAAGACAGATCAGCCATGACCCGACTCTGTGCCAACCGCTCACGCGCTGTCGACCCGATTGCCGCATCCCCCCGGAATCCGGGGTCCGCTCGGGACGTCGGCCCCGCCGACTTCCCACTCCGGTGCACCCACCGGCCGTGACCTGCCCACCGGCGGGTCGTTGCGCCGGGCGTGAAGACCACCCGAGCCCTCGCCCTCCTCGCGACCGCCCTGTTCACCTCCGGCCTCGCGGGCACCGCCCACGCCCTCACCCCCGTCCCCGCCGTCCCCGCCGCCAGCCTGCGGCTCACGGTGGCGCACGGCCCGACCCCCGGCACCGGCACACCGCACGTCGTCACCCTCGACTGCCCGCCGGACGCCGTCACCACCCACCCCGACCCGTTCACCGCCTGTCGGCTGCTCGACTCCGTCAACGGCGACCTCTCCCGGCTGAACGTCGACCCGGGTGTCTGCACCGACCTGTACGACCCCTACACCGTCACCGCCAGCGGCACCTACCAGGGCCGGCGCATCGCCTTCCAGCACACCTACGGCAACCACTGCGTCCTGCTGCGCACCACCGGCGCGTTCTTCGACTTCTGACCCGACCCCGTCGACAGCCGGGGGGAGCGGGCCTGGGATGCTCTCCCCGGTCGTCGATCGGACGGGAACCGGGGGGAACGGGCATGGAGAACGGGGAGATCGGGGCGCTCCTGCGGGAGCGGGACGCGCGGGCGTGGCGGCGGGCCGGGGGCGCGCGGGGCCGGAGCGCGCACCTGCTGGGGCTGCTGGCGCTCGGCGCGTGGCTGTGGGCGGTCGGGCTGGCCTTCCTGCCGGCCTCGCACGAGTTCCCGGACGGCACCGCGGTGGACTGCGGCCCGCCCGTGTTCCACGAGTCCCGCGGGGGCCGGGAGCACGCCCAGTGCGCCGCCGTCACGGACGGCCGGATGCGGGACGCGGTCACCGTCGGGCTGGCGACCCTGCCGCTCGCGGTGGTCCGGCTGCGGCGGACGGCCGGCGGGCGTCCGGAGCGGATCGGGGGCCGGCCCTGAGCAGACCGGTCACCGCCCCCCGTCAGCCACCGTCGCCACCGCCGTCGATGCCGTTGCCGCCGCTGCTCACCTGGCGGCGCTGGGACTTCTGGTAGCTCCGCACGGCCCGCCCGGCGCCGACGGTGGCGGCGGCCACGGCCCGGGTCCAGCGGGGGCCGCCGCGGTCGGCCCACACCACGCAGACGCAGCCCCCGACAGTGAGGGCCAGGATGCCGATCAGCACGGCTCCGATCATGTCGCCCGCCTCCCTTCCTCGTTCTCGTCCGGTCGATGGTGGTGATGCTCCCAGGTCGGGCGCCGGTTCCACCACCCTGGCGGGCCGACGCGGTGTTCCGTACGGTACGGACGGGACGCCGTGCGAACACGGCGGGACGTGGACGTGGAGGCGGCGCACGATGAGGCACGAGCTCGGCTACGAGGACATCGGGGCGGCCGCGGAGCGGATCGCGGGCCGCGTGCGGCCCGTGGCGCTCGCACCGGGCGGGGACGGGGACGGGGACGACCGGCGGTGGCTGGCCCTGGAGTACCTGCAGCACACCGGCTCGTTCAAGGCGCGCGGGGCGCAGAACTTCCTCCAGGCCCACCGGGAGGCCGGGACCCTGCCGGACGCCGGGGTCACCATCGCCTCCGGCGGCAACGCCGGGCTGGCGTGCGCGTGGGCGGCGCGGCAGCAGGGCGTGCGGGCCACCGTGTTCCTGCCCGCCGAGGCGCCGGGCGTGAAGGTCGCCCGGCTGCGCTCCTACGGGGCGGACGTCCGGCTGGTCGGCGCGGAGTACGCCGAGGCGCTGGCCGCCTGCGAGCAGTTCGCCGCCGCGAGCGGCGCGCTGGCGAGCCACGCCTACGACCACCCGCTGATCGCGGCGGGCGCGGGCACCCTGCTGGAGGAGATCCACGCGCGGCTGCCCGGACTGGACACGGTGCTGGTCGCGGTGGGCGGCGGCGGGCTGTTCGCGGGGGTGGCCGCGGCCGCCCGGGAGCACGGCGTCCGGGTGGTGGCGGTCGAGCCGGAGGGCTCCCGCGCGCTGCACGCCGCCCTGGCGGCGGGCGCGCCGGTGGACGTCACGGTCGACTCGGTGGCCGCCGACTCCCTCGGCGCCCGCCGCGCCACCCCCCTCGCCGTGGACGCGGCGCGCCACGACGGCGTCCGGTCCGTCCTCGTCCCGGACGCGGCGATCGTGCGGGCCCGGCAGGCGCTGTGGGAGGAGCGCCGGATCGCGGTCGAACACGGCGCCGCCACCGCCCTCGCCGCCCTGCTCACCGGGCAGGACGACGCCCACGGCTACCGCCCCGCCGCCGACGAGCGGGTCTGCGTCGTCCTGTGCGGCGCCAACACCGACCCGGCCACCCTCGCCACCCCGGCGGCTCCCCGGGGGCCGTCCGGCGCCCGGAACGCCGGCCCGGCGCACGATCCGGAGCGCGCGCCTCTTCTGTCGGACGCCTCGCCCGGCCGCTAGAGTCGCGCCCATGTCGACCGATACGCCGGACAACCACCCACGCCGCGGCCTGTCGTAGGCACCCGTCAGCGTGTCGCCCGTCCCGCCCGCACCCGACCGGAGGTCGCCCGTGGCCCGGCTCCACGTCCACAGCGGCATCAACCCCGACGACCCGGACGCGCCCGTGGTGGCGCTGCTCGTCGACCCGGGCGGCCCGCCCGGGGAGCGGGCCGTCGCCAGGCTGGACCGGTACGGGCACGAGGGGGACGGCGCGTTCTACCTGCTGCCCACCGACGGCTGGGCGGAGCGCACCCTCGACGGCGACCGGCTGACCGTCACGGTGGCGGCGTACCCGTTCACGCTCAAGCAGCTCGGCGCCGATCCGGAGGCCTTCCCGGAGCGCTCGGACACCGTCCCCGAGGCGGCGCTGGTCCTGCGCGCGGTGACGGTCGTCGACCCGGGGACGTACGCCCGGGCCGACGACGCGACCGCCGTGTTCACCGCCGGCCCGGGGCTCGCGCTGGACGAGGTCCTGGCCGGCGAGGACGCGTGGCCGCTCGTCCTCGCCCCGCCGCCCGCCGCGCCCTGACGGAGCCGGTCAGGCCCCGCTGCGCCGGAGCATCTCCTCCCGCTCCACCACCTTGACCCGCTCGCGCCCCTCGGCCGCGCCCAGCGCGCGCTCGTGGGCGTCGAGTTCGTACCAGCCCTGCCAGGTGGTGAACCGCACCCCGCGGTCCTCCAGGTGTGCGACGACCGCCTGCGGCTCGGGCTCCGCGGCGCCGGGCAGCCGGCCCTCGGTGTGGTCGGCGAGCAGGCAGGCGACGGTCTCGTTGGCGTCACCCTTGGTGTGCCCGATGAGACCGACCGGCCCGCGCTTGATCCAGCCGGTCACGTAGACGGCCTCCTGGTGCGAGCCGTCGGCGGCGAGCACCCGGCCGGCCGCGTTGGGGACGGTGCCGGAGACCGGGTCGAACGGCAGCTTGGGCAGTTCGTCGGAGTAGTAGCCGATCGCCCGGTAGACGGACTGCACGTCCCAGTCGGTGAACCGGCCGGTGCCGCGCACGTTGCCGGTGCCGTCGAGCTCGGTGCGCTCGGTGCGCAGCCCGCTCACCCGGCCGTCCTCGCCCAGCACCTCCACCGGGGACTCGAAGAAGTGCAGGTAGAGCCGGTGCGGGCGGTCGCCGACGTCGCGGATGGCCCAGTTCTCGATGGTCGAGGCGACCATGTCGACGTGCTTGGCGCCACGCCGCTCGGCGATCGAGCCGTCGTCGTACTCGATGTCCTCGGGGTTGACGATCACCTCGATGTTCGGCGAGTGGTCGAGCTCGCGCAGCTCCATCGGGCTGAACTTCGCCTGGGCCGGGCCGCGGCGGCCGAAGACGTGCACCTCCAGGGCCCGGTTGCGCTGGAGGCCCTCGTACACGTTCGGCGGGATCTCGGTGGGCAGCAGCTCGTCGGCGGTCTTGGCGAGGATGCGGGCGACGTCCAGGGCGACGTTGCCCGCGCCGAGCACGGCGACCTTCTCGGCCTCCAGCGGCCAGGTGCGCGGTACGTCGGGGTGGCCGTCGTACCAGGAGACGAAGTCGGCGGCACCGTACGAGCCGTCGAGCCCGACACCGGGGATGTCGAGCGCGCGGTCGGCCATCGCGCCGGTGGAGAAGACCACGGCGTCGTAGAAGCGGTGCAGGTCGTCCAGCGTGAGGTCGGACGGGTAGTCGACGTTGCCGAACAGGCGTATCTGCGGCTTGTCCAGCACCTGGTGGAGCGCGGTGATGATCCCCTTGATCCGCGGGTGGTCGGGCGCCACGCCGTACCGGATCAGTCCGAACGGCGCGGGCATCCGCTCGAAGAGGTCGATGGAGACCCCGGGCTGCTGGGCGGCGTCGGACTTCAGCAGGGCGTCGGCGGCGTAGATGCCGGCGGGGCCGGCGCCGACGATCGCGACGCGGATCGGGCGGGTCATGGCGGGGCGATCCTCCGAACGTGGACGAACGAAACAGGGCGGAACCGGGCCGGAACAGGGCGGTGCCCGGACCGGTCGGGGCGGACGGGCGAGGGTGACCCACTCCCACCCAACCCGGCCGGACCTTGCCACTGTAGGTGGTGGCGATCTATGACCCCATAGGCCTGACCTATGGCCGGAGCGGGAACAAGACCCGGCCCGTCCGAACGCGGCCCGGGAAGCGGCGAGGCACGGCGCCCGGGCGCCCCGTGGCCGGCCGGCCGTGACCACCGTGCCCGACGCGTCCGGCGCGTCCGGCGCGTCCGACGCGTCCGGCGCACGGACGCGGACCCGGCGCCGCCGGCACCGCCGGCACCGGGGGCGAGGCGCCCGCCACCCCTTGGACCGGCCGCCCCCGGGGGGATTGCCCCCACCGCATCCCGAGGGTGCGTCGAACCGGCATGGAAGCCCCCCCTCGGCTGCCCTTTCGGGCAGGGAACGGGGCCCCCTGGAGGCAGCCGCTCCGCCCCTTCGGCCGGACCGCCCCGATCACCCGCCCCACGGGCTCCGGCGCAGGTCACGGCCGGTCGTCCACCGACCGACGGTCCGCCAGCGGGGGCCCGCCCGACGAGGGTTGACACCGGAAGTTGGTCTAGTCCACCGTAGGGGCACACCGCACTTGACGAGGCCGGGACAGTCATCGGCACTCCTTGTCGGACGGGACCTCCCGCTCTCGTCCCACCTCTCCCCCGGGGCTCCGGCCCCGCACCGCCGTGCCCCGAGGCCCGTCCCCCACCCGGCGCACGGCCCCCGGCCGACCCCACACCCCGACCCGAACCTGGAGTGAAATGCCGAAGCCCGACGGATACCTCTTCCGGGCCGCTTCGGAGCGCCCCTACTTCAGCAACGACGGCGAGTCCTACCTCGCCGCCACCGCGCTGAAGGACATCCGCAAGCAGCGCCCGCTGCGCGTGCTGTCCGAGGAGCAGTTCACCTTCTGGCAGACCTACGGCTACGTCGTCGTTCCCGAGGCGATCCCCGCCGAGGCCGCCCGCAAGCTGCTCGACTTCGCCTGGGAGTTCCAGGGGCTCGACCCCGAGCGCCCGGAAACCTGGTACGAGGAGCGGGAGTTCCGCGACGAGCTGGACCGCCACCTGCACATCTACGGCTTCGTCGAGGCCTATCACCACCAGCTCATCTGGGACCACCGGCAGACCCGGCGGGTCTACGACGCGTTCGTGGACGTCTGGGACTGCGAGGAGCTCTGGGTCACCCTCGACCGGCTCAACCTCAACCCGCCGAACACCGGGAACCGCGACCGCGCGCTGATCGAGCCCACCGACGAGGGCTTCGACATCGAACTGCACTGGGACGTCGACTCCACGGCCGGCATGCTCCCGCAGCGCGTCCAGGGCATCATCGCGCTCACCGACACCGAGCCCGACCACGGCGGCTTCCAGTGCAACCCGGAGCTGTTCCGCCGGTTCAACACCTGGCAGGCCGCCCAGCCGGCCGGTCGCGACCCGATCCGCCCGGCCGTCGACCGCACCGAATACCCGGTCGTGCGGCCCGAGTTGAAGGCCGGTGACCTGCTGATCTGGAACGGCATGCTGGCCCACGGCGTCGCCGCCAACACCTCCGCGAGCGGGGTGCGCTCGGTCCAGTACCTGTCGATGATGCCCGCGCTGGAGGAGCACCACGAGCTCCGGGAGTCGCGCGTCCACTCCTGGCGGCACCTCTCCACGCCGACCTGGAACCGCACCCTGGTCGGCGACCACCGCAAGCACGAGTCGCTGCGCTACGGCCCGGCCGAACTCACCGGTCTCGGCGCCAGGCTGCTCGGCCTGGAGTCCTGGCACAGCGCCGGGGCCGACGCGGCCGACGCCGTCGAGGGCGGCGAGGCGTGAGCGCGGGGACCACCGTGCGCGACATCTGCCTCGCGCTGCCCACCAACCGGTTCTGCGTCCCGGCCATCACCGCCGTCGGCGAGGAAGCCGTCTGGGCCGCCCGCGAGTTCGGCGTCCGGGTCCACCTGCTGATCCTCGACTCGGCGGACGCCGCCGACCGCACCGAGCACGCCAAGGCGGCCGCCGAGCTGCCCGCGGCCCCCGGCGTCCTCGTCCACCACCTCGACGAGGAGCAGCAGCGCGCCTTCCTGCGCGCCGCGGTCGACCGGGCCCGCGCCGAGGACGCCGCCCTGGCCGCGGCCGCCGACGCCGACCGCCTGCTCGGCCTGATGCTGCCGGACGCCCTCTCCTACGGTGCCTGCACCAACCGGGCGTTCCTGCTCGCCGCCGCCCTCGGCTGCTCCTCCGTGCACCGCCGCGACTCCGACAGCGCCTACCAGCGGCTGAACGGCGAGCCGGTGTACCCGGTCCACCACGAACTGCGCTCGATCGGCCGGCGGGCCGCCGACGCCGCGCCCGGCGTCACCCATCACACCCTCGACCCGGTGCACGCGCACAAGCCCGTCGCCCTGGTCGGCAGCTCCTTCGTCGGTGAACTCTCCGTCGACCTCGGCGAGATCCGCGAACTCGACCCGGCGTGCTACGAGGAGGTCGTCGGCCTGTGGGCGCGCACCGGCTCCACCGCCGAGCAGCGCCGCGAGCTGGTCGCGGACTCCTTCGTCGGCAGCGGCACCGACCCGTTCACGCACGACCGCGCGGTGCTCGACCTGCCGGACATCTGGCGGATAGACATGTGCAACATCGCCCTGGACCGCGAGGTGTACGAGCGGGTGCCGCTGCCGCCCGCGACCGACACCATCGGCAGCGACTACCTGCTGCACCACCTGGTACTGCACGCCGCGCTGCCCGGGGTCACCCACAACCGCAACGTCATCAACCACTACACGCCCGAACGGCGCACCGACGCCGGGTTCACCGCCTACCAGCTGCGGTTCACCAAGTTCCTGCTGTCGATGCTCTACCTCTACCCGGTGTACGACGCGCTGGAGGAGGCGGGCGGGGCGCTGCTCGACGCCGAGCACCACCTGCGCCCCGGGCCGGTCGCGCGGGCCGCCCGGCGGGCGGCCGCAGCGGACCGGTCGGAGAACCACCGCCGGCTGGCCGTCCTCGACCGCGCCTACCGCGGACTCGGCGGCCGGTACGCGGCGTTCGCCGACCACCTGGCGCCGCTGCGCGCCCGGCTGCTGGACGAGGCGCAGGCCGACATCGAGGCCTTCGCCCTGCTCGTCGACGCCTGGGCGCCGCTGGTGCGCGCGGCCCGCGCCACGCCGCCCCTCCCGCCCCTCCCGCCCGACTCCTCGGCCGGGCCCGCCCGGCGCTCCGCCCACGGCGCCGGCCGGAGTGCCGCCCATGCCTGACGACGGACGCCTGCGCGCCGCCCTCGCCGCCTGCGAGGACGACCGGATCATCTTCGACCTCGACGGCATCGAGGCCCAGTACGACGCCCTGCTGCGCGAACTGCCCGGCATCGACGTCCGGTTCGCGATGAAGGCCTGCCCGGTGGACGAGGTGCTCGACTGCCTGGCCGCCCGGGGCGCGGGCTTCGACGCGGCCGGGCCGCAGGAGATCACCCAGGCGCTGCGCACCGGCGTGCCGGCCGGGCGGATCCACTACGGCAACACGGTGAAGTCCGACCGGCAGATCGCCGAGGCGTACCGGCTCGGCGTGCGCGACTTCGCCACCGACAGCCTGGCCGACGTCGCCGCGCTCGCGCAACACGCTCCCGGCGCCCGGGTGTTCTGCCGGCTCGCCACCACCGGCGAGGGCGCCCTGTGGGGGCTGAGCCGCAAGTTCGGCTGCTCGCCCGAGGACGCCGTGCGGGTGCTGACCGCGGCCCGGGACGCCGGACTGACCCCGGCCGGGCTGTCGGTGCACGTCGGCTCGCAGCAACTCACCGTCGAGGCCTGGCAGAGCGCGCTGGACACGCTCGCCGCGGTGATCGAGGAGACCGGCCGGCACGGGATCCCGCTGCAGTACGTCAACCTCGGCGGCGGCCTGCCCGCGCTCGGCGTGCTCGACCGGCTCGGGAACCCGCTCCACCCGCCGGTCGACAAGATGTTCGCGGCGATCCGGGAGGGGATGGAGCACCTGCGCACGGTCTCCGCCGGGCCGCTGGAGTTCCTGCTGGAGCCGGGCCGCCACCTGGTCGCCGACCACGGCGCGATCCGGGCCCACGTCACCCGACTGACGGACCGTCAGCAGCTCGGCGGGGAGCGGTCGCACTGGCTCTACCTGAGCTGCGGCAAGTTCAACGGCCTGTACGAGATGGACGGACTGCGCTACCGGCTGGAGTTCCCCGCCCACGCGGGGGCGCCGACCGTGCTCGCCGTGATCGCCGGCCCCACCTGTGACAGCGACGACGCCTACGACGAGGGCGCCGGCGTGGCCGTGCCCCGGGACGCCGCCTCGGGCGACCCGGTGTGGATCCTCTCCTGCGGCGCCTACGCCACCTCCTACACCACACGGGGATTCAACGGCTTCCCACCGCTGCCCCACAGCTGTGTCCGGGCGGACCGCCCGTCCGGCGCACCCGGCCCCGAGAGAGACCCGCAGTAGATGTCCGCGCACCACACCGCCGAGCAGCACCCCGACCTCCTCGACACCCCCCTCCTCGACACTCCCCTCCTCGACGAGGACCTCGTCGGCGCCGGCCCCTTCGGCGGCACCCGGCTCGGCGGGGGCCTGTTCGTGCGCCCCCTCGCCGAGCCCGACTGGGCCGAGATCGTCCCCCTGGAGGCCCGCGCCTACGCCGGGAGCGGCCTCTCCGAGGGCGGCGGGGTGCTGCGCTCGCGTCACCGGGCCGCCCCCGACTGGTGCTTCGCCGTGGAGCACGGGGGCGAGTTCGGCGGCTACCTGCTCGCGCTGCCCTACCCGCTCGGTCACTGCCCCGACCTCGCCCGCGCGGAGTCCCCGGCCGCCCGCACCTCCACCAACCTGCACGCCCACGACCTGGTCGTCACCGAGCGGCTGCGCGGCCGCGGCCTCGCCCCGCGCCTGCTCACCTTCCTCGCCGACACCGCCCGCGCGCGCGGCTACGCCACCGTCTCCCTGGTCGCCGTGCGCGGCAGCGAGGTCCTCTGGGCCCCGCTCGGCTACCGCCCCCACCCCGGCGTGGAGCTGCCCGTGAGCTACGGCGAGCGGGCCGTCTACATGGCGATGTCCCTGCGCTAGGGCCCCGGCAGCGAACCTCCCCGCGGCGGACCTCCGCGCCACGACCTCCCCGCCACGACCTCCCCCCACAACGATCGGGCTGATGCACATGCTCCGCGTGCGCGATGACTTCCTGCGAGCACACCTGGCCATCGCAGCGCTGTTCTGCTTCCTCGGCTTCCAGTACGCGACCTGGGTCTCCCGCCTCCCCGCCCTGAAGACCCGGCTCGACCTGGACGACGGCCGGATCGGCCTGCTGCTGATGGTCTGCGGCATCGGCGCCGCCGTCTCCTTCCCGCTGGTCGCCTCGCTGATGAAGCGGTTCGGCTCACGCGTCCTCGCCACCGTCTCCGCGATCGTCCTCGGGCTGGTCCTGGCCGGCCTCACCCTGGCGCCCAGCTACCCCGTCCTGCTGGTGGTGGCCTGCCTCGACGGCGTCGCGGTCGGCTTCCTGAACGTCGCGATGAACGCCCAGGGCGCCGCCATGGAGGTCCGCTTCCAGCGCACCGCGATGTCCAGGCTGCACGCCACGTTCAGCGCCGGGTCCCTGCTCGCGGCCCTGCTCGCCTCCGGGGTCACCGCCGTCACCACCACGCTGTCCGCCCACTTCGCGATCGCCGCCGCCGTCCTCGCCCTGCTGCTGCTCCTCGCCCAGACCGGCATGCTGGCGGACGAACCCGCCGGGGCCGCCGAGACCGCGCCGGAACCCGCCGCCGACGCGCCCGCGAAGCGCCGCGGCATCCCGCTCCCCTCCCGGATCACCGTCTGGATGGGCCTCGCCATGGTCTTCGGCACCGTGACCGAGGGCGCCATGAACGACTGGTCCGCCCTCTACCTGGAGAACGTCGTCCGGGCCTCGCACCAGCTGGCGCCGATGGGCATCGCCGTGGTCTCGGTGATGATGGTGCTCGCCCGGCTGTTCGCCGACGGCTGGCGCACCCGCTTCGGCGACGGCCGGATCGTGCGCGTCGGCAGCACCGTGGCCGGGCTCGGACTGGCGCTCGCGCTGCTGGCCGGCGGCGTGGTGCCGACCCTGATCGGCTTCGCCTGCGTGGGCCTGGGCGTCGCCGCCGTCACCCCGTGCGTCTACGTCGCGGCCGCCCGCCAGGGCTCCGACGCGCTCGCCCTGGTCGCCGCCACCGGCACCACCGGCCTGCTCGCCGGCCCCGCCCTGATCGGCTTCATCGCCAACGCGAGCAGCCTGGTCTGGGGCATGGGCGTGGTCGCCGCCTCGGCGCTGGTCGTCGCGCTCTGCGCCACCCGGATCCACTGGCCCTCGCTCGACACGGCCCCCGACACCAGGCCCGCCGACACCCCGCCCGCCGGCGCCACCGCCCCGGACGGCCCGGCCCCCGCCGGCGTCACCCTCGGCGAGGCCTGACGGCCCGGCCGCCGGCGCCACCCTCGCCCGCTGCCCGCCCCCGCGCCCGTCCCGGCGCGGGGGCGCCGCCCGTTCCCCGGAAAACCCGTCGCCCGCCCACCACGGCCCGGCATACGCTCACCGGATGACCACGCGCACCTTCCGCATCACCGTCCGCGGCGTCTTCGACGGCCTCACCCCCGAGCAGCACGCCGAGCTGGCGTCCCGCGCCGCCGAGCACGACGTCCTGTTCGCCGCGTTCACCCCCGAGGGCCACCTCAGCTACGACCTCACCGCCCGCGCCGTCTTCACCTTCCGCTACCAGGACTCCGGCGAGGCCGAGGAGGACATCCTCGACGCCACCGAGCGCGCCGAACGGTCCGCCCGCGCCTGGCTCGACGAACGCGGCTACGGCTACAAGAACCTCCGCTCCCAGGCCGAGGACCTCTCGCAGGCCCCGCTCGGCAAGCGCCGGCGCCGCGCCGCCCGCGGGGCCTGAGCGAAAACCCGCTGCACCGCGCCCACCGCCCCGGCAGACTGCGGGCGTGACCCGGCCGACCCCCCTCGCCACCGAGCTGCTCGGCCACCCGCCGGGCACCCGCCTGCTGCTGCTCAACTGCGACGACTTCGGCCTCGACGAGGGCGTCAACCTCGCCGTCGTCGAGGCGATCGAACACGGCGTCGCCGCCTCCTGCAGCCTCATGACCGGCTGCCCGGGATCCGCGCACGCGCTGCGCCTGCTGCGCGAGCGGCCGGCGCTGCCGTTCGGGATCCACCTCACTCTGGTCTGCGGCACCGACGCGCCCGGCGCCCGCTGGGGCCCGCTCGCCCCGGCCGCCGCCGTGCCCTCGCTGCTCGACCCCACCGGGCGGCTCCACCCCGCCACCCCCGACGGCCGCGCCCGGCTGCTGGCACGGGCCCGGACGGCCGAAGTGGAACGGGAGTTCCGCGCCCAGATCGAGGCCGCCACCGGCCCCGGGCTCGACCCGACCCACCTGGACTTCCACTGCCTGGCCGACGCCGGCCGCCCCGACCTCCTCGACCTCGCGCTCGCGCTCGGCGCCGAATACGGACTGGCCGTGCGCATCTGGCTCTCCCCCGCCCTGGAACGCCTGCGCGCCCGCGGGCTGCCGGTGGTCGACCACCCCTTCCTGGACAGCTTCGCCGTCCCGCTCGACGACAAGCCGGCCCACTACGCCCGGCTGCTCGCCGCGCTGCCGCCGGGCCTGACCGAGTGGGCCGTCCACCCCGGCCTCGGCACGCCCGGCACCCGCCCCGGCGACGGCGACGGCGACCGGCGGGTGCGCCGCTCCGACCACGCCTTCCTCCTCGCCCCGCGCACCCGCGAGCTGCTCGCCGAGCTCGGCATCACGGTGACCGACTACCGCCCGCTGCGGGCCCACTGGCCCGGGCCGGTCCCCCGCGACACCGCGCCGTCCGTGTCCGAATCGTTCAAGACCCCCGCCCCCGGGCCGCCTACGGTCGAGTCATGACCCGCACCACACGCCTCACGCCCACCAGGCTCGACGCCGCCGCCGACTTCCTCTGGACCTCGGGGCGCGTCCTCGAACAACGCCGCTTCGCCCACCTGTTCGGCGCCCGGCCCGATTCCGTCGGCGTCCTCGCCGCCCTGGGCGCCCACTGCGCCCCCGGCGGGGGCTTCGCCTACGGACTCGAACCGGACGTCCGCGGACCGGCCCCCCAGCCCATCGCCGTGCCCGCCGCGCTGCTCGCCCTGGAGGAGGCCGGGGCCCTGGACGAGGACCGCGCCCGGCCGGTCTGCACATGGCTGGCCGAGGTCTCCGCACCCGACGGCGGCGTGCCCGTCGTCCTGCCGAGCCTGCGGCCCTACCCGCGGCCGCCGTTCCTGCCGGTGCCCGAGGAGGGCGCCGAACCGGTCGGCGAACTGCTGTCCACCGGCCAGATCGTGGCCCCGCTGCTGCGCCAGGGCATCGACCACCCGTGGCTCACCGCCGCCACCGCGTTCTGCCGCGCCGCCGTCGAGAAGCTCGACGCGCCGCACCCGTACGAGGTGGGCGCCGCGCTGCGCTTCCTCGACGCCTGCCCGGACACCGACTGGGCCCGGAGCCAGGCGGCCCGGCTGGGCGCGCTCGTCCGCGAGCAGCGGCTCGTGCTGCTCGACCCGGCCCGGCCCGAGGAGGCGCCGACCGCCCCGGGCTACGCGCCGGGCGAGCACCACCTGCCGCACGACTACGCCCGCACGCCCGACAGCCTGGCCCGTGCCTGGTTCACCGACGAGGAGCTGGACCTCGGCCTCGACCACCTCGCCGCCGCCCAGCAGAAGGACGGCGGCTGGCCGATCAACTGGCTGCGCTGGTCGGCGAACACCGAGTCGGAGGCCCGCCCCGGGGTGACCCTCCAGGCGCTGCTCACGCTGCGCGCCTACGACGACGCGCCGGACGCCTGACCCCGGGCCCCGTCCGGCCCGGCCGCCCGGCGGCCCAGCAGCACTCTCGGCGGCACCCCCGCCCACCGGCGCACCTCCCTGGTGAGGTGCGCCTGGTCGGCGTACCCGGCCAGCGCCGCCACCTCCGCCAGCCCCGGTCCCGCACCGGCGTCCGGCCCACCACCGTCCCCCTGCCCCTCCCCCGTCCCCCGCCCGTGCCCCGGCCGCGCGCAGGCCAGCGCCCGCTGGAAGCGCAGCACGGCGTGCAGGGTCTTCGGCCCGTAGCCGACCGCATCGGTCACCCGTCGGCGCAACTGCCGCTCCGAGAGCCCCAGTTCGGTCGCGAGCTCCGGCAGTCGCGCCCCCTGTGCGCGCCCCAGGGCGGCCACCGCCCGCTCCACCACCCGGTCCGGCTCCCAGCCGGGCACGAGCGCCGCGACGAACGCCTCCAGCTCCGCCGCCGCCTCCCGCGGCCCGCGCGCCGCGGCCAGCCGCTCCCCGAGCCGCTCCGCCGTCGCCGCGCCGACCACCTCGGCCAGCGGCACCTGGAGGTCGCGGAGCTCCCGCGCCGGCCTCGCCCCCAGCAGCAGGCCCGCCGCACCGGGACGGAACCGCAGCCCCGCAAGTTCCGCCCCGCCCCGCACCGGGACGCTGCGCGGTGCGAGGTCCGCGCCCACCACCTGCAGCCCCGCGTCCGACCACACCAGGTCCACACAGCCGTCCGGGACGACGAGCTGCTCGTACGACGGCCCCGGGGCGTGGTGCCGCGTCCAGAGGCAGGACACCTGCCGCCCGGGCGCCACCGACGGCCGCCACTCCGTGTACGCGGACACGGTCACCTCCCCGCTTCCGGCCGCCCGGGCCGGCGTGCACCGTCCTGCACCGGGAAGGTCGGCACACGGCCTCCTTGGCAGGTCCCGATCGACATGCCATTGTCAATCATCACGTCAGATCCTTTACTCCCCAGGGGAGTTGTGGCGATCGACGCCGGATGCCGAGTGTCGTCGCGCGCTCCCGCGGAACTCAGGTCAGCACACTTTCCACCTCCGGTCATCCCCACACCCCCCACACCAGCCGACCGACCACCAGCGGAGAACCTCATGCCGGACCTCGATCTCAACCTGCTCGTCGCCCTGGACGCCCTGCTGGAGGAGGGCAGCGTGACCGGTGCCGCCGAACGGCTGCACACCTCGGCCCCGGCGATGAGCCGCACGCTCGGGCGGCTGCGCCGTGTGCTCGGCGATCCCCTGCTGGTCCGGGCCGGCCGTGGACTGGTGCCGACGCCCCGCGCGGTGGAACTGCGCTCCGAGGTCCGCGCCCTGGTCAGCCGGGGCCAGGCCCTGCTGATACCGCCCGCGGCCGCCGAACCCGCCGAGCTCAACCGCCGGTTCACGCTGCAGACCGGCGACGTCCTGCTGACCACGATCGGCGCGGCCCTGCTGGCGGCGGTCCGCGCCCAGGCCCCGGCGGTGACCCTGCGCTTCCTCGGGGACGACCTGGAGGGCACCAGCGCGATGCGCGACGGCGTGATCGACCTGGAGGTCGGCGTCACCGACCACCTCGACCCCGAGACCCGCACCGAACCCCTCACCACCACCCGCCTGGTGGGCGTCGCCCGCACCGGACACCCGCTGGCCCACGGCGCACCCCCCACCCTGGAGGAGTTCGCCGCCGCCGATCACCTCACCGTCTCCCGGCACGGCCGGGGCCCCGGGCAGGTCGACCAGCGCCTCGCCCAGCTCGGCCTCGCCCGGAGGATCGTGGCCAGCGTACCGAGCTACCCGGCGGCGCTCTTCCTGCTCCGCGACACCGAACTCGTCGGCCTGGCACCGGCCCGCCTCGGCGCCCCGGCCGCCGAGGCGCTCGGCCTGACCACCTTCCCGCTGCCGGTCGACCTCCCCGAGGTGGTCCTGAGCATGGCCTGGCACCCGCGCAACGACCAGGACGCCGGGCACCGCTGGCTGCGCGACCTGGTCCGCGGCGTGGTCTCCACGCACACCGGCCCGCCACGCCCCGCCCCGGCCTTCCCCCGCCCCGACCCCGCGCTCACGGTCCCGCGCCCCGCCCTCTCCGCCCGCTGACCCGCGGACGGGACCGCCCGCTCAGGGCGTGTCCGGCGGATCGGACCGGCTCCGCCACGCCGGGGCACGCACGCCGCCGGGGCCCGGCCGAACGGACGGCGGCGCACCACGGACTCCCGTGGTGCGCCGCCGGAGGGCACCCGCCTACGCCGTGCGGCGCAGCAGGGCCAGGTACATCGCGTCCGTGCCGTGCAGGTGCGGCCACAGCTGGACGTCCGGGCCCTCACCGAGAGCCGGGACGCCCGCCAGCAGCGGCCGGGCGTCGATCCACTCCACCCGGCCGCCCTCGGTACGCAGCACGTCGTCCACCACCGCGCGCGTCTCCGCCAGGTGCGGGGAGCAGGTGGCATAGCCGACCACGCCGCCGGTCCGGGTCGCCTCGATGGCCGAGCGCAGCAGGTCGCGCTGGAGCGGGCCGAAGGCGGCGACGTCCTGCGGACGGCGGCGCCAGCGGGCCTCGGGGCGGCGGCGCAGGGCGCCGAGGCCGGAGCACGGGACGTCGACGAGCACCCGGTCGAAGCCGCCGGCCCGCCAGGCCGGGCGGGTGCCGTCGGCGGCGATCACGGTGTACGGGCCGGGGTTGCCGGCCAGGGCCCGGGCGACCAGCCGGGCCCGGTGCGGCTGCTTCTCGCTGGCGACCAGCGCCGCGCCGCGCTCGGCGGCGAGCGCGCCGAGCAGCGCGGCCTTTCCGCCGGGGCCGGCGCAGCCGTCCAGCCAGAGCCGGTCCGGGCCGTCCAGCGGGGCGGCGGCGAGGGCCAGCGCGACCAGCTGGCTGCCCTCGTCCTGGACGCCGGCCCGGTTCTCCTGCACCGCCGCGACCGCGCCCGGGTCGCCGCCCTCGGCGAGCCGCAGCGCGTACGGGGACCAGCGGCCCGGCTCGGCCTCGGGCAGCGCGTCGGCCAGCTCGCCGACGGTGGCCCGGCCGGGGCGGGCCACCAGGGTGACCTCGGGGCGCTCGTTGTCGGCGCGCAGCAGCTCCTCCACGGCGGTGCGCCCGGCGTTGTCGGGCTGCCAGCGGCCGAGCGAGTCCCACAGCGAGGCGACCACCCAGCGCGGGTGGGAGTGCACGACGGCGAGGTGGTCCTCGGCGTCCTGGTCGTACGGCGGGGCGACCCGCTGGATCCAGGCGTCCAGGTCGTGGGCGCTGATCCGGCGCAGCACCGCGTTGACGAACTTGGCCTTGCCGTCGCCGAGCACCACCCGGGCCAGCTCGACGGTGGCCGAGACGGCGGCGTGGCTGGGGATGCGGGTGGTGAGCAGCTGGTGGGCGCCGAGCGACAGCACGTCGAGGACGGGCGGGTCGACCTTGCCGAGCGGGCGGTCGATGCAGGCGGCGATGATCGCGTCGTAGGTGCCCTGGAGCCGGAGGGTGCCGTAGACCAGCTCGGTGGCGAGGGCGGCGTCGCGCCGGTCCATGCCCTTCTGCTCGGCCTCGCGGAGCAGGGAGGGGAGGATCAGGTTGGCGTAGGCGTCGCGCTCGTCGACGGCGCGCAGGGCGCGGAAGGCGACGATCCGCGCCGGGTCCTTCTTCGGGCGCCGGTGCGGGCGCGGGGCGCGCTTGCCGCCGGACGCGCCGGGCGTGCCGGAGGTGCCGTGGGTACTGCCGGTCGTGCTCATGGGATGTGCCTCAAAGTGCTGCGGGGGCTATTGCCGGATCTCTCGAACAGTAACGCGGAAAGCGGGGGCCGGGCCGGGCCCGGCCGGACTCAGGCGGACCCGCCCAGCCGCTCGCCCGACTCGATGCGCGCGCCGCGCGCCCAGTCCGCCGCCCGCATGGCCTTCTTGCCCTGCGGCCGGACCTCGCCGAGCTCGACCTCGTGGCTGCCGGTGCCGACGCGCACGCTGTTCTTGCCGACGGCCAGCTCGCCCGGCGCGAGGTCCGCGGAGCCGGGCAGCAGCCGCACCGGGCCGGTGACCTTGAGCCGCTCGCCGCGGAACTCCGTCCACGCGCCGGGGGCGGGGGCGCAGCCGCGCACCACCCGGTCGACCCGCAGCGCGGGCGCGGTCCAGTCGATCCGGGCGTCCTCGACGCCGAGCTTCGGGGCGAGGGTGACGCCCTCGGCGGGCTGCGGCACGGCGTGCAGGGTGCCGTCGGCGATGCCGTCCATGGTCGCGGCCAGCAGCCGGGCACCGGAGTGGGAGAGCCGCTCCAGCAGGTCGCCGCTGGTGTCGGCCGGGCGGACCTCCTCGGTGATCACGCCGAAGACCGGACCGGAGTCGAGGCCCTGCTCGATGAGGAAGGTGGACGCGCCGGTGACCTCGTCGCCCGCCAGCACCGCGTGCTGGACGGGGGCGGCGCCGCGCCAGGCGGGGAGCAGCGAGAAGTGCAGGTTCACCCAGCCGTGCGTGGGGATCTCCAGGGTGCCGGGGCGCAGCAGGGCGCCGTAGGCGACGACCGGGCAGCAGTCGGGGGCGAGCTCGGTGAGCCGGGCGACGAAGTCGGGGTCGCTGGGCTTCGCCGGCTTGAGGACCTCGATCCCGGCCTCCTCGGCGCGCTGGGCGACGGGGCTGGCGACGAGCTTGCGGCCGCGGCCGGAGGGGGCGTCGGGGCGGGTGACCACCGCGACGACCTCGTGCCGGTCGGAGGCGAGCAGGGCGTCCAGGGCGGGAACGGCGACCTCGGGGGTGCCGGCGAACACGAGGCGCATCAAGTGCCTTTCTGCAGTGCGGGGTCGACGTGGCCGGCGGCGCTCAGCGCGCCGAACCGAAGGTGCTGTGCGGGGAGACCTTGACCACCGGCGCGGGGCCCGAGCCCCAGTCCGCCTCGCGGATCGCCCTGAGCGCGGCCTTCCGCTGCTCGGTGTCGAGGCGGTCGATGAAGATGATGCCGTCGAGGTGGTCGGTCTCGTGCTGGATGCAGCGGGCGAGCAGCTGGGTGCCCTCGATGGTGACCGGGTCACCGTACATGTTGAAGCCCCTGGCGACGACGCCGTGCGCGCGGCGGGTGTCGTAGCGCAGCCCGGGCAGCGAGAGGCAGCCCTCCGGGCCCTCCTGCTCCTCCTCGCTGAGCGAGAGGTCCGGGTTGACCAGGTGCCCGGTGACGCCGTCCACGTGATAGGTGAACACCCGCAGGGAGATGCCGAGTTGGGGTGCGGCCAGCCCGGCGCCGGGGGCGTCGAGCATGGTGTCGGTGAGGTCCTTGACGAGGGTGCGCAGCTCCTTGTCGAAGGTGGTGACGGGCCGGGCGGTGGCGCGCAGGACGGGGTCTCCGAAGATGCGGATCGGCTGGATCGCCACGGGTGCGGGCTCCTGTCCGTCGGGTCCGGGATGCGGGGGTCGGGCTGCTGGCGACGAGCGGGCCGGGCGGCGGGCGCGCGGCCGTCGGCCAGTCTATGCAATCCGTCCGGACCGGGGTCCGGCACATCCCGCTCGCCCCGCCTGCGTGACCCCGGCGGGCGGTCCGGCGTTGGTCAAGTGGGATTGACCGTGGCCGGAGCGCGCGGGAAGGGCGCTCCGGCCGAGCCGAACCGTACGGAAGGCGGCACGTAAGCCATGGCCGAGCAGATCAACCACGACGCCCGGGCGAGGGCGAGCCTGCACCTGCTGGTGCGGGACATCGAGCGGGTGCGGCGCCAGGTCGACGCCCTGCGGACGCTCACCGCCCAGTTGGGCAACGTCTACCGGCCGCGCCGCCCCAGCACCTCCGCGGGCTTCGTGGTGTACGGGCGGGCCCCGGCGCCGACCGTGCGCCTGGCCCAGGAGCTGCGGGAGAGCGTGGAGACGCTGGTGGCGGCGGCCGTCGAGTTCGACCGCGCGCTGGGCTTCTCCTGGGACTCGGTGGGCTCGGCCCTCGGGGTCACCAAGCAGGCGGTGCACCGCCGCTACGGGATGCGCCGGCCGGCCGGCGAGCTGCTGGCGGCGGCCGGAACGGTGCCGGGGCCCGGCCGGCCGGACCGCTCCGAGGAGCTGCCGGGCCACACCCCGGCGGTCGCGCACGCGCCCGGCCACACCCCCGCCCTCGCGCCGGAGCGCGACCGCTCCCCGGCCCCGACCGGACTGGCCACCACCGTCCCGGCCGCCCGCCAGGGCGGTCTGGACCGCAGCAGCCTCGACCGGCCCGCGCTGGACCGCAGCACCCTCGACCGCCCCGCCCTCGACCGCGGCACGCTGGAGCGAACCGCCCTCGACCGCCCCGGCATCCCGCTGCGCGGCTGACGCACCCCGGACGCCGGGTGAGGGCCGCGGTCACGGACACCGCGCCCCTCACCCGACGCCCGGCAACCCGCACCCGTCACGCGACCGGGCTCACCCGACGCCGCCCGTCACCCGATGTCCGTCGGATCGATCCGCACCTTGACCGCCTCCGGCGTCCGCAGCGCGATCCGCGCGATCTGCGCCGCCTTCAGCGCCGTCGCGAGCGCCGCGCCCTGCCCGGGCGGCACCCGCAGCAGCGCGCGCTCCTGCTCCTCCCCCCGCAGCGCCGCGACCGGCACCGGCCCGAGCACGTCCGCCTCCTCCGGCAGCCGCACCAGGTTCAGCAGGTCCGCCACCGCTGCCGGGCTGCCGGTCACCGAGGCCATCCGGGCGACCGGCGGGAAGTGCAGCTGGGCGCGCTCGTCCAGCTCCAGCCCGGCGTGCCCGAGCGGGTCCCAGCGCACCAGCGCCTGCACCGGGCGCGCCGTGGGCTCGGCGACCACCACCACCGTCCCGCCCTCGGCGGCCGACCGCACCAGCGCGGCGGCGGCCAGCCAGAGCCGCAGCGTCTCCTCCCCGGCCCGCAGGTCGGGCCGGCTCAGCAGTGCCCAGCCGTCCAGCAGCAGCGCCGCCGCGTACCCGCCGCCGCCCTCGACGACCGGCTCGGCGCCGGGCGTGGAGATCACCAGCGCCGGCTCGTCCGGGACGGTCGGCAGCACCGCGTCCCGCCCGGAGGTGCGCACCGGGACGCTCGGGAACGCCTTGCCCAGCTCCTCGGCGGTCCGCCGGGCCCCCACCACCTGGGCCCGCAGCCGGAACGAGCCGCACTCCGGGCAGTGCCAGTCCCGCTCCTCCTCGCCGCACCACTGGCAGCGCAGCGGCGCGTCCGCCCCGGCCGCCTCCAGCGGGCCCTCGCAGCGCCGGCAGCGGGCGGGTGTGCGGCAGCGCCCGCAGGCCAGCCGGGGGACGTAGCCGCGCCGGGGCACCTGGACGAGCACCGGCCCGCCGGCCGCCAGGCCCTCCCGGGCCGCCTCCCAGGCGACCGAGGGCAGCCGGGCGGCCTGCGCGGCGGCGTCCCGGTGCTGGTCCTGGTCGGTGACGGTGCGCACCCGGGGTGCGGTGTGCCGGACGGTCTCCCGGTCGGCGGCCAGCGGCCGGGCCCAGCCGGTGCGCACCAGCTGCGCGCCCTCCACAGTGACGGCGTGGCCGCCGAGCAGGACGGCCGCGCCCTCCTCGGCGGCGCGCAGCAGGGCCACCTCCCGCACGTGCGGGTGCGGGTTGCGCGGATCGCTGTGGCTGGAGTCGCCGTCGGACCAGACCACCACCAGGCCGAGGTCGTGCACCGGCGCGAACATCGCGGCGCGGGTGCCGACGGCGGCGTGCACCGAGCCCCGGCTGACCTGGAGCCAGCGCCGGTAGCGCTCGCGCGGGCCGAGGTCGGCGGCCAGCACCGCGTGCATGCCCTCGCCGAGCAGTTCGGTCAGCGCCCGGTCGACCCGGGCCACCGAGCGCCCGTCCGGCAGCACCACCAGGGCGCCGCGCCCGCCCGCCAGGGTGGCGGCAACGGCGCGGGCGATCTCGTACGGCCAGCCGGGGCCGGGCAGGGCCGTCCAGACCGCCCGGGGCGAGCCGCCGGCGGCCAGCCCGGCGAGGAAGTCCGGCCCGGCCGGGTAGCGGGACCAGCTGCCGGGCGCGGGCGCGGCCGGGCGGGGCCGGGGCGGCGGCGAGGGCTCGGCCTCCGCCTTGGCGTGCCGGGGCGGCACCGCCAGCTGCAGGACGTCGGCCAGGGTGCCCGCGTACCGGTCGGCGACGGTGCGGCACAGCCGCAGCAGCTGCGGGGTGAGCACCGGCTCCGGCGAGAGGACCTGGGCGAGCGGGGCGAGCGGGCCGGGGAAGTCGCTCTTCTCCAGCCGGGCGACGATGAAGCCGTCGTGCAGCTCCCCGCCCTCGCGCTGGCCCTTGACCACCCGCGCCCCGAAGCGCACCCGCACCCGCACGCCGGGCCGGGCGTCCTCGGCCATCGCGGCGGGCACCTCGTAGTCGAAGAACTTGTCGATGGTGAGCACGCCCTTGTCGACGACCACCCGGGCGACCGGCAGGTGCTCGGCCCGCTTGGCACCGCGCCAGGTGCGCGGCTTGGCCCGGCGGACCGTCTCCCGGATGAACGCCAGCTGCTCCGGCGCCCCGCCCTCGTCACTCCCCTGCGTGCTGCTCATCGCCCCAAGTAGTACCAGGTCCCACCGACGAAACAGCAGGTGGCGGCCGCCCGGAGGACCGGGCTGCCACCACCTGCCGTCAAACGCCGGGCTCGGCCGGTCAGGCCTCGACGGCCTTCTTCAGCTGCTCCACGCGGTCGGTCCGCTCCCAGGTGAAGTCCGGCAGCTCACGGCCGAAGTGGCCGTACGCGGCGGTCTGCGAGTAGATCGGGCGCAGCAGGTCCAGGTCGCGGATGATCGCGGCCGGCCGCAGGTCGAAGACCTCGGTGACGGCCTTCTGGATCGACAGGACCGGCACGGTCTCGGTGCCGAAGGTCTCCACGAACAGGCCGACCGGCTCGGCCTTGCCGATCGCGTACGCGACCTGCACCTCGGCGCGGCGGGCGAGGCCGGCGGCGACGATGTTCTTCGCCACCCAGCGCATCGCGTACGCGGCCGAGCGGTCCACCTTGGACGGGTCCTTGCCGGAGAAGGCGCCGCCGCCGTGGCGGGCCATGCCGCCGTAGGTGTCGATGATGATCTTGCGGCCGGTGAGGCCGGCGTCGCCCATCGGGCCGCCGATCTCGAAGCGGCCGGTCGGGTTGACCAGCAGGCGGTAGCCCTCGGTGACGAGCTTGATGCCCTGGTCGGCCAGCGCCTTCAGCTCCGGCTCCACGACGAACTCGCGGACGTCCGGGGTCAGCAGCGACTCCAGGTCGATGTCACTGGCGTGCTGGGTGGAGACGACCACCGTGTCGAGGCGGACGGCCTTGTCGCCGTCGTACTCGATGGTGACCTGGGTCTTGCCGTCGGGGCGCAGGTACGGGATGGTCCCGTTCTTGCGGACCTCGGTCAGGCGGCGCGAGAGGCGGTGGGCCAGGGTGATCGGCAGCGGCATCAGCTCGGGCGTCTCGTCGGACGCGTAGCCGAACATCAGGCCCTGGTCGCCGGCGCCCTGCCGGTCCAGGTCGTCCTCGTCGCCCTCGACGCGGGCCTCGTACGCGGTGTCGACGCCCTGGGCGATGTCGGGCGACTGGGCGCCGATCGAGACCGAGACGCCGCAGGATGCGCCGTCGAAGCCCTTCTTGGAGCTGTCGTAGCCGATCTCCAGGATCTTGTCCCGGACGAGCTGGGCGATCGGGGCGTACGCCTTGGTGGTCACCTCGCCGGCCACGTGCACCTGGCCGGTGGTGATGAGCGTCTCCACCGCGACCCGGGAGGCCGGGTCCTCGCGGAGGAGAGCGTCAAGAATGGTGTCGCTGATCTGGTCAGCGATCTTGTCGGGGTGGCCCTCGGTGACGGACTCCGAGGTGAACAGGCGGCGAGACACAGCGCTCCCTGGGGTTGCAGCGGCTGCTGACTGAAAGACCCCGGACGGATCCGGGGGCTTCCGGAAAGACTTGATTCCTGGAGTGTAACGGTCAGCTACCGAGGAACGTCACGCGATTCCGCAATTGAAGACCGTCCGCCCACCCTTCGAGATCACCCGGCGGAAGGATCGAGCCGTTCCGCGACCAGGTCCCAGACGACGTCCGCCAGGGCCTCCTTCGGGCCCACCGGGACGGGCGTCTCGCTGCCGTCCGAGCCCAGCACCACGGCCTCGTTGACGTCCTGGCCGAAGGCCTTGCCGTCGCCGACCTCGTTGACGACCAGCAGGTCGCAGCCCTTGCGGGCGAGCTTGGCGCGGCCGTTCGCGAGCACCTCGTCGGTCTCCGCCGCGAAACCCACGACGACTTGACCCGAACGGGTGCGGTGGGCGGAGAGCTCCGCCAGGACGTCGGGGTTGCGGACGAGCGCGACCGGCGCCGGCTCGACGCCCTCGACCTTCTTGATCTTGCCCGCGGCGTAGACCGCGGGCCGGAAGTCGGCCACCGCGGCGGCCATGACCACGGCGTCCGCGTCCTGGGCCGCCTTCAGCGCCGCCTCCCGCAGCTCCAGCGCGGTCGCCACCCGGACCACGTCCACTCCGGCCGGATCGGGCAGCGCGGCATTGGCCGAGACCAACGTCACACGGGCGCCGCGCGCGGCGGCGGTCGCCGCGAGCGCGTAGCCCTGCTTGCCGGAGGAGCGGTTGCCGAGGTAGCGCACCGGGTCCAGCGGCTCGCGGGTGCCGCCGGCCGAGACCACCACGTGCCGGCCGGCCAGGTCGGTCCGCACGCCGCCGTGGCGCAGCACCGCGCGGCAGGCGTCGAAGAGCGCGGCCGGCTCGGGCAGCCGGCCCTTCCCGGTGTCCTTGCCGGTCAGCCGCCCGCTGGCGGGCTCCAGCACGATCACGCCCCGGCGGCGCAGCGTGGCGACGTTCTCGCGGGTCGCCGGGTGCTCCCACATCTCGGTGTGCATCGCGGGCGCCAGCACGACCGGACAGCGCGCGGTGAGCAGGGTGTTGGTCAGCAGGTCGTCGGCGAGCCCGTGGGCGGCCTTGGCCATGAGGTCGGCGGTGGCCGGGGCGACCACCACCAGGTCGGCGTTCTGCCCGATCCGCACGTGGGGGACCTCGTGCACGTTCTGCCAGGTCTCGGTGGCCGCCGGGCGGCCCGACAGCGCCGCCCAGGTGGCCTCGCCGACGAAGTGCAGCGCGGCCGCGGTGGGCACCACGGTCACCTGGTGGCCGGACTCGGTGAACCGCCGCAGCAGCTCGCACGCCTTGTACGCGGCGATGCCGCCGCTGACGCCGAGCACGACGCGCGGTGCGTCCGTCCGCTCCGTGCTGCCGCTCATGTTCCCCAGCTCTCCTCGTGGCGGTCCTCGGGTGCCTGCCAACCCTACGGCGCGCCGGTGATCACCCGCACTGTGGCACCCCCCACACGCGCCGCAACGCCGAAGGGCCCGTCGGAGCGGAACTCCGACGGGCCCTTCGAACGCTCATGGGCTCGCCTCAGGCGGCCTCGACCGCCTCGGCGGTCAGCATGCCGGCGTTGATCTCGCGCAGCGCGATCGACAGCGGCTTCTCGTGCACGTGGGTGTCGACCAGCGGGCCGACGTACTCCAGCAGGCCCTCGCCGAGCTGGGAGTAGTACGCGTTGATCTGGCGCGCACGCTTGGCCGCGTAGATGACCAGGCTGTACTTGGAGTCGGTGGCCTCAAGCAGCTCGTCGATCGGCGGGTTGATGATGCCCTCGGGCGCGGTCATGGAAGAGGACACGCGAAAACCTTCCGAAAGGGTGGAAAAGACAACAGGTCAGCCTACACCGAGCAAGGCTAGCAGTTCGCTCGCCACCTGCTCGACGGAGGTGTTGACCAGGGTCGTGTCGAACTCCGGCTCGGCGGCCAGCTCGACCTTCGCGGCCTCCAGCCGCTTCTCGATCACGTCCTGCGGCTCGGTCCCCCGGCCGGTGAGCCGACGGACCAGCTCGTCCCAGCTCGGCGGGGCCAGGAAGACCAGCTGCGCCTCGGGCATGGACTCGCGCACCTGGCGCGCGCCCTGGAGGTCGATCTCCAGCAGCACGGGTTCGCCGCGCTCCAGCTTCTCCTGGACCGCCGCCCGGGGGGTGCCGTAGCGGTTGCCCGCGAACACCGCCCACTCCAGCAGCTCACCGTTGGCGATCAGCTTGTCGAACTCGTCGTTGTCGACGAAGTGGTACTGGACCCCGTCCTGCTCGCCCGGCCTCGGGTGGCGGGTCGTCGCCGACACCGAGAGCCAGACCTCGGGGTACTGCTTCCTCATATGAGCGACGACCGTGCTCTTGCCGACCCCCGAGGGGCCGGAGAGCACGGTCAGCCGCGGACGCTCACTCATGCACCGATTATCCCGGATCGCGGACGATCCCGGGACCACGGGGGCACGGTCAGGCGGCACCGCCGCCGAACTCCCGCTCCAGGGAGGCGATCTGGTTCGTTCCGAGACCACGGACGCGGCGGCTCTCGGAGATGCCGAGCCGCTCCATGATCTGCTTGGCGCGCACCTTGCCGACGCCCGGAAGCGACTCCAGCAGGGCCGAGACCTTCATCTTGCCGATCACGTCGTTGTCGGCCTTGCCGGCCTTGATCACCTCATGCAGGGAGGCGCCGGAGTGCTTGAGCCGGTTCTTGACCTCGGCGCGCTCCCGGCGAGCCTCGGCGGCCTTGGCGAGCGCGGCGGTGCGCTGTTCAGGGGTAAGGGGCGGAAGAGCCACGCCGTTCACCTCAGGGTGGATGGAAGGGATTGAACTAGGACTGTTGTGCTTCCAGGGACACCGGTCAGAGGGCGAACTCGCCGCCCTGACCTGCGGGAGCAGCAGGTTTCGCGGCTCCTCGGTGACCTATCGCCGGACACTACCCGGATTGCGGCGCCACGTCAGGAAAAGAACACGAAAAGTCCTGGTCAGCCAAGGCCGACCAGGACTTTCCCGGGCAAAATGACCGTGATTGCGAACCTTGGGCGGCATCGATGTGACGGCGCTCACGTCAAGTCCCCGCTCCCGGCAACCGTCGCAGCCCGTCAGGGCGGTGCTGCGAAGCGTTCGCCAGGAGCGAACCCCACCGTCCCGTCCGTTACTTGACCGCCTGCGCGTACTCCTGGACAAAACGGTCGGCGGCCGCGCTCAGCGCCTCCACCGAGGGGCCGTGCTTCAGCACGTCCCGGCTGACGCTCGGCACCACGTTGCGCACCGAGGCGCCGAAGACCCGCGGCAGGTCCGCCATGGTCGCGCCCTGGGCGCCGATCCCCGGGGCGAGCAGCGGGCCGTTGATCGCCAGGTCCACGCCCGCGTCCGCCAGCGTCGCCCCGACCACCGCGCCGAACGAGCCCAGCGGCTCGGCCCCGGCGTTCTCGGCGGCCAGCTGCCGCAGCACCGCGGCCGCCACCGGCTCGCCGTCCGCGCCCACGGCGCGCTGCACCTCGGCGCCCTCCGGGTTGGAGGTGAGCGCCAGCGCGAAGACGCCCGCGCCGTTGGCCGTGGCGAGGTCCAGCGCCGGGCGCAGCGAGCCGAAGCCCAGGTAGGGGCTGACCGTCACGGCGTCCGAGAACAGCGGACTGCCGGGCGACAGGAAGGCCTCGGCGTAGGCCGCCATGGTGGAGCCGATGTCACCGCGCTTGGCGTCCATCACGACGAGCGCGCCGGCCGCCCGGGCCTCCTCCACGGACTTCTCCAGGACGGCGACGCCCCGCGAGCCGAAGCGCTCGAAGAAGGCGGCCTGCGGCTTGAGCACGGCCACCCGGCCGGCCAGCGCCTCGACGACGGTGCGGCTGAAGGTCTCCAGGCCCGCGACGCTGTCCTCCAGGCCCCAGGCGGCGAGCAGGGAGGCGTGCGGGTCGATGCCGACGCAGAGCTGGCCGCGGGTGTCCAGGGCGTGGCGCAGGCGGGTGCCGAAGGGGGCGAGGGTCATGACGTCCTTCCGGGGGCGTGAGAGGAGGGGTTCAGGCGGCCGTGCGGTCGTCCACCGCGCTGCCGACGGCCGCGGCCAGGCTGCGGAAGCCGCCGGCCCGGACACGGGCGGACAGGCCCTTGTGGATGCGCCGGCACCAGAACGGGCCCTCATAGATGAAGGCGCTGTAGCCCTGGACCAGGTCCGCGCCGTGCACGATCCGCTGCCAGGCGTCCTCGGCGGTCTCGATGCCGCCGACCGAGACCAGCACCAGCCGGCCGCCGGTGCGGGCCCGCAGCCGCTGGAGGACCTCCAGCGCGCGCTCCTTGAGCGGGGCGCCGGACAGGCCGCCCATGCCGATCTCCCGGACCCGGGCGGCGTCGCTGCGCAGGCCCTCGCGGCCGATCGTGGTGTTGGTGGCGATGATGCCGTCCAGGCCCAGCTCCAGGGCCAGGTCGGCGACCTCGTCGATGTCCTCGTCGGCCAGGTCGGGGGCGATCTTGACCAGCAGCGGCACATGGTGCGGGGTGGTCCGGTCGGCGGCCTCGCGCACCGCGCTCAGCAGCGGCCGCAGGTGCTCGACGGCCTGGAGGTTGCGCAGCCCGGGGGTGTTCGGCGAGCTGACGTTGACCACCAGGTAGTCGGCGTAGCGGGCCAGCCGCTCGGTGGACTTCACGTAGTCGGCGACCGCGTCGGCCTCCTCGACCACCTTGGTCTTGCCGATGTTGACGCCCACCACCGGGGTGGAGCTGGTGTGCGGACGGGCGGCGAGCCGGGCGGCGACCCGGGCCGAGCCCTGGTTGTTGAAGCCCATCCGGTTGATCAGGGCGCGGTCCTCGACCAGCCGGAACAGCCGCGGCTGCGGGTTGCCCGGCTGGGCCTCGCCGGTCACGGTGCCGATCTCGACGTAGTCGAAGCCGAGCATCGACAGGCCGTCGATGCCGACGCCGTTCTTGTCGAAGCCGGCCGCCAGGCCGAAGGGGCCGGGCAGCGCCAGGCCGAGCGCGTCGGTGCGCAGCGCCCGGTCGCGCGGGGCGAGCACCAGCCGCACCAGGCCGCGCAGCCCGGGCACCGAGGAGGCCAGCCGGATCCAGAAGAAGGCCAGGTGGTGGGCCTTCTCGGGGTCCATCTTCTTGAAGACGAGGTCGAACAGCAGCTTGTACACAAAGTCCTCCCAGGGCATGGAAGTGGGGGGCACCCGACGGTACTGGTGCCCCCCACTGGAGTGGTGCTAGGCGCGGCCTGCGTTGATCAGCTCGGCGTGCTCCTGGAGCGACATGACGCCGACCTCGTCGCGCAGCAGCCGGTCGATGCCCTGGACGGCGGCACCCATGGCCTGGACGGTGGTCAGGCAGGGTACGGCGCGGGCGACGGCGGCGGTGCGGATCTCGTAGCCGTCAAGGCGCCCGCCGGTGCCGTACGGCGTGTTGATGATCAGGTCGACCTCGCCCTCGTGGATCAGCTGGACGATGGTCCGCTCGCCGTTCGGGCCCTCGCCCTCGCTGTGCTTGCGCACCACGGTGGCGGGGATGCCGCCGCGCTGGAGCACCTCGGCGGTGCCGGCGGTGGCGAGCAGCTCGAAGCCGAGGCCGACCAGCGCGCGGGCCGGGAAGACCAGGTTGCGCTTGTCGCGGTTGGCGACCGAGACGAAGACCTTGCCCTTGGTCGGCAGCGCGCCGTAGGCCCCGGTCTGGGACTTCGCGTAGGCGGTGCCGAAGACCCGGTCCAGGCCCATGACCTCGCCGGTGGAGCGCATCTCCGGGCCGAGGACGGTGTCCACGCCGCGGCCGTGGACGTCGCGGAAGCGGCTCCACGGCATCACGGCCTCCTTGACCGCGATCGGCGCGTCGGCGGGCAGGGTGCCGCCGTCGCCCTCGGCCGGCAGCAGGCCCTCGGCGCGCAGCTCGGCGATGGTGGCGCCGAGCGAGATGCGGGCGGCGGCCTTGGCCAGCGGCACAGCGGTCGCCTTGGAGGTGAACGGCACGGTGCGGGAGGCGCGGGGGTTGGCCTCCAGCACGTACAGGATGTCGCCGGAGAGCGCGAACTGGATGTTGATCAGGCCCCGCACGCCGACGCCGCGGGCGATGGCCTCGGTGGAGGCGCGCAGCCGCTTGATGTCGTAGCCGCCGAGGGTGATCGGGGGCAGGGCGCAGGCCGAGTCGCCGGAGTGGATGCCGGCTTCCTCGATGTGCTCCATGACGCCGCCGAGGTAGAGCTCGGTGCCGTCGAACAGGGCGTCGACGTCGATCTCCACCGCGTCGTCGAGGAAGCGGTCGATCAGCACCGGGTGCTCGGAGATCAGGCCGGCGTGGCGCTCCAGGTAGGAGGCGAGCGAGGCCTCGTCGTAGACGATCTCCATGCCGCGGCCGCCGAGCACGTAGGACGGGCGGGCGAGCACGGGGTAGCCGATCTCGTCGGCGATGGCCTTGGCCTCGGCGAAGGAGAAGGCGGTGCCGTGCTTGGGGGCGGGCAGGCCGGCGTCGCGCAGCACGCGGCCGAAGGCGCCGCGCTCCTCGGCGAGGTCGATGGCCTCGGGCTGGGTGCCGACGATCGGCACGCCGTTGTCCTTGAGCGCCTGGGCCAGGCCCAGCGGGGTCTGGCCGCCGAGCTGGACGATCACACCGGCCAGCGGGCCGGCCTGCTGCTCGGCGTGGACGATCTCCAGCACGTCCTCCAGGGTGAGCGGCTCGAAGTAGAGCCGGTCGGAGGTGTCGTAGTCGGTGGAGACGGTCTCCGGGTTGCAGTTGACCATGACGGTCTCGTACCCGGCGTCGGCGAGCGCGAAGGAGGCGTGCACGCAGGAGTAGTCGAACTCGATGCCCTGGCCGATGCGGTTCGGGCCGGAGCCGAGGATGATCACCGCGGGCTTGGTGCGCGGGGCGACCTCGTTCTCCTCGTCGTAGGACGAGTAGAAGTACGGGGTCTTCGCCGCGAACTCGGCCGCGCAGGTGTCGACGGTCTTGAACACCGGGCGGATGCCGAGCGCGTGCCGCACCTCACGGACCACGTCGGGCCGCAGCCCGCGGATCTCGCCGACCTGCTGGTCGGAGAAGCCGTGCCGCTTGGCGTGCCGCAGCAGCTCCGGGGTCAGCTCGGCGGCCTGCGCCAGCTCGCCGGCGATCTCGTCGAGCAGGAAGAGCTGGTCGACGAACCACGGGTCGATCCTGGTGGCCTCGAACACCTCCTCCGGGGTGGCACCGGCGCGGATCGCCTGCATGACGGTGTTGATCCGCCCGTCGGTCGGCACGACCGCCTTGGCGAGCAGTTCCGCCTTGTCGCCCACCGGGCCGGCCCAGGTGAACTGGGAGCCCTTCTTCTCCAGCGAGCGCAGCGCCTTCTGCAGCGCCTCGGGGAAGTTGCGGCCCAGCGCCATCGCCTCGCCGACCGACTTCATGGTGGTGGTCAGCGTGGCGTCGGCGCTCGGGAACTTCTCGAACGCGAACCGCGGGACCTTGACCACGACGTAGTCGAGGGTCGGCTCGAAGGAGGCCGGGGTCTCCTCGGTGATGTCGTTGGGGATCTCGTCCAGCGTGTAGCCGACGGCCAGCTTCGCCGCGATCTTGGCGATCGGGAAGCCGGTGGCCTTGGAGGCGAGCGCGGAGGAGCGGGAGACGCGCGGGTTCATCTCGATGACGATGACCCGGCCGTCCTCGGGGTTGACCGCGAACTGGATGTTGCAGCCGCCGGTGTCGACGCCGACCTCGCGGATCACGGCGATGCCGATGTCGCGCAGGATCTGGTACTCGCGGTCGGTGAGCGTCATCGCCGGGGCGACGGTGATCGAGTCACCGGTGTGCACGCCCATCGGGTCGAAGTTCTCGATGGAGCAGACGACCACGACGTTGTCGCTCTTGTCGCGCATCAGCTCCAGCTCGTACTCCTTCCAGCCGAGGATGGACTCCTCCAGGAGGACCTCGGTGGTCGGGGAGAGCGTCAGGCCCTGGCCGGCGATGCGGCGCAGGTCCTCCTCGTTGTGGGCGAAGCCGGAGCCGGCGCCGCCCATGGTGAAGGAGGGGCGGACGACGACCGGGTAGCCGCCCAGGGTGTCGACCCCGGCGAGGACCTCGTCCATGGTGTGGCAGATGACCGAGCGGGCGGACTCGCCGTGGCCGATCTTGGCGTTGACGGCCTCGACGACGCCCTTGAACAGGTCGCGGTCCTCGCCCTTGTTGATCGCCTCGACGTCCGCGCCGATCAGCTCGACGCCGTACTTCTCCAGCGTCCCGGCCGCGTGCAGCGAGATCGCGGTGTTCAGCGCGGTCTGGCCGCCGAGGGTCGGCAGCAGCGCGTCGGGGCGCTCCTTGGCGATGATCTTCTCGACGAACTCCGGGGTGATCGGCTCCACGTAGGTGGCGTCGGCGATCTCCGGGTCGGTCATGATCGTCGCCGGGTTCGAGTTCACCAGCACGACCCGCAGGCCCTCGGCCTTCAGGACCCGACACGCCTGCGTGCCCGAGTAGTCGAACTCGGCGGCCTGGCCGATCACGATCGGGCCGGACCCGATCACCAGGACGGACTTGATGTCAGTGCGCTTAGGCACGCTGGCCCTCCATGAGCTTCACGAAACGATCGAAGAGGTACGCCGCGTCGTGCGGGCCGGCGGCGGCCTCCGGGTGGTACTGCACCGAGAAGGCGGGCACGTCCAGCGCCTGGAGGCCCTCGACCACATCGTCGTTGAGGCAGACGTGGGAGACCTCGACCCGGCCGTAGGGCGTGTCGCTGACCTCGTCGAGCGGTGCGTTGACGGCGAAGCCGTGGTTGTGCGCGGTGACCTCGACCTTGCCGGTGGTGCGGTCCTGGACCGGCTGGTTGATGCCGCGGTGGCCGTACTTGAGCTTGTAGGTGCCGAAGCCCAGCGCCCGGCCGAGGATCTGGTTGCCGAAGCAGATCCCGAAGAACGGGGTCCTGCGCTCCAGCACGCCCTGCGCCACGGCCACCTGGTGGTCGGCGGTGGCCGGGTCGCCCGGGCCGTTGGAGAAGAACACGCCGTCGGGCCGGACGGCGTAGACGTCCTCCAGGGTGGCGTCGGCGGGCAGCACGTGCACCTCGATGCCGCGCTCGGCCATCCGCTGCGGGGTCATCGCCTTGATGCCGAGGTCCAGGGCGGCGACGGTGAAGCGCTTCTCACCGATCGCGGGCACCACGTACGGCTCGGTGGTGGCGACCTCGGCGCAGAGGTCGGCGCCCTTCATCTCGGGCGAGTTCTGCACCTTGGCGAGCAGCGCGGACCGGTCGGCCAGCGCCTCGCCGGAGAAGATGCCGCAGCGCATGGCGCCGCGCTCGCGCAGGTGGCGGGTGAGCGCCCGGGTGTCGATGCCGCTGATGCCGACGATGCCCTGGTTCACCAGCTCGTCGTCCAGCGAGCGGCGGGAGCGCCAGTTGGAGGCGACCCGGGCGGGGTCGCGCACGACGTACCCGGCGACCCAGATCCGCTTGGACTCGTCGTCCTCGTCGTTCCAGCCGGTGTTGCCGATCTGCGGGGCGGTCATCACGACCACCTGGCGGTGGTACGACGGGTCGGTGAGGGTCTCCTGGTAGCCGGACATGCCGGTGTTGAAGACCGCCTCGCCGTAGGTCTCGCCGGTCGCGCCGTAGGCCTGGCCGCGGAAGGTCCGGCCGTCCTCCAGGACGAGCACGGCAGGGACGCGCTCCCGCCGTTGGCGCTGCGTGGTGGGGACAGGTGCGGTCATGACGCGGCCTCTTCCGTCTTCTTCGTCGTACGTGTTGCGGTGAGATGGGCGATCGCCTCGACCCAGGCGGTGTGCTCATCGGGGTGGTCGGCCCGGAAGCCGGAGTCCAGCTCGGTGACCATGGGGGTCCCCCCGGCCGAAGGCTGGGGGAGCGTCCAGGTGACGACGAGGATCCCGGAAGGGACGACCTTGCCGGCGATCCCGGAGTCCGTGCGGGCCCCGGTCAGGTGCTCGGCGGGGATCCAGAAGTCGACGTCGCCGGGGCGCTGCACCAGCAGGCCCTGCTCGCCGAGGGTCAGGTCGGCGCGGCTGCGGGTGCCCAGGCCGTGCGCGACGACCCGGTCCAGCCAGTTCCCGGCGGTGGTGGTGCCGTGGTACCGGCCGCTGGTCTCCAGGATGGTCCGCCCGGCCCGCTGCGGCACGGCCGGCAGCGGGGGGATGCCGGACTGCAGGGTGCGGCGCCAGTTCCAGCCCTGGCGCATCAGCCAGTAGACCAGGCCGATGACCAGCACCAGCCCGACCGTCCAGCCGAGGTACCCGGGCCAGTTGGTGACCCTGGCCTGCTCCTGGGCCAGCAGGACGGCGGAGCTCACGCGAGCCCGCCCTGGTCGACCAGTTCGCCGGCCAGCACGGTCGCGGTGCCGCGCAGGAAGGTGGCGTGCACCCGTCCGGGCAGGTCGAGGCCCTTGTAGGGGGTGTTGCGGGAGCGGGTCGCGAAGCTGTCGGGGTTCACGACACCACGGTACGCGGGATCGAACAGCACCAGGTTGGCGGGCTCACCCACCGAGACCGGGCGGCCGTGCCCGGCCAGCCGGCCGATCCGGGCCGGGCGGTGCGACATCCGGTCGGCGACGCCCTCCCAGTTCAGCAGGCCGGTGTCGACCATGGTCTGCTGCACCACGGACAGCGCGGTCTCCAGGCCGACCATGCCCATCGCGGCCACGGCCCACTCGCAGTCCTTGTCCTCGGCCGGGTGCGGCGCGTGGTCGGTGGCGACGGCGTCGATGGTGCCGTCGGCCAGCGCCTTGCGCAGCGCCTGGACGTCCTCGGCGGTGCGCAGCGGCGGGTTGACCTTGTAGACCGGGTCGTAGGAGCGGACCAGCTCGTCGGTCAGCAGCAGGTGGTGCGGGGTGACCTCGGCGGTGACGTCCCAGCCCTTGGCCTTGGCCCAGCGGACGATCTCCACCGAGCCGGCGGTGGAGAGGTGGCAGACGTGCAGCCGGGAGCCGACGTGCGCGGCGAGCAGCACGTCGCGGGCGATGATCGCCTCCTCGGCGACGGCCGGCCAGCCGCCCAGGCCGAGCTCGCCGGAGACCTGGCCCTCGTTCATCTGGGCGCCCTCGGTCAGCCGCGGCTCCTGCGCGTGCTGGGCGACGACGCCGTCGAAGGCCTTCACGTACTCCAGGGCGCGGCGCATGATCACCGCGTCGTCGACGCACTTGCCGTCGTCGGAGAAGACCCGCACGCCGGCCGCGGAGTCGTGCATGGCGCCGAGCTCGGCGAGCTTCTTGCCCTCCAGGCCGACGGTGACGGCGCCGACCGGCTGCACGTCGCAGTAGCCGGACTCCTGGCCGAGGCGCCAGACCTGCTCGACCACGCCGGCGGTGTCGGCCACCGGGAAGGTGTTGGCCATGGCGTGGACGGCGGTGAAGCCGCCCTTCGCGGCGGCCTGGGTGCCGGTGAGGACGGTCTCGGCGTCCTCCCGGCCGGGCTCGCGCAGGTGGGTGTGCAGGTCGACGAGGCCGGGCAGGGCGATCAGGCCGGTGGCGTCGATCTCGATGTCGGCCCGGACGTCCAGCGCGGTGCCGATCGCCCGGATCACGCCGTCGGCGAGGTGGAGGTCCTGCGGGGCACCGCCGAGGATCTGGGCGTTGCGGATCAGGTAGGTGGTCACTGAGCAGTCTCCACGGAGTCGGTGCGGGGGGTGTCGGTGAGGGTGGCTCCGCCGAGCAGCAGGTAGAGCACGGCCATCCGGACGGAGACGCCGTTGGCGACCTGCTCGACCACGGTGCAGCGCGGGGAGTCGGCGACCTCGGCCGTGATCTCCATGCCGCGGACCATCGGGCCGGGGTGCAGCACGACCGCGTGCTCGGGCAGCTGGGCCATCCGGACGGCATCGAGGCCGTAGCGGCGGGTGTACTCGCGCTCGGTGGGGAAGAACGCGGCGTTCATCCGCTCCCGCTGGACCCGGAGCATCATCAGCGCGTCGGTCTTCGGGAGCACCCGCTCCAGGTCGTAGCTGACCTCGCAGGGCCAGTTCTCGATGCCGATCGGCAGCAGGGTCGGCGGGGCGACGAAGGTGACCTGGGCGCCGAGCGTGGTGAGCAGGTGGACGTTGGAGCGGGCGACCCGGCTGTGCAGGATGTCGCCGACGATGGTCACCCGCCGCCCGGCGAGGTCGTGGCCGGCGCCCGGGTTGAGGTGGCGGCGCATGGTGAAGGCGTCGAGCAGCGCCTGGGTGGGGTGCTCGTGGGTGCCGTCACCGGCGTTGATGACGCTGCCGTGCAGCCAGTCGGACTGCGCCAGGCGGGCCGGCGCGCCGGAGGCGTGGTGCCGGATGACGACGGCGTCGGCGCCCATGGCCTGCAGGGTGAGGGCGGTGTCCTTGAGGCTCTCGCCCTTGGAGACCGAGGAGCCCTTGGCGGAGAAGTTGATGACGTCGGCGGAGAGCCGCTTCTCGGCGACCTCGAAGGAGGTCTTGGTGCGGGTGGAGTCCTCGAAGAAGAGGTTGACGACGGTCCGGCCGCGCAGGGTGGGGAGCTTCTTGACGGCCCGGCCGGAGAGCTGGGCGAGCTCCTCGGCGGTGTCCAGGATGAGCAGCGCGTCGTCGCGGCTGAGATCGGCTGCGGACACGAGGTGGCGCTTCACGCGGGTTACTCCGGGAGGTGCGGTTCGGTGGGCTGGGCGGCCAGGGCCTGGGAGGAGCGCGCGGCGTAGTCGCGGTCGCCGACGAGCACGGCGTCGACGCCGTCGCGGTCGGCCAGGCGCACCTGGACGGCTTCGCGCAGCGAGGTGGGGAGGTTCTTGCCCACGTAGTCGGCACGGATGGGCAGCTCGCGGTGGCCCCGGTCGACGAGGACGGCGAGCTGGACGGCGCGGGGGCGGCCGATGTCGTTCAGGGCGTCGAGCGCGGCGCGGATGGTGCGGCCGGAGAAGAGCACGTCGTCGACGAGGACGACGAGCCTGCCGTCGATGCCACCGGGCGGGATCTCGGTGTGTTCCAGGGCGCGGGCGGGCTTCAGCCGCAGGTCGTCCCGGTACATGGTGATGTCCAGGGTGCCGAGCGGGATGTCGCGGCCGGTGATCTGGGCGAGCCTGGCGTGCAGCCGGCGGGCGAGGTGGACGCCCCTGGTGTGGATGCCGAGCAGCACGACATCCTCGGCGCCCTTGGCGCGCTCGACGATCTCGTGCGCTATCCGGGTGATGACCCGGGCGATGTCCGTACCGTCCAGCACCTGGTGCGGCGGCCTCGGAGCGGATTCCTGGTGTGCGGTCATGCCGAAGCGGACCTCCTTCCCCGCCTCACGGGACGGGCCTTAAAGGATGTCTGGGGAGCCCCGCCGGACTGCGGCGCGGGCTCCGGTCATCCTACAGCGTCATTCGCGGCCAACCGACGGCCATCATTCCGCTCCCCCGGGTTCACGCACCGGACGCACCGGTGATGCGGGCCATTCGCACGACTGCCCCATTCGGCTTGACGCAACTACCTCACTCTACGTAACCTCACAGTGAGTTACGAGACGGACGTCGGACCCACCGGTAACGGCGTCGGCAATCGCCCGTGACCCACCACTGAACGCGAAGCAATCTCGTCCGGGGAGATCAATGTCCAGCGACTACGCGAAGCAGCTCGGAGGCAAGCTCCGAGCCATCCGCACTCAGCAGGGGCTCTCCCTGCACGGTGTCGAGGAGAAGTCCCAGGGGCGCTGGAAGGCAGTCGTCGTCGGCTCGTACGAGCGCGGCGACCGTGCGGTCACCGTGCAGCGGCTGGCCGAACTGGCGGAGTTCTACGGGGTCCCGGTGCAGGAGCTGCTGCCCGGCGGGACGCCCGGCGGTGCGGCCGAGCCGCCGCCGCGCCTGGTCCTCGACCTGGAGAGACTGACCCAGGTCCCGTCCGAGAAGGCCGGCCCGCTGCAGCGCTACGCGGCGACCATCCAGAGCCAGCGCGGCGACTACAACGGCAAGGTGCTGTCGATCCGCCAGGACGACCTGCGCACCCTGGCCGTGATCTACGACCAGTCGCCGTCGATCCTCACCGAGCAGCTGATCTCCTGGGGCGTGCTCAACCCCGACGCGCGCCGCGCGGTGCGCGAGGAGGAGGCGAGCTGAGGCTCGCCGCACCGGCTCCCGCCGGTCCTCCCGCCGGCCTCCCGCCCGCGGGGACGGCGGACAACAGCAGAAACGTCACGGCGCGGCCCCCGCGAGGGGTGCCGCGCCGCGGCGCGTGCGCCGGCGGTCAGCAGACCGTCTCCAGCCGGTAGCCCGGCTCGGCGGCCACCCCGTCCAGCCGCACCGGCCCCTCGGCGGGCGCCCAGACCCGGCCCTCGCTGGCCCAGGCCCAGGCGGCCGGCCGGTACTCCCCGCAGGCCGCGGCGGAGCCCTGGGCTCCGTGCAGCACCGCGAGGCCGGGCAGCTCGCGGGCCAGCCCGGTGCAGAGCACCGCGCAGATCAGTTCGAGGTCCTCGTCGTTGATCCGCACCACGCCGTCCTCCCACTGGAGCACCCGGGCCGCCGCGGTCAGCCGCCCGCCGGGCGCCTGCACCGACAGGCGCAGCTCGTAGACCCCGCTGCCGGCGCCGAGCAGCATCCGGCGGAACACCTCGGCGCCGCGCTCGTGGGCGTCGCGCACGGCGTCGTCGCGCTCCCCGGAGAGCCGGCCTTCGAGCAGCAGGTCGGCGTGGCGCAGGGTCAGCCCGTTCTCGCGGGCCCGGACCAGGCGGGGGACGAAGTCGCCGGCCAGCTCCTCGCCCTGGTAGGCGAGCAGCTGGGTGCGCAGCGGCGGGTTGACCAGGTAGCGGTCGCGGGCGGCCGGCTCGGCCGGGTCGAGGCCGTGCAGCAGGCAGAACTCGGCGAAGTCCTGCGGGTGGAACATCCGGGCCCGGACGGTGTCGAAACGGCGCCGGGCGTCGGCGAGCAGTTCGGCGGTCTCGTTCAGGTACTGCTCGTGGTCCGGGGCGTCGGACAGGCCCCAGGCGCGGGCCCGTTCGAAGTCCGCGGGGCTGGTGAGCACGCCGATCACGAAGGCCTGGCCGGCGCCCTCGGCGCGCTGCCGCTCGCAGGCGGCCTCGCGGTCGGCGGCTGCGCGCGAGCGGGCCCGGGGGCGGGAACCCGCGGCGGTGCAGTCGGGGGTGCGGCGGGCGCGGCCGTTGCGGCTCATCGGGGCTCCTCGGACGGGGCGGACGGGGCGGCGGTGGGTGGTGCCGTCGCCCCCTGTCCTCCCCCGCCCCGCGTGGCGCACACGTACGACGTGTCACAGGACTGTAACCGAGGGTGAATCGGATGTTTGGAGTCACGCACGGTTGTGCGGGCCGCCGCTCACGCCCCGCGCGCCCGCCCTGCGCGCGGCGCGCCCGTCACTCGCCGTGCACGCCCGCTCACGCCGGACGCGGAGCCTTCGCCAGCTGGCGGGACTGGGCGACCAGCCGGCCGGACTCGTCCCACACCTCGGCGTCCTCCTCGAAGTACCCGCCGGCCAGGTTCCGGGTGGCGTGGACCAGGCGCAGCCAGCCGTCCGCGGGCCTGGCCCGCAGGTGCACGGTCAGCTCCACCGTCGGTGCCCAGCCGGGCATCCCGAGGTCGAAGGTGACCGGCGGCAGCGCGTCGGCGGCCAGCAGGAGCAGCAGCGGGTCGGGGGCGCGGCCGTCGGCGAGGCGGAACCAGCCCTGGATCCGTCCGGTGCCGGAGGGCTGCCCGAGCGCCCAGCCGACGGTGGCCGGGTCGAGCCGCAGGTCGAAGCGCTCCAGCAGGGCGGCCTGGGTGAGGAGTTCCCTGGGCGCGTGCTCGACGCCGATGCACTGCTCCGGCGGCGGCAGCTGCGGCGGGACGGCGGTGGTGCGCACCTCGCCGTCCTGGGCGGCGAGGTCGCCGTGGGTGGCGACCACCCGCAGCCGCTCCACGCCGTCCTGGCTGAGCGCGGCGGTGCCGGTGGACAGCGAGCGGCCGGTGCGGATCACCTCCGTGCGCACGGTGGCCGGGCCCGGGGTGGCGGCGGAGAGGTAGTAGCCGCTGATCGAGACCGGGTCGGCGTGGCCGGCGCTCTCCGGGCGGGCGGTGTGCGCGAGCGAGAGCGCGTGGCCGGCCACGGCCAGCAGCAGTCCGCCGTTGACGCCGCCGCCGATCTGCCAGCCGGCGCCGAGTTCGCCGTCGTAGCGGCCGGGCTCGTCCGGATGCGGGGTGAGCGCGATGCCCTGGTCGAACTCGCTGCGGATCGCCGTGGTCATGGAGGTGGCCTGCCCTTCGCTGCGGGGGTCGCCGACGGGCACGGGGCCGCCGGCACGCCGGGTTACTGGCGAGTAGAGGCCACCATACGCCGACCGGGTGAACGCGCACGACGGCCGCCGGACCGTTTCCGGTCCGGCGGCCGTCGTGCACGCCGTGCGCAGGGGGTCAGCGGCGGATGCCGGGCTTCAGCTCCAGGAAGCGGGCCAGCAGGCCGTTGACGAACGCCGGGGAGTCGTCGGTGGAGTACTCCTTGGCGATCTCCACGGCCTCGTCCAGGACGACGGCGTCGGGGACGCGGTCCTCCCAGATCAGCTCGTACGCGCCGAGCCGCAGGACGTTGCGGTCCGCGATCGGCATCCGGTCGAGCGTCCAGCCGACCGCGTACTGCGAGATCAGCTCGTCGATCCGGCGGGCGTGCTGGACGTAACCCTCGACCAGCTCCATGGTGTACTCGCCGACCTGCGGGGTGCCCTCGTCAGGCTTGGGCTCCCGGGCCCGGGCCACCCAGTCGGCGAGGACCGTCAGCGGGTCGACCCCGCGGTGGTCGGCCTCGAACAGGATCTGGAAGGCTCGCGTGCGGGCCTTGGTGCGTGCGGACGACACGGACTTACTTCACCCGGCCGAGGTAGCTGCCGTCGCGGGTGTCGACCTTGACCTTCTCGCCGGTGGTGATGAACAGCGGCACCTGGATCTCGGCGCCGGTCTCCAGCTTCGCCGGCTTGGTGCCACCGGTGGAGCGGTCGCCCTGGACGCCCGGCTCGGTCTCGGCGATGACCAGCTCGACGGCGGCCGGGAGCTCGATGTAGAGCACCGAGCCCTCGTTCACGGCGACGAGCGCGTCGAAGCCCTCCAGCAGGTACTTGGCGGCGTCGCCGACGACGGCCGGCTCGATGGCCAGCTGGTCGTAGGTGTCCATGTCCATGAACACGAAGTTCTCGCCGTCCTTGTACGAGAACTGCATGGTGCGCTTGTCGACGTTGGCGGTCTCGACCTTGGTGCCCGCGTTGAAGGTCTTGTCGACGACCTTGCCCGTCAGGACCTCCTTGAGCTTGGTACGCACGAAGGCCGGGCCCTTGCCGGGCTTGACGTGCTGGAACTCGACGACGGACCAGAGCTTGCCGCCCTCCAGCTTGAGGACCATGCCGTTCTTGAGATCGTTCGTGGAAGCCACGGGCGCACTTACTCCTGGATATAGCTGTCAAGGAACCAAGGGACGCGTCCTGTGGCACACCTGCGTCACAGGGCGAGGAGCTCCTTGGTGGTGATGGTGAGCAGCTCGGGCCCGCCCTCATCCAGGGGGCGCACGACGAGCGTGTCCTCGATCCGGACCCCGCCCCGCCCCGGGAGGTGGACCCCCGGGCCGACGGTGACCGGTACGCGGCTGTCCAGTTTACCCATGTCCGTGGGGCCCAGGCGCGGGGCCTCCCGGATCTCCAGGCCGATGCCGTGGCCGATCGGGTGCACGGAGCCCTCGGTGTGCCCGGCGGCCCGCAGGATGTCCCGCGCCGCCCGGTCGGGTACGCACTGCTCGACCCCCGGCCCGAGCGCCTCCCGCCCGGCCCGCTGGGCGCGGAACACCAGCCGGTGCAGCTCGACCTGCCAGGGCGCGGGGGCCGCTCCGATCACGAAGGTGCGGGCGGTGGACACCCCGTAACCGCGGTACTGCGCGCCGAGCACCACGGTCAGGAAGTCGCCCTCCTCCACCCGCCGGTCGGTGGGCTGGTGGGCCGGCTGGCCGGAGTGGCTGCCGGTGCCGACCGAGACCGGGAAGGCCGCCCGGTCCGCGCCGTGGTCGATCATCCGGCGCTCCAGCTCCATCGCCAGGTGCCGTTCGGTGCGCCCGACCAGGATCGACTCCAGCAGCTCGCCGAGCGCCTGGTCGGCGATCTCGGCGGCGATCCGCAGGTCGGCGATCTCGTGCTCGTCCTTGACCACCCGCAGCCGCTCGACCGCCTGGCCGACGTCCACCAGCCGCACCCCCTCGGCCAGCCCGGCCACCGCCCGGTGCCGGGTGACCGTCAGGTCGTGCTCCTCCACCGCCAGCCCGGCCGCCCCCAGCCGCGCCGCGGCGGAGGCCGCGGCCAGCGCGGTGTCCGAACCGGCGGTCACCGGCAGCCGGGTGACGTCGGGGGCGATCAGGTGCTCGCCGGTGTCGTCCGGCGGCAGGTCGTCCGGCAGCGCGAGCAGCGCCCGGTCCCGGGTCAGCAGCAGGGTCGCCCCGCACGGCGGGCAGCCGGTCAGGTACCGCACGTTCGCCGCCCGGGTGATCAGCGCCGCGTCGGCCCCGGAGGCACCGCAGTGCTCCCGCAACCGCTCCCGGCGGCCCGCGTACGCATCAGCCATGCGTCGAGCCTACGAACCCGGCCCCCGATCCGCCCGCCGAACGCCCCCACCCGGGCAGCCCCGGCCGCCCGCCCGGACCGCTACTCCGCGGGCTCCGGACTCCACTTCCGCTCCACCCCGGCCAGCCGCCAGTAGGCGATGGCGGCGGCCCAGACCACCACGAACAGGGCGACGATCGCGTAGCCGACGTTGTCCAGCGAGATGTCCGCGATCCAGCCGGTCACCGGGTCGGTGAGGTCCAGCTTCTCGTGCAGCACGCCGACCAGCTCGATGGTGCCGATGACGAAGGCCACCGCGATGGACAGCCCGGTGATCGTCAGGTTGTAGTACACCTTCCGCACCGGGTTGGAGAACGCCCACTGGTAGGCGAAGTTCATGAAGGTGCCGTCCAGCGTGTCGAACAGGCTCATCCCGGCCGCGAACAGCAGCGGCAGGCAGACGATCGCGTACCACGGCAGGCCGGAGGCCGCGCCCGAGCCGGCCATCACCATCAGGGTGACCTCGGTCGCGGTGTCGAAGCCCAGGCCCAGCACCATGCCGACCGGGAACATCTGCCCGGGCCGGGTGATCGAGCGGGTCGCCCGGTTCAGCACCCGGGCCAGCAGGCCGCGCGCGTTCAGGTGCGCCTCCAGCTCGGCCTCGTCGAAGCGGCCGGCGCGCATCGAGCGGAACACCCTGAGGATGCCGAACAGCGCCGCCAGGTTGAGCGCGCCGATCAGGTACAGGAAGACGCCGGAGGCCGAGGTGCCGACCATGCCCAGCCACTGGTGGGTGGACGACTCGTCGTCCATCAGCGTGTTGGCCAGCTGCGCTCCGCCCGCCACCAGCGCGGCCATCAGCACCACCATCGAGGAGTGCCCGAGCGCGAACCAGAAGCCCACCGAGACCGGGCGCTTGCCGTCCGCCATCAGCTTGCGGGTGGTGTTGTCGATCACCGCGATGTGGTCGGCGTCGAAGGCGTGGCGCATGCCGAGGGTGTAGGCGGTGATGCCCAGGCCCACCCCGAAGACCTGGGTGCCCACCTCGTACTCCTCCGGCGCCACCAGGAAGATCAGCGTGCCGAACGCCACCACGTGCATGGCGAGGATCACGCCCAGCAGCCCGGCGGTGCGCAGGGTGTCCTCCCGGCGCCAGCGGAAGGCGGGCAGGGCGGCGGGCGACGCCGCGGCGGCGGCGGTTTCGGGCAGGGTCATCTGGGGATCACGCTCCAGCACCTCGTGGAATGACGTCGTGAGATGCCGTGGCCGGTCTCCTGGCTTACGGGGCTCCCGTACCCGCCTTCCCAGGCGCGCGAAGCGCCCAGTGGCGTCCTGGGTACGGACACTCTCCCCCGATCACAGTGGCGAGGGCCGCTCCGGACTGGGACCCCTGAGGGTCCGTCACCGGTCTTCCCGAGCACCACGGCGGGCAACACCGTAGGGGCCGGGGGCGACCCATGCAAGGCTGCGCACCTACGCAGGTGTTCAGGATCACAACCCCCTGCCTGCCAGAATGGGCCGCATGCATCTCGTACCGGCCGACCGCGCGGGCCACCGCACCATCGACGGCCACCGGGTCTGCGAGGCCATCGCCGCGATCGGCGACACCGCCCACGTCCGCTCCTGGGCCGAGCGCTTCGCCCTGCTCGCGGACCCCGGCAGGCTCGCCCTCCTGCTCGCCCTGCACCGCACCGGCCCCCTCGCCGTCACCGACCTCGCCGTCGCCACCGGCATGCGCGACCCCGCCGTCTCCCAGGCCCTGCGCCTCCTGCGCACCGCCGGCGTGGTGGCCGGCGAGAAGGAGGGCCGCGTCGTGCGCTACCGGCTCGTGGACGCCACCCTGCGCCCCCTCCTCGACCAGTGCGCCGGTGACACCCCCGCCGCAGCGGCCGGCTGACCGCCGGGCGGGCCGCTCGGCGCCCCCGCGGCCCGTGCGCTCCCTGCGCCCGGGCCGGCCGCCCCGGGCCGGGCCCACGGGCGCAGCCGGGGCCGGATCAGGCCGTCGTGCGGGACGGCTGGCAGGTGGGGCACCAGAAGAGGTTGCGGGAGGCGTGTTCCTCGGTGCGGATGCCGGTGGCGCAGACCAGGCAGGGCTGGCCGGCGCGGCGGTAGACGTAGACCTCGCCGCCGTGGTCGTCGACGCGCGGGGGGCGGTTCATCGCCTCGGGGGTGTGCTCGGGGCGGACGGTGTCGATGCGGCCGGCGACGGTGCCCTCGCGCATCAGGGCGACCAGGTCGGCCCAGAGGGCGTCCCACTCGGCGCGGCGCAGGGAGCGGCCGGGCAGCCGGGGGTCGATGCCGTGGCGGAACAGCACCTCGGCGCGGTAGACGTTGCCGACGCCGGCCAGCACCTTCTGGTCCATCAGCAGGGCGGCCACCGTCGTACGGCTGCCGGCCATCCGCCGCCAGGCGGCTTCCGGGTCGGCGTCGGCGCGCAGCGGGTCCGGGCCCAGGCGGGCGGCGACGGCGGCCTTCTCGGCGTCGGTGATCAGGGCGCAGGTGTGGGGGCCGCGCAGGTCGGCGTAGTGCTCGTCGTTCTCCAGGCGCAGCCGGACCAGGCCGACCGGCTCCGGCACCGGGCCGTCGGCGGTGTCGCCGAAGGTGAAGCCGCCGTACAGGCCGAGGTGGACGTGCACCCAGGCGTCCTCGCCGAAGCCGAGGAAGAGGTGCTTGCCGGTGGCCTCGGCCGCGACCAGCTCCCGTCCGTCGATCAGCTTGGCGCCGTCCGCGAAGCGGCCCTGCGGGCTGCTGGCGCGGACCGGCCGGCCGCCGAAGGCGCGGTGACTCTCGGCGGCGAGGCGGTGGATGATGTGGCCTTCCGGCACGGGCGCGGCTCCCCCCGGTGGGTCGTTCAGGACCCGTCCATCATCGCAGCCGGCACCGACAGTCCGGCCGGGCCGGCGGTGGCCGCTCAGCGCACCGGGATGCCCATCAGCCGGGCCAGGATCACCCGGTCGAGTTCGGCGGCCGTGGCGGCCACGTCGAGGTGGGAGTTGTCGATGATCGGCAGCCCGGAGTTGTACCAGCCGGCCATCCGGCCGTGGATCCGGGCCACTTCCTCGTCGTCGAGCCGGCGGTTGCCGCTGCGCCGGGCGTTGCGGCTGAGCACCGAGTCCAGGCTGGGCAGCAGCACCACCGGGATCATGCCGGGGCCGATGTGCCGCTTCCAGCCGCCGAGCCCGATGGCGGGGCGGTCGGGGAAGACGGCGTCGTCGATGATGCAGGAGATGCCGTTGGCGAGGTAGTTGCGGCAGGCGAAGCCGCAGGTCCGGCGGGCCAGCCGGTACTGCGCCTCGGAGGCGTTGTTCCAGCCGGACTGCGGGTTGGCGAAGCCGGACTGCACCCACTCGCGGACGTCGTCGAGGCTGATGTGCGCGGTCGGGGTGGGGCGCCGCTCGGCCCAGTGGCGGGCGACGGTGGTCTTGCCGGCGCCGGCCGGGCCGATCAGCAGCACCGCGATCGGGCCGGTGGCCGCGTGCTGCCGCTGCGGCGGGCGGGCGGGCAGCTGGACGGGCGCACCGGACGGCAGCACGAAGTGGCCGGTGGATCCGGCGGGCACCGGCGCCGCCGGAGCGGGCGCGGGCGCCGGAGCGGGCGCGGGCGCCGGAGCGGGCGCGGGAGCGGTGGCCGGGGCGGGCGCGGGCGGCCCCGGCGGGACGACCGGCACCGGCACCGTCGGCGGCCCGGCCGGCCGGCCGGCCGGCTGCCCGGCGGACGCGGCGGCGGGATACGCGGGCACCGGCGGAGCGACGGGACGCGGGGGAACCGGCCCGCCCCCGGGGTACTGCGTCACGGTCACCTCCCGACTTCCTTCAGCGGGACACTACACGGCGGCGCGGCGGTGGACACAGTCCGCCGCCGCGCCGCCGCTGGTCACCGGCCCGGCGTCGCCCGGGCGGCCCGCTGCCGGGCCGTCAGCCCGTGGTGAGCCGGTCGGCCAGCGCGCGCAGCGCCAGCTCGTACGAGCCGATCCCGAACCCGGCGATGGTGCCGGAGGCCACCGCGGAGATCACCGAGGTGTGCCGGAAGGTCTCCCGGGCGTACGGGTTGGAGATGTGCACCTCGATCAGCGGCGCGGTGCGCTGCGAGGCGGCGTCGCGCATCGCGTACGAGTAGTGCGTGAACGCACCCGGGTTGATCACCACCGGTACCCGGCCGTCGGCGGCCTCGTGCAGCCACTCCACCATGGTCTGCTCGGAGTTGGTCTCGCGCACCTCGACCTCGAAGCCCAGCTCCCCGCCGAGCGCGGTGCAGCGCTCGACCAGCCCGGCGTAGGAGGTGGAGCCGTAGACGTCGGGCTCGCGGCTGCCGAGGCGGCCGAGGTTGGGGCCGTTGAGCACCATCACCCGGGTCACGCGGAGACCTCCGCGTAGGCGGCCACCAGCAGGGACGGGTCGGGGCCCTCCAGCACGGAGGTCCTGCCGAGGCCGTCCAGGACGATGAAGCGGATCAGGTCGCCGCGCGACTTCTTGTCGGTCTTCATGGCGTCCAGCAGCTTGGGCCAGGCGTCCGCCCGGTAGCTGAGCGGCAGGCCGACCGAGGCCAGCACGGTGCGGTGCCGGTCGGCGGTCTCGTCGTCCAGCCGCCCGGCGAGGCGGCCGAGTTCGGCGGCGAACACCATGCCGATCGAGATCGCCGCGCCGTGCCGCCACTTGTAGCGCTCATTGCGCTCGATGGCGTGGCCGAGGGTGTGGCCGTAGTTGAGGATCTCGCGCCGGCCGGCCTCCTTGAGGTCGCCGGAGACCACGTCGGCCTTGACCTGGACGGCCCGCCGGATCAGCTCGACGGTGTGCGGCCCGGCCGGGGTCCTGGCGCCCTCCGGGTCGGCCTCGACCAGGTCGAGGATCGCCGGGTCGGCGATGAACCCGCACTTGATGACCTCGGCGAGGCCGGAGACGTAGTCGTGCCGGGGCACCGTCTCCAGGGTCGCGAGGTCGGCCAGCACGCCCACCGGGGGGTGGAAGGCGCCCACCATGTTCTTGCCCTCGGCGATGTTGATGCCGGTCTTGCCGCCGACCGCCGCGTCGACCATGCCGAGCAGCGTGGTGGGCACGGAGATCCAGCGGACCCCGCGCAGCCAGGTGGCCGCGACGAAGCCGGCCAGGTCGGTGGTGGCGCCGCCGCCGAGGCCGACGATCACGTCGGTGCGGGTGAACCCGGTCTGCCCGAGCACGGACCAGCAGTACGCGGCCACCTCGGCGCTCTTCGCCTCCTCGGCGTTGGGCACCTGGAGGGCGATGGCCTCGTAGCCCTCGCCGGACAGGTCCTCGCGGATCGCGTCCGCGGTGGCGGACAGCGCCTCCGGGTGGATGATCGCCACCCGCCGGGCCCGGCTCCCGATCAGCGGCGCCAGCTCGCCGAGCAGCTGGTGCCCGATCAGCACGTCGTACGGGTCGTGGCCGGCGCTGCCGCCGACGTGAATCCTGACGATGTCAGTCATGGGGGGTCTTCAGCTCCAGTGCTTCCAGTACGGCGTCCGCGACCTGCTCGGGGGTGCGGCCGGCGGTGTCGACGACGGCGGTGGCCACCTCCAGGTAGAGGGGGCGGCGGGCCTCCATCAGCTCGCGCCAGCGGGCCCGCGGGTTGACCGCCAGCAGCGGGCGGGGGGCGTCCAGGCCGACCCGCTTGACCGCGTCGGCGAGCGGCACCTCCAGGAACACCACCGGCAGGTCGCGCAGCAGCTCACGGGTGGGCCCGGCCATCACCGCGCCGCCGCCGAGCGCCAGCACGCCGCCGTGGCTGCCGGCGGCGGCGCGCACGGCGGCCGCCTCCAGGGCCCGGAAGTGCGGCTCGCCCTCGTCGACGAAGATGTCCGGGATCGGCTTGCCGGCCTGCGCCTCGATGTCCGCGTCGGTGTCGCGGAAGCCGAGGCCGAGGCGCTCGGCGAGGACCCGCCCGACGGTGGACTTGCCACTGCCGGGCGGGCCGACCAGCACGACGACCGGCGTGGTCATCGGACGATCAGGTGGTCGAGGTAGTTCTGCACGTTGCGCCGGGTCTCCGACACGTGGTCGCCGCCGAACTTCTCGTTGACCGCGTCGGCGAGCACCAGGGCGACCATCGCCTCGGCGACGATGCCGGCCGCCGGCACCGCACAGACGTCCGAGCGCTGGTGGTGCGCCTTGGCCGGCTCGCCGGTGCGCACGTCCAGGGTGCGCAGCGCGCGCGGCACGGTCGCGATCGGCTTCATCGCGGCGCGCACCCGCAGCAGCTCGCCGGTGGACAGGCCGCCCTCGGTGCCGCCGGAGCGGCCGGAGACGCGCTTGGCGCCCTCGGGGGTCGGCACGATCTCGTCGTGGGCCTGCGAGCCGGGGACACGGGCCAGTTCGAAGCCGTCGCCGACCTCGACGCCCTTGATCGCCTGGATGCCCATCAGCGCGGCGGCGAGGCGGGCGTCCAGCCGGCGGTCCCAGTGGACGTGCGAGCCGAGGCCGACCGGGACGCCGTAGGCGAGCACCTCGACGACGCCGCCGAGGGTGTCGCCGTCCTTGTGGGCCTGGTCGATCTCGGCGACCATCGCCTTCGAGGCGTCGGCGTCCAGGCAGCGCACCGGGTCGGCGTCCAGCTTCGCCTCGTCGGAGGGCAGCGGCAGCACGCCGGCCGGGGCCTTGGCGGCGGCCAGCTCCACCACGTGGCTGACGATCTCGATGCCGCAGGTCTCCTTGAGGTAGGAGCGGGCGACGGCGCCGAGCGCGACGCGGGCGGCGGTCTCCCGGGCGCTGGCGCGCTCCAGGATCGGGCGGGCCTCGTCGATCGAGTACTTCTGCATGCCGGCCAGGTCGGCGTGGCCCGGGCGCGGACGGGTCAGCGCCTCGTTGCGGGCGAGACCGGCGAGCACCTCGGGGTCGACCGGGTCGGCCGACATGACCTGCTCCCACTTCGGCCACTCGGTGTTGCCCACCATGACGGCGACCGGGCTGCCCATGCTGAGGCCGTGCCGCACACCGCCGAGGAAGGTCACCTCGTCCTGCTCGAACTTCATCCGTGCGCCGCGACCGTAGCCGAGCCGGCGGCGCGCCAGCGCGTCGGCCACCAGGGCGGTGGTGACCGGTACACCGGCGGGCAGGCCCTCCAGCGTCGCGACGAGTGCGGGGCCGTGCGACTCCCCCGCCGTCAGCCAGCGCAACGTACCCAACGGAGCTCCTTCATCAGCGGACCGGAGCGGCGCTGCCGCCGCCCGACCGGACGTGCCTTGTCCCCGAATCCTTTCATGCCGGACCGGTCGACCGGCCGCGGAGTCCGGTCACCGGACAGCCCGCGGCCGACCGGCGGGACGGCACGGGCCGGACGGCCCTGGTCCGGAGCGCGCCCGGGGGCGCCCTCAGCCCGCGGCCAGGGCCGCCTCACCGGCGGCGCGGACGGCCGCCAGCGGGCCGGGGGTGCGCCCGGTGAACAGTTCGCTCTGCAGCACCGCCTGGTGCACCAGCAGGTCGAGCCCGCCCAGCACGGTCGCCCCGCGCTCGGTGCAGGCGCCGGCCAGCCTGGTCGGCCACGGGTGGTACAGCACGTCGAACAGCGCGCCGGGCCCGGCGGTGAGGCCGTCGGCGAAGCCGTCGGTCGCCCCGGCCGGCGTGGTGGCCACGGTGAGCGGGTGGGTCAGTGCCTCGGCGCCGCGCGCCCAGTCCGCGGTCCGCACCACCACGCCGAGGCGCTCGCCGAGCCCGGTCATCTCCCGGGCCCGCTCGGGGCTGCGGACGTAGACGGTGACCTCGCGGGCCCCGAGCCGGGCCAGCGCGGCCAGCGCGGAGGAGGCGGTGGCCCCGGCGCCGAGCACCGCGGCGGCCGGCACCTCGGTGATGCCGCGCTCCCGCAGCGCGTTGACCAGGCCGGGGACGTCGGTGTTGTGGCCGGCCCTGCGTCCGTCGGCGGTGAACACCAGGGTGTTCACCGCCTCGACCGACCGGGCGGTGGCGCTCACCTCGTCGAGCAGCGGGATCACCGCCCGCTTGAGCGGCATGGTGAGCGAGCAGCCCGCCCACTCGGCCTCGTCCAGCCCGGCGACGAAGCCGGGCAGCGCGGCCTCGTCGACCTCGAAGCGGTCGTAGCGCCAGCCGTCCAGCCCGAGCGCCGCGAAGGCGGCCCGGTGCAGGGCGGGCGACAGCGAGTGGGCGATCGGCGAGCCGAGGACGGCCGCCCGGTGCTTGCTGGTCACGCTGGTGTCTCTCCCTGTGCTGCCGCCGGGCGGCCGGTCAGCCCTTGCTGGTGCAGTGGACGGCCGCCGCGTCGAACTTGGCGCCGATCGACTTGCAGTACTCCTCGGTGTTCTTGGCGTGCTCCGCGTCCGTCTCGGCGAACAGGGTCAGGGTCGGCGACATCGCGATGAAGTACAGCCACTTGCCGTCCGCCGGGTTGAGCGTCGCCTTGAGCGCGTCGTCACCGGGGTTGGAGATCGGCGTCGGCGGCAGGCCCGGGTTGATGTAGGTGTTGTACTTGTTGGAGCCGTCGTTGATGTCCCGCTTGTCGAGGTTCTTGCGGCCCAGCGAGTACTGCAGCGTGGTGTCCATGCCCAGCTTGCCGTTGACCTTGCCCTTGTCGGCCAGCCGGTTCTGGATGGTCTTCGCCATCTTGGCGAAGTCGTCCTTGTTGTTGCCCTCCGCCTGGAGGATGCTCGCCTCGATGACCACCTCGTAGCCGGACTTGAGGCCGATCTTCGACGCCTCCGCGTCCAGGCCCGCGTAGCGGTCCGCGGCGTTCTTCACCATCTGCTTGAGCAGGTCCTCGGGCTTCATGCCCGGGGTGATCGAGTAGCGGGTCGGCCAGAGGAAGCCCTCGATGTTGCCGTTGGCGTACGCGGGCAGGCCCAGGTTGTTGACCTGCTCCTTGGCGACGTTCGCGGTGGTGCCCTTGGGCAGGCCCAGCTTCTCGTCGATCTTGACGTAGGTGGCGACGGAGGTCAGGCCCTCCTGGATGATCAGCTTCTCGCCGCCGTTGGCCTCCACCAGGAACTGCACGGCCCCCTCGGCCGACATCTCCTTGGGCATGGCGTAGGCGCCGGGCTGGATGGTGGAGCACTTCGCGTTCTTGTCGCACGCCGCGTTGAAGGCGTCGATGCTCTTGACCACGCCGGCCGCCTTCAGCGCCGCACCCATCTGGCTGCCCGCCGCACCCGGCTTGATCTCGACGTTGACCGAGCCGGTGCCCGGACCGGGGAAGTCCGGCGCCGGGCCGAAGTGGTCCTTGTAGAAGCCGTAGCCCCAGTAGCCGGCGCCGCCCATGGCGCCGAGCAGCACGAGGGCGACCACCAGGCAGGCGCCGCCGTTGCGCCGGCCGGACTTCTTGCCCTTCTCCTTGCGCTTCTTCTTCGCCTCGCGGGAGTCGTCCTCCTCGCCGAGGAAGCCGCCCCGTCCGTCGTCGTCCGCGCCGTCCTCGTGGTACTCGTCCTCGGCGTACTCGCCCTCGTGGCCGTCCCACTCGTCCTCGGCGTGCTGCTCAGCGCCGCCGTCGGCCCCGGCCGGACCGGCGCCGGCCTCCAGCGCGGCGGCCTCCGCCTCCCAGTCGATGCCGTCCGGGCCGGGACCGGAGGGCTGCTGCCCGGCGGCCGGCCGCTGGGCCTGCTGCGCCGGGGCGCCCTGCTGCGGAACGCCCTGCTGGGGATACCCCTGCTGCCGGCCGCCGTACTGCTGCCGGTCCCCGCCCTGCCCGCCCATGTCCTGCCGGCCCAGGTCCTGCTGGGGCATCTGCTGCTGCGGCATCTGCTGCTGGGGGTAGCCCTGCTGGCCGCCCATGCCCTGCTGCGGGTAACCCTGCTGCTGCGGATACCCCTGCGGGGGCATCTGCTGCGGGTACCCCTGCTGACCGTCGTACTGCTGGCCGTCGTACTGCTGTCCGCCCTGGCCGCCCTGCGGGTACCCCTGCTGTCCGCCCATCGCCTGCTGACCCATGCCCGGCTGCGGCATCTGCTGCTGCGGGTAGCCCTGCTGACCGCCGTACTGCTGCTGGGGATGCTGCTGCCACTGCCCGTCCTGCTGGCCGGGGACCGGCTGCTGGCCGCCGTACCCGGGGTCACCCGGATGCCACGGCTCGGAGCCCTGGGGGCCGTAGCCCCGACCCAGATCGGTCATTGATCCCCTTATACCGACGGAGACGACCGGAGGATCGGCCCGGTCGCCCGGGACGGCGTCCCGGCTGCTTGTCGAACCGGCGTGCTAGCGCAACACCTGGACGGAGACGCTACCGTACCGCAGTCGACCACCCGGCCGGGGCGCCGACCGCCGCTACGGCGCCCCCGGCGAGGGCGTGGCCGCGGCGGACGCGGCGGCGGACGCCGAGGCGCTCGCCGCGGCCGAGGCACCGGCCGCCGCCCGGTTCGCGTTGAACTCCGCGACGTTCTTCTGCTGCACGTCGAAGCTGTCGGTGAAGCGGGTGTCCCCCGGCTTCACGGTCACGAAGTAGAGCCAGTCCCCCGGCGCCGGGTCCACCGCAGCCATGATCGCCTGCCGCCCCGGGTTGGAGATCGGCGTCGGCGGCAGCCCCGCGTGCTTGTAGGTGTTGTACGGGGAGTCGAGCCGGGTGTCGGTGACGCTGGTGTTCAGGGTGGAGCGCCCCATCGCGTAGTTGATGGTGGAGTCCAGCTGCAGCGGCATGTTCTTGGCCAGCCGGTTGTAGATGACCCGCGCGACCTTCGCCATGTCCTCGGGGTTGTCGGCCTCGCCCTGCACCATGCTGGCGATGGTCACCAGCCCGTACAGGGACTGCCCGAGGTTGGTCGCGACCACCTCCGCGTCGTCCCGGGCGAACTCCTTGCCGGCCCGCTCGACCATCTGCTTCAGCAGGTCGGCGGCGGTGGTGTCGTCGGTGACGGCGTACGTCGCGGGGAACAGGTAGCCCTCGGGGACGCCGTTGGCGGTCTCCGGCAGGCCCAGTTCGGCGGCCTGGTCCTTGGCCGTCTGCTCCGCGGTGCCCGGCGGGAGCTGGAGCTTCTTGTCGATCGCCGCGAAGATCTGGCTGCCGCGCCAGCCCTCGGGGATGGTCAGGCCGTTGGCGTTGGCCGGGTCGATCAGCACGGCGAGCGCGGCGGCCGCCGACATCTTCTGCCGCAGGGTGTAGGTGCCGGGCTGGATCCGCCCGGCCGCCGCCGCGCTGCCCCGGGCGGCCCGGGTGAACGCCAGCGAGCTGGCCACCACGCCGTTGCGCACCAGGGCCGAGGCGATCTGGCTGAGCCCGGCGCCCTCGGGCACCGACACCTGCACCGAGCCGGAGCCGTCGCCCGCGTAGTCGGCGGCGGCCGGCGGCCGGCGCTGCCCCTGGATCCAGCTGAACCCGGCCAGCCCGATCCCGCCGAACACCCCGAACAGCGACAGCGCCGTCAGCAGGCAGGCCAGCCCGTTGCGCCGTCGGCGTGGATCGGGCGCATCGGGGCGCGGGGCGGGCGCGCCCGGTGGGCGGCCCTCCGGTTCGGTCACCGGCGCACCGAGGTGGCCGGGGCTCAGGCCGGGTGTGAGGTCCAGGTCGGTCACGGCGGCGTCCCCTCGGCGGTCCGCGTGGCACGCGGCACGACGGCAACGGCAGAGGGGTGGGGGGGGGGGCCGGCGCCCCCCCCCCCCCCCCGGGGGGGGGGCGGGGCGCCCCCCCCCCCCCCCCCCCCCCCGCCCCCCCCCCCCCCCCCGCCCCCCCCCCCCCCCCCCCCCCCCCCCCCCCCCCCCC